>NZ_BAABIA010000009.1 GCF_039542385.1 Prosthecobacter algae | reverse complement strand
GCATCGCCTCCAACGCTTTCATGACCACCACGCTGGCTGCGGCCATCGCCGGTTTTGTCTGGGCGGTGCTGGAGTGGATCACCCGTGGCAAGCCTTCCGTGCTGGGCTTCTGCTCGGGCATTGTGGCAGGTCTGGTAGTGATCACCCCAGGTGCAGGTTTTGTGACGGCCAATGGCGCAGTCATCATGGGCGTGGCAGCCGGTGTGGTGCCATTCATCGCGGTGGCTTACCTGAAGAAGATCCTGGGCTATGACGACGCGCTGGACACCTTTGGTGTGCACGGTGTGGGCGGAACGCTGGGTGCTATTCTCACGGGTGTATTTGCCGATGAGAAGGCCAATGCGATCGTGGCAGGTCTGAAAGAAGGCCTGCTGATGAACCAACTGAAGGCTGTGGCCCTGACGATCGTGTGGAGCGTGACTGCCACGGTGGTCATCACGCTGATTGTGAAACTGCTGGTGGGCCTTCGCCCAACGCAGGAAGTGGAACAGATCGGTCTGGACCTTGCCGAACATGGCGAGTCCGGTTACGAGCATTAAGAATCCGCAGGCAATGCCTGCATGAGGGAAGCCGGAGCGTGAAAACGCTCCGGCTTTTTTTTGTCCAGTCGCCAAGAGGCTTGCCATCGGAAGCAAATGCTGGCTCAGGATAGGGTAGCCATGTCTGCCCCCGATTTTTCAGATGCTGCCTCGCGCCTATGCACGGCCTGTGGCATGTGCTGCAATGGGGTGCTGTTTCACATTGTACGACTGCAGCCGACAGATTCGGTGAAGAGCCTGGAGTCTCTGGGCATGAAGGTGAGCCGTAAAAAGAAGGAGCCGTATTTCAATCAGCCTTGCCGGTTTCTCCGTGAGTGCACTTGCACCATCTACCAGGACCGTCCATCCCGATGCCGTCTTTTTGAATGCACGCAGATCCAGCAAATGGCTAAAGGCGAAACTTCGGAGGCTGAGGCAGCAAGCATTGTGATGCTGACGCGGCAGGCAGTGAGCCGTCTAGAGGCTCTTTTGGAGCAATGGGGAAACCTGGAGAAGCAACTTCCGCTAACAGAACGTTGCAACCAGATGCTGCCACTTGTCTCCCCAGAGGAAAGACTGATCTTGGCCGATGAGATGAGAGGGCTGAACCAGTTGCTCAACCAGCATTTCCGGCTGGAAGCTGTGGAACTGAGCATTTGCTGAGTGCAGGATTGCATCTTGGTCCAATCAGGGGCAAAAAGGGGCCTCATATGCAAACAGTCTCGCTGATCTTCCTGCTGCTGGGCCTGCTCATTGCCGGTGTGCTGGGGACAGAGACAAGGCTGCTTTTTTTCTGGCCTGGTGCCGCAGTGCTGGGGCTCGCGGGATTGGTGGCCACCCTCAAGTGGCGGCTGCGGGTTCTCTTTCCTCCCAGTGATCTTTGTCTGGGGGCCGTTTGCTTGTTCACGGCCTACATCGCTGTGAGGGCGGGGATGTCACCCGTGGCGGCCTATGCCCGTGAAGATCTTTTTGTTCTGGCGGCAGCCTGGGTGGCCTACATCCTCACGGTGACGGCGGCCAGCCATCCGCGTTGGCGATTGGCGGTCTTTGGTGTGCTGCTGCTCCTGGTGGTGGGAAATCTGGCGGTGGGTTTTGTGCATCTGTCAGGGAACTGGCAGTTCCATGTGGTGCCTCATTTTATCCGCACGGCGACGGAAGGAAGGATCGGGGGCTTTTTCGCCAATCCGAACCACCTGGGAGCTTTCTTTTCGATGGTGATCTTCCTTGCCGCCGGCTTTTTGTGTTTTGGCCGCGGGGGGGCGGCGCTGAAAATGTGCCTGGGGTTTCTCATCGTCTCGATGATGATCGGCGTGGCGCTGACGGCTAGCCGTGGGGCACTGACAGGACTGGCCACGGGCGCGGTGATCTTTTCGCTGCTGGCCTTGGGCGTGGTGTGGCAGACTCAGCGGCATTTGTTTTGGAGTTTGTTAGGCGGGGGACTGGTGGTGGGTGTGCTTGGCGGGGCCGTTTTGTGGAAAGTGAATGAGGAGTACCTTCGTGGGCGCGAAATCACCAGTCCCATGGCCAATGATGTGCGGCTGGAGATTTGGGAGGCTGCTTTGGCCCAGCACGCGCAGTCCCCATGGATCGGGGCGGGCAGTCGTATGTTTTATGATGGCAGCGTGCAGTTCCGGTCTGAGGGGCTGCCTGCGTATGCAGGGGATGCGCTCTTTGCCCACAATGAATACCTGCAAATGCTGGCCGATTATGGTTGGGTCGGTCTGGGACTGATGACGCTGGTGGTGCTGACTCATGCCTGGAACGGGGTTTCTTTTCTGAGTTGGTTTGCCCGGCATCGTTTTCTGCAGACGGGGCGCATCCTGAGTAACAATCTGGCCCTTTGTCTGGGAGCCCTGGCCGCACTGACGGCGATGCTGGTGCATGCGGCTTTTGAATTCCAGTTCCACGTGGCCATCCCATCCCTGACCCTGGCTGTGCTGCTGGGCCTGCTGGCAAACCCCGGCTTTGAAGGCTCCGAGCGCCGGGCTATGCGCCTGCCTCCGGTGCGGTTCATGTCAAAGATCCTGTTAGGTCTGGCTTCTTTGCTTCTGCTGGCAGGACCTTGGCTCTATGGGCGCGGGGACTATCATCTGGCACGCGCGCAGATTGCCGAATCCCAGAAGGATTTCTTTGAGGCTTCCCAGCAGCTCAATGCGGCGGTGGAGGCGGATCCTGCCAATGCGGAGGCGCGATACGAACGGGGGCAAACATTGCTGGAAAAACTGAATGCAAGCCAGCGGTCGCCAACGCACCCGGTGCTGAAACGGGCGACGGAAGATCTGGAGGTGGCGGTAAAGCTGAATCCGCATCACTATCTTTATGCCTTGGCTTTGGCGGATGCCTATGACGCGCAAGGCCGCCATGACGAGGCCCTCGTGCAACTGCGCCGGGCGGTTACTCTGGCGCCTCTGCATGAAGAATCGCGCATGGCTCTGGCGGTGCACTGGCATCGGATGGGGCAGTTTGAAAAGGCGGAAGCCGCCTACCTTTGGGCAGGCGAGGCCAAGGCCATGAACGAAGAGGGGACGAGCCGTTGGATTGACAACTATCGCCTGCTGCTGCAGCACGTGACCCTGATGCGTGAGTCGCCTCCTCTTGTCCGCCCATGAAAACCCGTTTTCATCTGAGCCTTAAACGGGTTTTCTGGAGCTTGCTGGTGGTCACTGTCTTGGTGGCCGGTATCATTCTGGGTAGCCATTTCTGGGTGAAAAATGAAGCGCATGAACGGTGCTTTGAAACTGTCTCCGAACTGCCTTCTGCTGACGTGGCTTTGGTCCTTGGCTGCTCACCGAAGATCGGCAGCCTGGAAAACCTGTTTTACCGATATCGCATTCAGGCGGCGGTGGAGCTTTACAAGGCAGACAAGGTAAGGGCCTTCATTGTCAGCGGAGACAATGGCTCGCATCATTATGATGAACCCACGGCTATGAAGGAGTCACTCATCGCCGCAGGAGTGCCGGAACGAAACATCTACTGCGACTATGCCGGGTTCCGCACCTTGGATTCCGTGGTGCGAGCGCAGGCGATTTTTGACCAGAAAAAGTTCATCGTGGTCTCCCAGCGTTTTCATAATGAGCGGGCAGTTTTCCTGGCGCGCCGCCATGGACTTGAGGCAGTGGGTTTGAATGCGCGTGATGTTTCGCGGAAGACGGGGCTGATGACCCATCTGCGTGAATACCTGGCGCGTGTGAATGCCGTGCTGGACGTTACCTTGCTGCAAACGGAACCGAAGTTCTATGGCCCCAAGTTGATCATCCAGCCGTGAGGTGCGGACTTACTTTTTCTTGGCCCGTTGGACTTCAAAGGTCCAGGCTTTCTCTGGATTCATCCGGGCCAAATCTTCCTCGGTGGGGGCACCGCCAAATTGCTTCCAGTATTCCTCGGCAAAGGGATTTAGCTTCGGTCCTTTGGCGGTTTCATTGAGGTCAATCTGACCTTTGAGAGAATCCCACCATTGATCGTAGCTGGTCAGCATGGCTTGGACGACCTCCGGTTTTTCTGCGGCAATGTTACGGGTTTGGGAAGGGTCCGCTTTGAGATCAAAGAGCTGCCAGCCTCCAATGGGTGTTTCTGCTTTGGCTTTGGCGCGTTGCGGGCGTGGTGTTTCACTGACGAGCTGATATTGAGGGGTGCGGATGCTGGCGTTGCGAGTTTTGGCGGCCTGGTAGTCGGTGCCTTTCTGCCAGCGGCCCACGTGGCTGAAAAGGATGCGTTCCTGCCAGTCGGCTTTCGGATTCTGCAGCAGAGGCAGCAGGTTGCGACCCTCGGCTTGGGTTTCCGCACTTGAGGTCAAGGTGGCACCTGCAAGGCCGGCCCAGGTACGAAAGACATCCACATGGGCGGTGAGGGCTGCACAATCTGTAGGGGCCAGCTTGCCGGGCCAGCGCCAGAAGGACATCGCGCGGGTGCCTCCGAACCAAGGGCTGCCTTTGGAGCCTCGCATGTCCGCGTTGTAAACTTTCACACCGGCGGTGCCGCCATTGTCATTGATGAAAACCACCAGAGTGTTTTGGGCAATGCCCCATTCATCCAGCTTGGCGATGAGTCGGCCGACGTTTTCGTCAATGTTATGGATCATGCCAAAGAAATTGGCGACGTCATCATCGGGCACCTTGCCTTCGTAGAGGGCTTTGTCCTCGGGACGCGCGATGTAGGGGCCGTGCGGGGCATTGGTGGCGATGTGACAGTAAAACGGCGTGCCACCCTTGACGGATTCGATCCATTGAGTCGCCTGGGAAAAGAACACATCCGTGCAGTAACCCTTGGTTTTGACGAACTTGTCGTTATGCAGGATGGCTGGGTCGAAATATTTGTTGCCTGGGGCATCTCCACAACTGCCTGGGTAGCTCTGGCCGATGCCGCCACCGCCATGGATGAACTGTTCATCAAAGCCTCGGGCACGGGGGCGGTATTCGGGTTCATCTCCCAGGTGCCATTTGCCAAAGATGCCAGTGGTGTAACCTGCCGTTTTCAGCACCTGGGCGATGGTGGTTGCCTTGGGATCCAGGCGTTCCCGTTCCAGGATCGTATGAGTGATGCCATTGCGAAACTCATGTCGTCCGGTCAGGATAGCGCTTCGAGTGGGAGCACAGGTGGGGCTGACGACGAAGTCTGAAAAGCGCACGCTTTCACTGCGCAGCTTGTCGAGATGAGGGGTTTTGAGAATCGGGTTGCCGTGTGCAGACAGGTCCCCGTAGCCTTGATCATCGGTGAGGATGAAGACAATGTTAGGCCGGGTGCCTGCTAGATCGGCGAGGGCTGCGCCTGTGAGGCTGAGGAGACAAAGGAAAATGCAGCGGATCATGCGAACCGTTGAAACGATGGGATCGTGGCAAAGATTACGCGAAAGTTCAGGCCAGTCTCAGTCTTCCCAGACCTTGAGCAG
The DNA here is from genome assembly GCF_039542385.1 of Prosthecobacter algae. Taxonomy (NCBI): domain Bacteria; kingdom Pseudomonadati; phylum Verrucomicrobiota; class Verrucomicrobiia; order Verrucomicrobiales; family Verrucomicrobiaceae; genus Prosthecobacter; species Prosthecobacter algae. The sequence goes on along the minus strand of NZ_BAABIA010000009.1, from coordinate 314,289 downwards.
TTCGACTTCAAAGATCAGGGTTTCATTTGGGGCGATCTCAATGCCAGACCCCTTGCTGCCATACCCGAGTTTCGGCGGGACAAAGAAGCGAAATTTCGCACCTTCTTTCATGAGCTGAACGCCTTCTTTCCAGCCTTTGATGACACGCTTTAAAGGAAACTCAGCGGGTTCATCGCGGCGGTAGGAACTGTCGAACTCAGCACCATTGATCAGCGTGCCACGATAATGCACGACCACGGTGTCTTTCAAGGTGGGGCTCTTACCGGTGCCTTCCTGGAGAACCAGGTATTGAAGACCACTGGCTGTCGTGATGACACCAGGTTGCGTGGCGTTTTTTGCGAGGAATGCTTTGCCGAGTTCGAGAGGGGAATGACCTGCCATGGGGGAATGTGGTGGCCCGGCCGGGATACGGCGTGAGGCGTTTAGACACACTTTCATGCCGTGAATCTGCAAAGTTTCAATGCATCCGTTTTCCGCTGCACTAGATTTGACCAGATTTCTTGACTGCATGCTCCAGTTCCACACCTTCATTACCTGGGCCCTGATGGGGCTGATCTGGCATGTCCAGATCGTCCAGTACCCGTTGTTTATGGACGTGGGAAGGGAGAGTTTTGATCGCTACCACTGCGGTCACTGTCTGCGTATCGCCTTTGTGGTGGTGCCATTGATGCTGCTGGAGGCAGCGACGGGGGCCTGGCTGTTTTGGCTGGGCGAACGGTCGCCAGTTTTCTTGTGGAGCCTGGTTTTTATGGTGGCGGTCTGGCTCTCGACCTTTTTCATCCAGGTGCCGATTCACAGTCAACTCACGCAAGGTGGCTGGTCTGCCGATGTGATTCAGAAACTCGTCAGGACGAATTGGCTGCGCACTGTAGCCTGGACTGTCCGGGGAGTGCTTGTGGGTTCGATGTGCATCGGGTGACAAAAAAGCCCGGTTGCGATAAACACAACCGGGCTGGGATTCTTTAGCTGCTGAGCGTGTGATTATCGGGCGATCCATTGGACGCCGTCCAGGACGACGTAGCCATCGGTGCCTGCGGTGCTGATGCTGACTTCGGCCTCGGTGCCGAATTCAAAGGTGCCCAGAGACACGCCCAGGCCATCGAAGTCTCCGTCCTTTTTCTCGTTCACGGTGACCTTGGTTTCACCGGCGGCGTGCTTCACGGTGACGGGGACATTGCTAGCGCGGTTGTTGTTAGGCGCGTAGGCAAAAATCACTTCGTAGCGACCAGCCTTTGGCAGCTTGGCGCGGAAGGCGGCGGTGTTTTCGCCTTTGGCGCTGTTGCCATCATGGCTGTAACCATTGCCGATGAATTTCTTCGCGGCTCCGCCTTCCTGCCAGTGGCCCGCTTTGAGGGCCTGCTCGTCATCCACGACCACGCCCTTCATGCCTTTGGGGTCCAGGCCACGTGCACTCTTAGGGCCGGTGTATTCGAGGATTTGGCCATCTTTGAGCAACTGCTCACGCAGCTTGGCATAAGGGACCTTTTGCACAGGCAGGTCGCCATCAATGGCCAGCACCGCAGCGCTGGCGGCCGATTGACCCAGGATCATGAACACGGGCTCCATGCGGATGGAGCCATAGGCGATGTGGCTGGCGGACATGGCCACTGGGACCAGGAGGTTAGAGCCCTGGCCTTCTTTCGGAACCAAAGAACCGTATGCGATCTCATAGGGGCCATTCGTGCTCACACCGATGTCGCCTTCGTTCTGCACATACCCTTCAGCGGTGATGTGGCGCTGCACATTGTGGCTATCAATGGTGTAGCTGCCCATGCCCACGGATTCAGGCGTGGGCTTCATTTTGCGCAGCTCGTTTTCGGTCATCACAAAGTGGCCGATCATGCGGCGTGCTTCACGGATGTAAAGCTGGTGGGACCAGTTGCCATTGTCGGTGAACTCATCCTTGGGCAGGCCCCAGGTGTTCAGTTCCTTCTGCAGTTCTTTAGGTACGCGAGGATCATTGGCGACGAACCAAAGCAGACCCTGCTGATAGGTGCGGTGCTCCGCGATGATTTCGCGGCGGCGCTCATAGCTCGCTTCGGGGTAGTCGTAGTTATAGCCGATGTTGTCGAAGCTGAAGGGGCCGTGGTTGTTTGTGTCCGTCTTGTGATTAGGGATCGGATCAAACTTTTCGAAAAACTCACCCCAGCCGGTATTCAGCACGCGCAGTAGCAGTTCATACTGGTTAGCATCGTAGCCTTCAGGTTTGGGGAAGGGGATGCGGTTGGCCGGGTCATTGGTGTAGCAGGCGCGGAAACAGTAAGCTTGCACGCGTTTGTCGCCTTCGCCTTTCACACCAGGATCTTCCGTGCTGATGCGGGCCAGCACGCCGCTTTTCGGATCGCCTGGGATCTTGTAAGGGCTGATGGGTTCCTTCACAGCACCGAAGTGGTGGCGGTGATGCAGCACGCCCACCTGGATGCCATTGTGCTCTTCGCCATACACGCTGTTGGCCTCGCGACCCACGTGGTAATCTGCACCGGCTGCGGCCATGAGGTCGCCCTCATAGGTGGTATCAATGAACATCTTGCCTGCATAGGTGTTGCCATCCAGCGTGGTGATGGAGACGATCTTGTCTCCCTCCTTTTTCACGCCTTTGGCGCGGTCCAGCCAGGCATCACGCACCACGGTGATGTTTTGTTCTTTGATCCAGGCTTCGAAGATCTTTTCCGCTGCGCTGGGTTCAAAGATCCACATCGTGCGGTTCTCGCCGTCCATGGCCGGGGTGCCTTGGCCTTTGTTGCCATATTCGCTTTTCTTCTGCTGCACCCAGGATTCGTCCTTCTGGTAGTGCATGTAGATGCGATGATAAAACTCGCGGGACAGGCCGCCGATGACCGCTTTGTTGCCCGTATCGGTAAAACCGAGACCGCCACTGCTGAGGCCGCCGAGGTGTTTGTCCGGGCTGACGATGATGACGGATTTGCCCATCTTCTTCACCTGCACAGCCGAGGTGATGGCCGCGCAAGTGCCGCCATAGATCACGACATCGTGCTCCGAGGTGGCCGCCTGGGCGGCGAGATTGAAGGACAAAAGGGCGAAGAGGCAGGTTGGGACTCTCATGAGGGGTGTAATCGGCCAGAAGGAGGTGCTTTGTCAACCTTACGGGGGACTTTGCGCTCCGCCTTTCGTGGGCTTTCGAAATATGCACAGGTAGGCAATCGGAAAGACCATGAGAATGAAGGCCCCAAATGCATACACGGCCCACATGGGCGTGGCTGGAGTCGGTTTAGCTGGAGGCACCTGGAAAAACTCTTCTGCGACGAAGCCCGTGTCATAAAGGTAGTCAGGCTCTGTCTGACTGAAGGGCACCTGCATGCGCAAATCTCCCTGCTCGTAGGTCGCCTGGATTGTAGCCAGTTCTCCCCACTGGGAAAGACCTGTGAACTCCATCCAGACATTGGCAATGACCTCAGGCCAGGGCAGAACAAAAGTCACATCCACGGCGCGTTCCACTTCGCGCAGGTCCACGCTATTTACCGAGGGCCAAAGCGGTTCAAACTCGGCGATACCTCCCAGCTTGGCTGATTTTTCGTTGAGGCGCAGCATGAAATGCTCCTGGAGGAATCTGGCGATCTCGGGTTTTGCAGCCTCCAGTTCCGAAGGAGCCAAACGATGATCCCCGTCCAGATCAAGGCTGACCATTTTCCCCAGCGTGAACAGATTCAGGGTGAAGCGGAATTCTAACTCTTGCTTCTCCACCTTCACCCGCAGCGGTGTGACATCGGCAGGATGGGCCTGCGATGTCAGGGGGAGGCAAAATACGAACAAGGGCAAAAGCCACTTCATGGTCTCATCATGGGGCATTCCTCGCCAGAATGAAAGGCTCACGATCACCCCTTCGTTCACCTTTGTATCCTTATGCGCCTCGTCACCACGCTGTCTCTTTTGTCTCTCACCACCGCCCTGGCTGACTGGCCGCAATGGCGTGGTCCTTCACGTGATGGAGTCTCCAACGATACCACGCCCATTGCTGAAAGCTTTCCTGAAGCCGGCCCAACCAAGGTGTGGGAAAGCGACTTCATCCCTAGTGATCACCTCGGTGGCCACGGCAGTCCTATCATCGCGGGAGAGCAGGCGTTTATCTCCGTGGTCTGGCATGACAAGGTGCCTTCAGAGCAGCGTGAGATCGATAGCGAGGTGATGCAGCAAATGAACTACCGCGGCGTCTCACCAGAGCTGATGAAAAAGATGGAGGCGGACCGCCTTTCCATGCCAGCCATGCGCGGATCCAAACTGGACGAGTGGCTGGCAGCCTGGCGCAAAGAAAACCTGACTGCCAAAGAGGATGTCAGCCTGGGCAAATGGGCGGAGTCCCGCTTCAAAGCCGGGAAGACGGCATTGCCATTGGAAGAACTGAGCCGGGTGGCCAAGCGTGAAGGCAAACCCTTCGCCAATGTGGATGAGCTGAAACAATGGATGGAAGACGAGAAATTCTCCCAACCAGTCAAAGACAAGCTGATGACCGCTGTGCCCAATACGATCAAGGTGGCCAAGGACGTCGTCGTCTGCCTGGACCTAAACACAGGCAAACAGGCGTGGAAATTCGAGGTCGAGGGTAAGCCGACAGGCCGCAGCTCCAGCAGCACAGCGGCGGTGATGGATGAAAAAGTGTATGCCGCTGGCAGCACGCATCTCTATTGCCTGAACCAAAAGGATGGCAAAATGATTTGGAAGGCCGCTCTACCTGCCGGTGGACCTGCGGCCTCACCTTTAGTTGTGGGTGATCGCGTTTACATGGCCGCTGGTCGTGCCCAGGCCTTTTCCACCAAAGATGGACAATTGCTGTGGGAGCAAAAGGAAGCGAAGGGCAACACGGGCAGCCCCACTCTGTGGACACCGGCTTCTGGAACTCCGGTGCTGCTGATTGTCGGTGCCAATGCCGTGTATGGTCTCTCCCCGGCGGATGGTAAAGTGCAATGGACGGTGGAAGGCGGTGGCCAGTCCACCCCGGTGACGCAGGGAGATTGGCTGGTCGTTTACAGCGGTGCAAAAGATGTGGGGCTGAGGGCCTATCAATACGTTAAAGAAGCTGCGCCGAAGGCAGCTTGGTCACACTTCTGGGTGACCATGCGATACAGTGGCAGCCCCATCATTCATGAGGGGCACGTCTATCTCACCTGCGGCGGCAAACACCAGTGTGTGGAACTGGCCAGCGGCAAGGTGACCTGGCTGGAAAATGAGGTCAACAGCACCATCACCTCTCCTATCATTGCCGACGGCAAGCTCATCGTTTACGAAAACAATGGCAGCCACCTGCGCGTGGTGAAGGCGGTGCCGGGGGCCTATCAGCAACTGGCACGCGTGAAGGTGGAGGGCATGGGCTGCTCATCCCCAGCCCTCAGTCACGGCAAGCTCATTGTTAGGCAGCGGGAGAAGCTGGTGTGTTTTGACATGCGTCCAAAGCAGTGACCATGAACCGACTGATTTCTTTGAAAATGTGGAAGTCGTTTGCTCCCATGACGTGGCTGGCCCCGCTGGTGGCCTGCCTGTTTTTCACGCTGATCTCATCCGGCTGGGCGGAAGAAAAAGCGGCGAGTCCCCTTGTGATGCTGGTCGTCGAGCGCCTGTCCTGGATGGATGAAGTGGCTGAGGTGAAGCGGGCGAAGGCTGCGCCTGTGGTCGATCCTGTGCGGGAGGAGGCGCTGCTTCAGGCTATGGAAAAACAAGGGAAGGAAGCAGGGCTGCCACCGGAGCGGGTGCGGCAGTTCTTCGCTGGCCAGATCTTGGCCGCCAAAGCCTTTCAGGAGGACTGGCTATCCCGACCGAAACCCGCTGCGTGGCAGGGGCGTCCCCTGCCGGATCTCACCACAGAAGTGCGGCCGCGTCTGGATGACATCGGCCGACGAATGATCTCTGCCTTGACGCAAGGTCGGCAGTCCGGCGATGCGGAGGTGATTGTGCGTCAGGCGCGCGAGACCTTGCAGAAACAGGGGTATGCAGAGGCTGTCATCAATCCTGCCATCAAGGGGCTCAAGGCAGGCCTTGGGCGCAGGCCCTAACAAAAAATGCCGGACAAGGAATAGCCCTCGTCCGGCATTTGATGAAGCGTTCTTTAGAACGTGTGAATGAACAGGCCGGAGCGCAGCTTGGGCTCAAACCAAGTGCTCTTTGGTGGCATGATCTGGGTGGCATCGGAGATCGCCATGAGCTGGTCCACCGTCACCGGATACATGCTGAAAGCCACGGCATGGTCACCGCCGTCCACCAGCTTTTCCAGTTCCGCTGTGCCACGGATGCCGCCGATGAAGTCAATTCGCTTGCTGGTGCGCGGATCATCAATGCCCAGGAGCGGCTTCAGCAGATTGTCCTGCAGGATGCTGACATCCAGTTGATCAATCGGGCTGGCTTCAGCATCCGCCTTCCATTCCAGGTCATACCACTGACCCGCCAAATACATGCTGGCATGCCCAGGCTTGGTCGGGGATTTTTCTTCGGTTTTGGTGACCTTGAAAATCTTGCCCACTGCTGCCAGATAACCGTCGTGATCGTGACCATTGAGGTCTTTGACTGCACGGTTGTAAGGCAGGATGTTCAGCTCATTTCCAGGGAATAGCACGCAGAGGAACCAGTTGTAATCTTCCGTGCCATTGTGCTCAGGATTGGAGGCTTTGCGCTGCTTGCCCACGCGGAAAGCACTGGCGGCGCGGTGATGGCCATCGGCCACATAAGCGGCTGGCACCTGATGGGCAAAGAGCTGCTCAATGTCCGCACAGGTACCCACAGGCAGACGCCAGACCTGATGCCGGACACCATCGGGAGCAGTGAAGTCATGCACCGGGTCATTGTTCAGCCGGAAGTCGTGGACGATCAGATCAATGGCGGGCACGCCACGGTAAGTCAGGAAAATGGGGCCAGTATTGGCGCTCAAAGAGTCCACCAGACGGGTGCGGTCATCCTCTTTGTCCTGGCGGGTCTTTTCGTGTTTCTTGATGACGTCGTTCTCGTAGTCTTCCGTATGGCAGACGCCCACAAGGCCGGTCTGACTGTGCTCGCCAATCGTCTGACGGTAGAGGTAAAGGCTGGGGGCCGTCTCACGCAGCAGGGCACCTTCGGCCTGAAGCTTTTCGAAATTCTCGCGGGCCTTGACATAAACCTCAGCGGAGTAGGGATCGACATCCAGAGGCAGGTCAATCTCGGCACGGTCCACGTGCAGAAGGTTCAGCGGCTTGTCATGGGCGAGGGCGTAGGACTCCTCACGATTGACAACATCGTAAGGCACGGCCGCGACATCGGCGGCGTGTTCAGGGGCAGGGACGAGACCTTGGAAGGAACGAAAGCGCATGGGAGGAGCATCCTTGGCGGGGGCAGGGGAGGCGTCAAGCGACGGGGTGGACGTTTTGCAAAGTCCAGACTCCCGGCAGCATACCCTCACTTTTGGTAAGGTCGCACCGTCGGTGGCTGCCTGAGCCACGCATAAATATCGCCGCTCATGCAGTCAGTCGCGGCCTGATAGAAGTCCTGCATGTGGTAGGCCCAGATGGTTCCCAGCCCTACCTGGGTGCTGCGCAAGGTTTGCTGCAAAAGCGGGTGCTGAAAGATCTTTTCATTTCGGTCTCTCACCAGATCGGCCTCTCGATAGGTCACAAACTGGTAAAAAGCTTCCGTTCTTACCTCATCGCCCTGTTTCGTCGGTTGGTGATACTCTTTGCTGTAGCGGTAGGGCACACCCATCTGCATCTCCACATGGTGAACGATGCTGCATGTATGCTGAGGCGGCAGCGCCAGGCTGAGAAACCAGGCATTCCGCTGGATCATGCGGTCGAAGGGGGTGCCGGGCCCATACGCGTGACGGGTGCAGTTTCCACACAGGAGCGCTGCATCCTGCCCCAGGGCAGTGACGGAGGCAAAGGCATGAAACTGTCGCACGCTGCCGTTTTGTCGGCGCAGGTGCTCGGTCAGGGGGCCGCGCTCACTGGGAGTTGTTGCCGGATCAAAAAGGTGGTCCGTATTGCACAGGGAAAAGCTATGGGTGGGTACGGCTAGCGTGCCTGTTTCACCCACGGCGGATTGCAGGCTGGCGAGATGGGCTTCCAGAGTCCTGGTCTTATCAAAGCTTTCGTGGAATCCAAAATTGCCTGCATTCCCTGTGAAATACAGGGTGTCGCCGCCGCGAATGCCGATCTCGCCATAAGCCAGTCGCAGATCCTCGGTGGTGTAATGAGCTTTGGATTTCATGCGGCAGCCAGGGTAGGAGGCGGGGCTTCGGGCAGGCTCAGCAACTGGTGGGCATGCAGCGTCTCAAAGGCCTGAAAAAGCTCCCAGGCAGGGCGACCGAGGATATTGGCAATATCTATGAGATCATGCTGCCCGTCGCTGTAGGCCATGATGTCCACCAGCACCCGTGAACCCGCCGCAATGCCCTTCCTGCCAATCGTGGGATAAAGCTGCCTGCGCATGAGCTGGGGTTCGCACAGCACCGTGGTGGTGTAAGTGAGCGTTTGCTCCAGACAGTCCATACAATGGCGCAGCACATGAAGGGCCCCTTGCAGACCGGATTCGGTGACTACGGTGAGATCATCCAACGAAGTATGGTATTCCGGGTAGCTGCCATAGCGCGTACGCATGACGGAGCAGACTGGAAGGTCCACCCCCGGCCAGCAAAACTGACGCTCATCACTGCCGCGTTTCAGGTAGCTGTAGCGGACGTAGTCAGGTTGCAAATGCTTCAGCACATGCTGGGCCACCTTGTCTGCCAGGGTATTGCCCAATCTTGATTCCAAATAGGAATACGCGCGGTCATCCCCCACACAGCTCAGCACAAATCCCGCAATCACATGCGACTTCAAATGCTCCAAATGCTGAGAGAGATACACAATGGCACCGATGGTTTCAGGAATGAAAATGATCCGGTAGGTACATCGCCTGTCAGGCAGGGCCTGAAGATAGCGGGCCAAAAAGGTGGTGACCACTGGGCCTGAAATCTCATTGTTCGCCAAAGACGGATGGCAGATGTACGTGGACAGCAAAACTTCACGGTCTGTGCTGCCGGGAATGATGAGCTCTCCATACGTCAGATGCCCCTTTTTCAGGGTCGAACGGATGATGGCCCGATATTGCCCCTGCGGCAGATTTTGACGCACTTGGTGAGTAATGCAAAAGCCCCAGTTGCGCTTGTAGTAGGCGGTGATGTAGGGGATGGCTTCCGGGAGATTGGGCTCCGAGTGCAAATGGGGCTGCAGCTCTTCCAGGCTCAGTTCCAGGTCCACGGGCTCAGAGTAGCTGACCACGTGCAGATTGTTCACTGCGAAATCGGCGATCACCCTGCCATTTGGCGCGATGAGCTGGGCCTCGCTGATGTTCCACTCTTCGGGAACCTGCCAGTCAAAGCATTGCGTGCCAGTGGGCACTTCGACCATCCGCAGCATGGGCAGGTACTCTTGAAGAATCCTGATTGTTTGGCGCACACCATCACCCGTGATGCTGCGGCAGATGGGAAACAGGCGCTGGGCCAGATCATGCATGCCTGAGGGACTGCACTCTGGCGTTTCCGGACATGGGGCTTGCGCACTCATGCAGGTATTTTTTCCGCGATGTCCCGCAGCGTCCGCAAGTCCTTGATCTCAGCTTCGGTGAACTCCAGGTCATACTTCTCCTGCACCGCCAGCAGCAAGGCCATTTTGTCGAGCGAGTCCACGCCGATTTCGCCCAGCGGACGGTCACCGTCATCATCGGTGTGGAGTTTGGCTTCAGGCACCGCTTCTTGCAGCAGATCTAGCAGAGTGGGGGGGATGGTTTTCATTGGGGGGAAAGGAGATTTTAGTCCTGCCATTCGAGAAGGGCCGAAGCATAGGAAAGCCCGACGCCAAATCCGGAGAGGAGAATGCGGGCGGGCCGTTGGCCGAGGTGCTGTTCCAGCAGGAGGGGGATGGCTGACGAAACGGTGTTACCGATGCCTTCCAGATAAACCGGGGCCTTGCTGGCGCTCAGGTGCAGGCGCTCACGGATTTTTTCGACGATGTAACGACTGCCCTGATGCAGGGCCACGAGGTCCACTTCGTTCAGCGTCAGTTGGCGTTTGTCCAGCAGAGCCCGAATCTGTCGGGGCACCTGGGTGAGGGCAAAATTGAAAACCTCGCGACCGTTCATGTGCAGTTTGCCGCTCCGGTTATGGATCGCCTCTCCACCCTTGCCCTGCGTGCCAAACAAAATGTCTGTCATCGCCCAGCCAGGGCCGTTGGCTTCCAGCAAGGTGACGGTGGCGGCATCGCCAAAGAGAAGGCTGGTGGCTTGATCGGTGGCATCGACAATTTCCGAATAGGGATCGCAGGTGAAAAAGAGGCCGCGCTGGATGCCATGGACTTGCATGAAAGCCATCACCACCGAAAGCCCATACACGTAGCCGGAACAGCCCAAGGACAAATCAAAGCACGCACAGGAATCGGGCAGTCCGAGCTTGCCATGGACCACGGCCGAAGTGTGGGGGATTCCGTGACCGTCGGGGGTTTGCGTACAGACGATCAGCGCCCCAATGTCATCCAGAGAGACGCCTCTGGTCTCCAGATTTTTTGCAGCGGCCACGCACAGGTCGGAAGTCTGCTGGCCGGGTTCTTTAACAGCCAGCTCCAGCGTGCCTAGTTTTTCTTTGAGGAACGTTGCATCGTAGCCAAAGCCGCTGCATCGCACCAACGTGCTTTCCCTGAAGACCGGGACATGCACTGCAATGTGTTTGATGCGAATGCTGGGGATCATGCGGCCAGGGAGAAATAGATGTTCCCGATCGTTTCACCTCCGCAGGAAATGCTGCTTCGGGTGAATCGGCCTCCCAGCACCTGGTTCAATTTCACAGTGACTTCGCCCGCAGTGGACTCAGGCAACGCCCGCTTGAGTTCCAGCCTGGCAAACAGCCATTGGGTGGCTGGCGCAGGCAGCGCGAGCAAATGCAGATGCTTGTTCAGAAAGACTACTTGTTCGATGGGGGTTCCTGCACTGTTGGCTGGCAGGGTGGCAGTCCGGGCGTTTGGATCCACCATGGCGGTGGCCACCACCTCAGCCTCGCGGCAGGGCAGTCTCGTGGCGACTTCGCGGCTGCTCTCCATCAGCATCCAGTACTGGGCTTCGGCCCCTCTGCCTATGCGGACATCGCCGCGAAAGCGAGTGCTCTCACGTTGTGTGGCAATCTGGCTTTCGCTGGCGGGAATGAGGTCTGGTTGCCTGAGGAGCTGGGAATGGAAAGACAGGCTGATAGCGGCGTCACATTCCTGTTCCCTGATTTGACTAACAATGAGTGTGTAAATATCTGTGCCGTGGATGTAGCTCCTCTTTCCACGAAAGGCGAGATCAAGGGGGTGACTTTGTTCCATGGTGTTTTGACTAGATCAAGGGGGCGCATTTGAATGTCAATATGACAAGATGTGAAGTTGTTCGACTAACAAAAAGTCTTTCAGTAAAGGCTTTCCTTATCAGGTGATAGAGCCCGTCAAAAACCGATGAAGGTTTGTTCCCAAAGGGATGCACGAAGCTCGGCTCACCTTTTTATTGTCAAGCTGGCTTGTTTTAAGCCCTGTTTGTCTGGCGACAGACTCGTTTCATCCTCCTGATCCTTTGCTCACATCTAAAGACAAAGTCGTGCAGAAGGTCCGAAATCATGGCGGTCTGGGCTACAGGAACACATGGGCCACTTCCTTGGCGACAGTTTCGAGGCGGCGGTTTGGGATGTGAGGTATAACAAACATTGTGTTTTTGTGTGCTGTTATTGCGCCTCCTGCATTCGTCTTTCGGAAGGTCATGCGTCACTTCCAGATGTCATTTCTCCGTAGGGGCTTTGGGGCTGGTCCAGCTTCCGTACGCTCCCATGGCATGGCTGCAAAAATAGAAGCTATTTGGCAATCTTCCTAAGCTGCCGGGTTTTCATCTCCAAAGGACATAAAAACTGGGGGTGGAGGCAGCCAAAGCGGTTGGCCCGGGTTGAATCTCTGCTATGACTCCTGCTCCTGTCTGGTGCTGCTGCTGGGAATGTTCCTGCCGCAACATTAGCAATCTCTCGGACCCGGCGACTTTGTTTGGGGAGAGAGCGACGGGTGATTTTGATAAGCGAATGATAAAGTTTCAAGGATGAGCATTGGCAGACATTTGTTGCGTGGTTCCGGGGCGAATCTGCTGGACCATGTTGTCAAAATCGGGGTGGTCTTTTATACCGCGCCGCTGATGCTGCACGGTCTCTCGGAGGATGGTTATGGCTCATGGCTGCTGGCGATGACCGTCATCAGTTTCTTCCTTCTTCTGGATCTTGGGGTCACGCTGGCCAGCACCCGTTATTTTGCGATCGCTGTCGGTTCAGGTGATGTGGCGCGGGAAGGGACCATCCTCTCGGTTTCCCGACGTCTGTTCCGCATCATTGGGTTTGCTATTTTTGTATGCACGATGGCTTCGTTGCCGCTGATGCCGTGGCTGGCTTCCCACAATCTTTCAGCCTGGGAGGTGATGGCTCCTCTGGCGATCTGTGGGTCCACCACGGCTCTGCGTTTTGCTTCCCGCATGCCCATGGTTTTGCTGCGGGCCCATGTCCGGTATGATCTGCTGGCCTGGTGTTCCATCATTCGTTCGCTCGTTCAGGCTGTAATGATGACGATTGCCTTGCGCTCCGGTTTCGGCCTGGTGGGGGCGGCCATTGCCCACGGTTCTGGGGACTGCCTGGAACTGGCCTTGCAAAGGTTCATGGCACGTCACCTGCCGCGCCCTGGCGGCGAGCTTTCTCCAGAAGCCACCCAGCAGACCAAGCGGGAGCTTTTCAGCTACTGCAATTCGTTGCTGCTGCTCAAAGTGGGCGAGAGCTTTCGGTTACAGGTGAACCCTTTCCTGATCAGCAAAATGTGCGGCCTGTCGGAAGTGCCCGTTTACTCCTTGGGCATGCGTCTCATCACGATGCTGGAGGATGTGGTCAACGCCCTTTTCGGGGGACAGATTCTGGCCGCTTTCAGCCAGCTTCATGGGGCGGAAGACCACGAGGCCTTACAGGACCAGTTCCGCCGGGTCACCCGGATTACGGTTAGTTTCTCCACTTGGGCCGTTGGCGGCCTAGCTTTTTTTGGAGAGGCCTTTTTCAAACGCTGGATGGGGGCTGACTTTGGCCGTGCGCATGATGTCATGCTGATTCTGGCCATCCCTTACGGCCTGCGTTTCATGCAGTACCCCGCACACAGCCTGCTGTACACCCTGAACAAACAGCGCTGGCTCGTCTGGGCCAATTTCATTGGAGGCATCGTGACGGTCATTTTTGCCGTCGCTCTGGTTCCATTTCTGGGACTGCGAGGGGTGGTCCTGGGTACAGCGCTGGAAATGAGCGTGTTTTATCTGTTCATCATGCCGTGGCTGATGCGTGACTGCGCAAAGCTGAACCCTTGGAGGTACCTCTTTGGCATGATCTTGCAGCCCATGGCCCTGTCTCTGGCGCTTCCAGCACTGTATGCCTGGTGGGCAATGGGGTGGTTGACGCCCGATTATGGCCAGCTTTTCCTGTGCAGCGTTGGCTACACGTTTGTCTTTACCCTCGCCGTTCCCTGGGTGGCGCTGGATGCCCGGATGCGGCAATCTTTGTGGCAGCTTTTCAGGGGTCGGTTTTCTTGGGCCGGGTGAGCCAACCGGGATCAGCCTTGGCTGGCAAAGGCTTCACCCAACTGAGATGGTCTTTTTATGGAAATGAGTTGACTGTCCGTATGGAGAATGAAGCATTATTAATGCAATTTGCCATGCGGCACTTCACTCTTGATCTTCTGCGTGCCCCAAATCCCCTTTTCATGAAAAACTCGTCCGAAATTTCTTTTCTGCCTTTGAAAACAAAGGGCTTAAAGGTGATGAGGGCAGGGTGGCCACTAAGCTCTGAAATGGATATCTGCGAATCAACGGACCTAAAGCATTCTGGGGCAGGAACAAACCTCCGCCTGAGCGGGCGTGAACCCATGGAGACCATCGTGAAAACGAGGGGCAAAAAGAAGTAATCTATGGGAAACCTGTCTAAAGTCCTTCTCGTCTCCCATAACTTCCCGCCCACCGCCGGGCCGGAGTCTAGCCTGGTTAAAATCAATGCGGAATTTCTGCATCGGGCGGGTTTGAAAGTCCGAGTGCTGACGACTACCCTGGCCCACGCTAAACAGGCGATGGATTCATCCCTGTTGCAGGGCCTGCCCAAAGAAATTCTGGTGGACCGGGTGCCCAGCCCCGATGCCGTCCTGACGGAAAGATTTCCTCGCTTTGGCCGGCTGGCCGCGATTGGCGCGGGCCACTATGTTTTGCCCGAAGTCTATCTCCCCTGGGCTTTCCCGGCCGTGGCCAAAGCGCGGGGAATCGTCCAAGAATGGCAGCCGCAGGTGATCTACTCCAGAGCTTCCAAGCATGTGAGCAATGTGGTCGGCTGGCGGCTGAAGAAGGCCACCGGCCTGCCCTGGGTGGCCCATTTTAGCGATCCCTGGATTAGCGCGGGCCTGCATCATCGGCCCTTGCAGCGTTTGATCGGGCATTATTTTGAGCGTCGGATACTTCAAAATGCTGATGCTCTGGTCTTCGTTACTCAGCATGCTGCGGATCGTGTGTTGTACCGCTACCCAGAAGAATGGCGAAAGCGGGTCCACATCATTCCGCATGGATATGAAACCCCCGTGGGCAGGCTGGCTGAAATCCGCCCACCAACTGTGGCGGGCCGTGCTCTCCGGGTCATTCATGCGGGGGCCTTTTATCCGACTCTGCGCACCCCGGACACATTGATTGAGGCTCTGCGCCGATTGAAAAAGACCCAGTCTTTGGCCGGTCGGCTGGAGATCAACTGCATCGGGGTGGACACCACCTGCTACCAGCCGAAGGTGGATGCCGCAGGCTTGGGCGATGTTATCAAGCTCTCCGCAGGCGTCCCCTTTGATGAATGCCAGCGCCAGATCGCCGCCAGCGACTTGACGCTCATCATCGACATGCCGGGGTTTGGCGGCGTCTTTCTCCCGACCAAGCTTGTCGAGGCTTTCGCCTATGACCACCCGGTGCTGGGGCTGGCGGAAAAGGACAGTGCCGTGGCCGAAGTCCTGCGTGGGGCTGGCCTGCATTGGGCCGAGCTGACCGATCCGGATGACATCGCACGTTGTATCACTCGCTTGCTCCAGGACTGGGAGACGGGGAACTGGGGGTTGAGCCCTGCGCAGCGCCAGGGCATGGACCGTTTCCATATTGATCGCATTAACCAGCCCCTGTTAAAAATTTTCTCCCAAGTGACCGCCAGTATCAGCAATGTCTATTCTTTGTAAGTATGACCAAAGCCACGTGAGGTAAAGAGTCCGGCTGTATTCTTTGGGTGATTTTTGAAAAGGCCAATACTGAAGGCTTGGTGCATCTTTTTCCACTTGATGATGGAAGGACAAAGCGGGCCTACGGGGGCTGTAGCCGATGATTGCGCCGGAATTTACTGCGGTAGGGTAGATTCATTTTTCTGCCCAAACACAAAAAACCCGACCTGTTAAAGTCGGGTTTTTTTTACAAACCGCAGAGAGCGAAATGGTGGGCAGGGCTGGGTTCGAACCAGCGTAGGCGTAAGCCAGAAGATTTACAGTCTTCCCCCTTTAACCACTCGGGCACCTACCCATTCACTTTCGTGCGGGCGTGGAGTTAAGACTTGCTGGGGATGTTTGCAAGAGAGTTTTGCTTTTCATGAACGAAAAAATTAACGGCGGCTTTTTCGCTTCACTTGGCGGGTCACCAGGGTGGGTTTGCTGCCGTGCAAAACTTTGAAGTTTCGGGTCTCGGCCACTGTGCGGTGATGCTCGAAAGCCTCCTTCATGAGGTTCTCATAGGGGAGGTGCTTGTTGGCGACGAGCCAGAGGTCCCCAGTGGTGCGAAGGGCCTGGGCAGCGACGGTGATGAACTTGAGCCCCAGCATGCTGTTCGTCTCGCGACCGTCATGAAAGGGAGGGTTCATGATGATGGTGTCATAGCAGGCGCTGCCGACGCCCTGGGTGACATCTTTCCATAAGATGCGAGGCCGCACGGGAACGGGAACGAGGCCGGTATTTCGCCGGGCACATTCGAGTGCGCGCGCATCGGACTCATACATGTCCACACTCCGGAGATTCGGGCAGTGGCGCAGAATGTGGTCGCTCAGGAATCCCCAACTGGAGCCGAGATCGGCCACGGCTCCGCTGAGGGAGTGGGGCAGGTGCTCGGTCAGCAGGGCGGAGCCCTCGTCAATGCGATCCCAGTTAAAGAGACCGGGCTGGGACCAAAACCTGCCATCCAGGATGCGCTGCATGGCACCGTTGATTTTCCATTGGGCCAGGACATCCGTTTTCCAGGGAGAGGAATGGGTAGCCCAGAAGACGCGGCTGTGATTTTTGGAGAGGGTTTTCACCTCGGGGGCGACTTCGGCCAGGTGCTGCTCCATGCGCTTGGCACCCCAGTCATTGTGCAGGGCGACGACGAGGGTACCGCCTTCTGCAAGCAGCTCATGGGCGTGGGCAAAGTCGGAGAGAATGCTTTCGCGCTGGCGGTCGGGCAGGAGGAGGATGAGATCATACTGGCCTTCGGCCAGGCGGGTGTGGCGGATGCCCTGAAGCTCCAGCCCTGCGGCATGGGGTTTCCAGGTTTGCTCACAGGTGAGCCGCTCACGCAGTGGCTCGAGGCCTGAATGGGACTGGGCGCGAAGAAAGAGGATGCGCTGGGCGGTGGCCACGGGGATCTCGGGCTGAGTCTCCAGGGCGTAAAAGAGGGCGGTAAGGGCGTGCATGAGGCAGGTGGCTGCGGGCCACGATTTGAGATCCACCGGGCGGCTTGAGAAGCCGTCTGGACCAGGGACCGGGGTTACTGGTACAGGAAGGTGGTGAGGGGGCTGGTGGCGTCGGCTTCGTCGTGCTGCTCCCCAAGTCCAATTTCATAAGCGCTGCGCCCGGCCTCGACGGCGGATTTGAAGGCTGCCGCCATCCGGGCAGGATCGTTGGCGATGGCGATGGCGGTATTCACCAAAACGGCATCGGCTCCGATTTCAAAGGCTTCGGCGGCATGGCTGGGGGCACCGATACCGGCATCCACCACCACAGGAACGGTGGCCTGGGAAATGATGATTTCAATCTGCCGGCGTGTGGTGATGCCCTGGTGGGAACCGATAGGGGAACCCAGGGGCATGACGGTGGCGGTCCCAACGTCCTGAAGACGGCGCGCCAGCACGGGATCGGCATTGATGTAGGGGAGGACAATGAAGCCTTCTTTGACCAGGATTTCAGCGGCCCTCAGGGTCTCGATCGGGTCGGGCAAAAGATAGCGGGGATCGGGATGGATCTCCAGTTTCACCCAGTTCGGCAGGCCGGCGGCCACGGCGAGGCGGGCCAGACGCACGGCTTCCTCGGCATTCATTGCCCCGCTGGTGTTCGGCAGCAGCAGGACTTCCTTGGGGATGAAGTCCAGGATGTTGGCGAAGGGGTCGCCTTTGCCGGTGAGGTCGGCACGGCGCAGAGCTACGGTGACGATCTCCGTTCCGGAAGCGATGATGGCCTGGCGCATGAGTTCACCGGAGGCAAACTTTCCCGTGCCCATCATGAGGCGGGATTGAAAGGTGCGGTCGGCGATGGTGAGGGACTGATTGAGCATGGGGAAAGGATTAAACTTGGCGGAGCCGGAGGCTATTGATGCCGATGGAAATTAAATCCGGCTGCGTAGCTTGTTGAGATTGTGTTCTGGATCGCGCCGTTGGTCCAGAACAGCAAGCACCGTGATGGTTGATGGATCGTTCCGGTAATGAATCGTGAAATACGGGAACCGGCCCAAGACTACTGCCCGATGCGCTCCTCTGCTGAATGAATGGAGGCCGCCAGTGGTCACCAAATCGTCAATTCGTGCAGATAGAAAGTCAAAGACTTCATCTCCGAGTCCCGGTTCCTGAATTTCGTAAAATTCAGCAGCCTCGTCGAGATCAGCTTCGGCTTCTGGAAGGAAGATTATTTTTTTCCCCATTTGCGTCCGAGCCGGGTTTTGACTTCTTCCCACGGAATTGGAATCGAAATTCCCTCATCCAGCAGACGCAGGCGCTCTTGTACCACTTGATGTTCCCAATCGGGAACTCCCGCGTCATCTCGCAATTCAGCCTCCACCCGTTCCAGGAGTACTGCTTTTTCATCGCGCGACATTTTCGCCACGACTGCGAATGCAGACTCCAGCAATGGCGAAGATGAGATGGAAGCGGCACTCATGGAATCATGGATAGTCCCGGCGGACGAAAAATCAAGCCAGCAGCAGTCGCTGCAGCAGCTCTTCGCCATTGAGCTGGATGCCAATGTAGAAGTCGCCAAATTCGCCATACTGGGTGGTCACTTCATCCCAGCGCATTTCATAGACGATGGTTTTGATCTGGAAAATGTCGTGAGCAAAGAGGGTGACACCCCACTCGTGACTGTCGAGACCGGTAGACCCGGTGATGAGCTGGCGCACCTTGCCGGAGAATTTGCGGCCGGTTTTGGCATGGCCACCCATGAGTTCGCGACGTTTTTCGAATTCCTGGGCATACCAGTTGGCGCCCACGTTGCGGCGCTTGCTCATCGGGTAAAAGCACATGACCTGCCAGTCCGGCATGTTCGGGTAGAGTCGGTCATTGAAGTATTTGTCCATGTGGCCCTTCCACTCGGCGATGCGGGCCGTGTGGGCTTCGGAACCGACTTCCAGGTTTTCCGTGCGGGCGATGCGGGCGGAGGCATCCTCCTCCTTTTCGCTGTATTCCGTCCATTCGGTCATGGAAAGGTAGCTGTAGGTGGCATTCAGCACTTCGGGACCGAAGGCCTGGCCCAGCTCTTTTTCAAAACGGTTGGCATCCTGCAGGTCGGGCGTCAGCAGCATGATGCCCAGGTCTGCCTTGGGGCTGACCATGCTGAAGGTCAGTAGCTGGGTCTTTGGATGCGAGCGGATGGACTGGACGGTGGCGTTGAACCGGTCAAAGCGTTCGGCCTTTTCTTCAGGGGTGAGGGCGGCCCAGAAGCCGTGGTCCACGTGATAAAAGAGGTGCTGAACGATCCAGCCTTCCTGGGGGATGATGGGGGACATGGTGATTTGGCGGGTTGTTTAAAGTCGGGACTGTGGCAGAATGGGACATTGGAATCCCGCCCGGCTACATCTCTTCATACGCTGGAATGCCTCCTGCTCAATGGGCAGGCGCAGGGAAACGCAAAAAGTGATTGAAACCCCGGAAGCGGGAATTATTTATCCGGCCCGCAAAATCCAAGACAAGGAGACTCTCAACATGGCAGACGCAGAAAACAAATACCCTCAGAATACCGCTGGCGCATACTACGTGGACGATCAGTGCATTGACTGTGATCTTTGCCGTGAGACTGCCCCAGCCAACTTCAAGCGTGACGATGACGGAGGTCATTCCTACGTTTACAAGCAGCCTGAGTCTGACGACGAGCGTGAGTTGGCTGAAGAAGCCCTGGCTGGCTGCCCTGTCGAGGCCATCGGCCGCGATGGTGACTGATCCGGTTTCCTGATTGCGAAAAGAATTTTTTAAAAGACACAGTCTCCTCAGGGGCTGTGTCTTTTTTGTTGAAGGCGGTCTTGAGGGCAGGGGACTGTTACCCGCCTGTAGATCGTTGATTCTGGCGGGTTTCGATCCAACGAAGCAGACCCGCCACCGGCTGGCGTTGCTGCATGTTTGCCCGGCATTCCCGGGCCGCTTTCTGGTAAGATGGAAGGGTGAGCAGCCGGTGTAAGGCGGCTTGCACCCTGGCAGGGGTGAAAGTGCGGGGCGTGAGGCCGATGCCTGCGCCGAGTTGCTCCAGCCGGAAGGCGTTATCTGGCTGGTCGTGGGCCATGGCCATGATGAGCTGGGGGATCCCTGCGGCAAAGCCCTGGGAAAGGGTGCCGATGCCGCCATGATGCACAAAGGCGGCTGCCTGGGGGATGAGGGTGGAAAAGGGGACATACTCCACGGGCAAGACGGTGACCGGAAGGCCGGGAGGGAGCTGATCGAGCTGCCGGGTGGCGAAAATGGCGCGTCTGCCCAGGGCGGTGACGGCTTCCAGCGCTACCTCGAAAAAGCGGCGCGCCTGGATGTTGGCGCTGCCTGGCGTAAAAACGATGGGTTTGTCCCCGCTGGCCAGAAACTGGGCCACTTCGGCGCTTAGCGGGCGTTCCTGGGCAATGTCCTCCAGGGGAAAATCCCAGAGCAGCAAATTGGCGGGCCAGTCTGGCTGGGGGCGGGCAAACCACTCTGGGAAAAGTCCCAGGACACCATCTGGGGAGTCGGCCCACTCCCACCACAGGCTTTTGGGCGGAGTCACCCCTTGACGGGCGCAGGCGGCCTCAACCGCAGTCGCTGCAAAGCGGTCGGCCGGATTGGGCAGCTTCACCAGCCATTGGCGAAATCGGAGCGGGAGCTTGCGCAGGTGCTGCATGCCGGGGAGCAGCACCGGGGGCTCGTGGGCGCTGATCATGACCGTTGGCTGCACATGGACTGAGATGAGGGGAATGCCGTGCTTTTCTCGTGCCAGCCGTGCGCCGAAGACGGTACAGGGGGCCATGAGCAAATCTGGCGGCTTGCCTGCCTGAATCAAAGATTCGATGGCCTCAAGCACGGGTTCTGTGTTTTCCCCGGCGAATTCGAACACTAGCTTGGTGCCGTGGTAAAGTTTCCAGACTCGTGGGTCCGCGATGAATCGGTCGAACTGTTCCTGGCTTCCCATGGGAATGACCTGCAGACCGGCCTGACGCACGATGTCCTCAAAAACACAGGCCACAATGAGCGTGACCTCATGCCCTTGGGCCTTGAGCTGACGGCCTAGCCAAAGAAAGGGGAAGACATCGCCAGCACTGCCAAAGGGGAGAAGAACCGCATGCATGATAGGGATACCCAAAGGACACCGGATGCCGGGATGAGCAAGACGGGGAAGGGGGCAGAAGCGGAAAAAGCTTCTTAAACATTAAAAATCGGGTTTTATTTTTTGATAATTATCAAATTAAAGTATAATTTCCATATATAATGTTGATGCCATATGGTCTCTCGTACCCTGCAGTCTCTGCCGATGCCCCGCTTTTAGGGGACGTTTTTCCTCATTCCAAATCCCTCCTACAGCCATGAAATCACACTTCATCTCACGCTTGCTCACCCTGTGTGCAGCCTTGTCTGCTTTAGCGATGCCTTTGTCATCCAAGGGCAGCACGATTATTTGGAGCAGTGACTTCAACGATCTGTTCTACGACGCCGGTGGTCAGGTGCTGGATGGAAATTTTTCGTTTGAGATCGGCTCCTTTGCCAATGGTTTTGTCCCCACAGGATCCAACATCAATGATTGGGCGGCCAACTGGAAGGTTTTTGATCGCGCCTTCGATCCGACACCGGGAGATCCTGGTGATGGAGACCCAGAGGGTTGGAACACGGTGGACCAGTTTTATGTCGGAAGTGTGGAACATTTGATCACTGGCGGTTCTGGATCTGTGGATGCCAATCCTGCTGATATTTTCGCACAGGGAGAGGTGGCTTACCTTTGGGTTTACAACACCAAAAATCGTGAAACTGGCACGGAATGGGCCTTGGTGACGGATGGCCCCGGCTTGGGGGATGTGGCCAATGACTGGGTGTTTCCAGATCCGACTGAGCCTTCTACCACTTCGTATGAGTGGCAGCTTGCTGATGCGGACACGGCCATTTACGGCGGACTGAACGGGACCACGGGCGGTGGCCAGCCATACACTATCCAGACCAGCCTGGTGCCAGTGCCTGAGCCCGGCCCGGCACTGCTGCTGGGAATGGCAGCCCTTGTAGGGCTGATGAGCCGCCGCCGTCGCGGGGCTGCTTCTACCATTGGCTGATCTGATCTCAGGACACTCTCGGCATGATCTCCCGCATGACTTCCCCCCTAGCGAATCCTGGAAGTGTCCGGCACGACGGACTTTTGTCCTGGCTACGGGGACTGGTGTTTGTGGGGCTGGTCATGATGGCCAGTGTTGCCGGGGCACAAACGTCGGACTTTGGGGATTACAGTTCGTTCCCGAGTGCCAGTAGCACCCGCAATTCGACGCTGCGCATGGGCAGTCTTGTGGATGCGGAGAGCTCTGCCACTACCAATACTTCGGCAACCGGGGATGATAGCACGGGCAGTGATGATGAAGATGGTGTGTCCTTTTCTTCAGTGATCGTGCGTGGGCAGGGAGGTTCTATAACAGTCAATGTCACCAACCAGAGCAATAACACGGCATATTTGAATGCCTGGATCGATTTTAACCGCAATGGTTCCTTGGCGGATTCTGGAGAACAGATCGCTAGCAATACAACGATTGCGAAAGGCACTTCGAATGTGAACCGCACGGTAACGTTTACGGTGCCTGCCGGTGCCAGTCTCGGTGTGGCAGGGATTCGCGTGCGCTTGACCACCAACAGCACGCCTGGCCCCTCCGGGGCGGATGGCTCTGGCGAAGTGGAAGATTACGTGGTCACGATTTCCGATCCTACCGATCATGGGGACTTTGATGCCTTTCCAAGTGCAAGCAGTCTGATGAATAGCAAACTCAGGCTGGGCAGTACGACGGACGCCGAAGCCGTGCCAACCACCAACTCGACTGCGACAGGGGACGATACGACGGGGACTGATGATGAAGACGGGGTGACGGTACCCGTGAGTGTGCAACAAGGAGCTTCCGGCTCGATCACGGTGGTCGTCACTAACACGACGGGCAGTACGGCCTACCTAAATGCGTGGATTGACTGGAACAACAATGGCGTGCTGACCAATACTGGAGAGCAGATCGCTACGAATACAGCCATCAGCAACAATTCCTCGAACTCGACCCGGACGATCAATTTTACGGTGCCTGCGACGGCCACCTTGGGGCCTGTCGGCGTGCGGGTGCGACTGACCTCGGTCAGCAGCCCAGGTGCGGACGGGCAAGATGGAACAGGCGAGGTGGAAGACTGTACCATCACTGTCGCCAACAGCCTGGGGGTGGGCAATCTGATCTGGAATGATGCCAATGATAACGGTCTCTATGACTCAGGCGAAAGCGGCATCAATAATGTGCTGGTGGAGTTGTGGTCTCCAGGAGCGGACAATGCGATCGGCGGGACTGGTGGGAATGCGGATGTTCTGGTGAGAAACGTCACCACTGCGAATGGCGGCTTGTACAGTTTCTCGGGGTTGAGCGCTGGACGCTATTTTGTGAAGGTGCCGACACCGCCGCTCTCGCGAGTGAGCTCCGTAGTGGATGCTTCGGACAATGGCGAGGATTTGGACAATGACGGGGCGCAGCCTGCTGGCTCCGCCACATCGGCCTTCAGCGGGGTGTTCCAGCTCACTGCCGGGACCGAGCCTGGATCATCTGGCACAGGCAATCAGGATAACACGATTGACTTCGGTTTTGTGGCCAACATTGGCTCGCCCTTTGTCTGTGATAACCGCTTCTACATCATGCAGAACGTGGAGACGAGCCCTGGATCTGGCGTCTGGGACACGACTCTCAACTACATTGATACGGACCAGTCCCTGGAGCCGATCTTCATCTACACGGGCAAAAAGCTGAACGGCCTAGTCTCTTATGGCGGGTATCTTTACTGTGTGGATCAGAACGGCGGGCATCTTTACCGCATCAACTCTCTGGGCACGTTGGTGGACATGGGGGAAATTGATGGCCTGCCGTCTTCCCCTACGGACGGGCAGTGGGGCGGAGGAACCTCCTTAACCTCAGGGCTCATGATCCTGAACCGATACACTTTCAGCAATGCCCGCACGACGCTTTACACCATTGACCTTGGCTCTGCCTCGGTGGTGGGAACTCCTGTGGTCACGAAGTACTCCAACACGGGAGCGAACACGACAGGCAACTTTGGTGACATCGTGTGGGATCCGTTGACGGATAAGATCTACGGTTACAACACCAATGACTCGAGCAACCTGGGGTTGTTTGAGATCAATCCGACAACTGGTGTTTGCACGCGTGTAGCGGTCTCATACCTGACGACCTTCGGCTCCCTGGTCATTGATGCAAACGGCCTCGCTTATGGTTATGGCAGCCAGAGCAGCTCCACCTCGCAGGATACCTTGTATGTTTTTAACCGGACCAACGGGCTGCTGAATGGCAGCATGACCGCCGTCTGGACGGGGCCGAGTGTGACGAACTCTGACGGTGCAGCCTGTCCGGGCGCTGCGCCGTCCATGAAGCTGGGCAACTTGATCTGGAACGATGTGGATGACGATGGTGTGAAGGATAGCGGTGAGGGCGGCATCAATGGCGTGCCCGTGCAGCTTTTCCTGGGAGGTGAAAATCCACTCACCGCCACCCCCGCAGCAACGACAACCACAGCAGGCGGAGGTCTCTACACCTTCGACAATTTGTCACCCGGGCAGTACTTCCTCTACATCCCCACGCCTCCGGCGAGTTTTCCGGTGAGCAGCCGCGTCACTGATACCGCAGACAATGGCGAGGATGGGGATGATAATGGGATCCAGACACTGCAAGGGCAGCCAGTGCGTAGCCCGCTGATATCCCTGGTGGCAGGGACGGAACCCGTCACCGATGGCGACTCAGACAACAAGACGGACCTAACGATTGATTTTGGTTTCCGTGCCTGCCCTGCTATCAGTGTGGGTGGGAATCCTGGAAACTTGACGGTGGGCAAGACAGTGAACCACACCTTCAGTGCAACGGGGGGCAGCGAACCCTATGCATGGACGGTGGCCAGTGGCACATTGCCTGGAGGCCTAACTTTGAGCTCGGCAGGGGTTTTGAGCGGGGTGCCCACGGTTTCTAATGGAGCTGGTGTCTCCGTGATGGTGCGTGCCACCGATGCGGTGGGATGTCTGGGGAACATGACGCTGACGCTGGTGGTGCTGCCAAACCTGGACTTTGGTGATTACACCGCTTTCCCCAGTGCCTCCAGTGTGGCGAATGAGACGCTGCGCATCGGTGTCCTGAGCGATGCAGAGGCAGCAGCGACCACGAATGCGACGGCAACGGGAGATGACCTGACTGGCAGTGATGATGAGGATGGAGTGGTGGTGCCCGCCCTGCTGGAACAGGGGAAGGCCACTAGCATCAGCGTGACGGTGACCAACAATTCCGGGGCCTCAGGTTTCCTCAATGCCTGGGTGGATTTTAACCGCAACGGCAGCGTCACTGATTCTGGGGAGCAGATCGCCAGCAATCTTGCTGTGGCCAATGGGACGTCGAATTCAGTGCGGACCATCAACTTTACGGTGCCTGTGGCGGCCTCTGTCGGCACCAGTGCAGTGCGGGTGCGTTTGACCAGCGTCAGCAGTCCTGGTGGGGATGGAACCGATGGCAATGGTGAGGTGGAAGACCATGCCGTGACCATCAGCCCGCCAATGCTGGATTTTGGAGACTATGCAAGTCTGGCCCAGGCCTCGAGCACCGTCAGTACTAATCTTCGGTTAGGGGCGCTTGTGGATGCTGAGGCTACAGCTACGGTCAATAGCTTGGCAACTGGAGACGATACCAACGGCAGTGACGATGAAGATGCGGTGACTTTTCCATCCATGACTGCGGGCCAGCCTGTGACCTTGACCGTCCCTGTGACCAATCTCACTGGCAGTGCCGCCTATCTGAATGCCTGGATTGATTTTAACAACGATGGAGACCTCCTGGATGCAGGTGAGCAGATCGTCAACAATCTCACTGTGGTTACAGGAACCGCAAATATGGCGCTGAACCTGGATTTCACCGTGCCGACCAATGCCGTGACGGCTGCAACGAACATTGGGGCGCGTTTCAGGCTCACTTCTGTCTCTGCACCAGGGCCAACGGGTGAATCAGGGGTGGGCGAAGTGGAAGATTATGCGGTGGTGATTCTGGCTCCGATCACTGATTTCGGTGATTGGGATCGGGGCCCTTCTGTTTCGAATACGGCTGACACCCGTCTGCGCTTAGGGGCCTCCGTGGATGCCGAATACGCGGCCACGACCAATGCGACGGCCACTGGGGACGATGTCACAGGAGTGGACGATGAAGATGGAATATCCATTCCGGCTCTCACGGCTGGGGCACCCGCCTTGATCTCGATCACCCGGACCAATACGACCGGGGCGACGGGCTATGTGAATGTCTGGCTTGATTACAACAACAACGGTTCCTTCAGTGACGCAGGAGAGCAGGTGCTGACCAACTCCAGTGTGGGCAATGGAGTGGTTGACGGCATCCAGAATCTGAGTGTCACCATTCCGGCCACCGCTGTTACGGGCACGCCCATTGGTGCCCGGTTTCGTATTTCGCAACTGGCCAGCCCTGGCACCGGAGGAGCTGGTGGAACGGGTGAAGTCGAGGATTATGTAGTCACGATTGCCGAGCCTGAGACGGACTTTGGTGATTACTCCCTTTTTAGTTCAGCCAGCAGCCTTCGCCATGCTTCATTGCGCCTGGGGCTTGCGCTGGATACAGAATTTGTAGCCACCAATACAGCGACAGCGAGCGGGGATGATGCGACCGGAACGGACGATGAAGACGGCGTAACCTTTCCTTCCATGACGGCTGGGGCTCCGGCCGTGGTGGCCGCCACCGTCACCAACAACACGGGAGCCAATGCCTACCTGAGTGTGTGGATTGACTTTAATGGCAATGGCGTGCTCACGGATGCGGGGGAACAGGTGACGGTGAATCAGGTGGTCACTTCGGGGGCTACGAACAGTCCGCTCAACCTCAATATTGGGGTGCCTGCCAGCAGCTTGACAGGAGTCAATCTCGGGGCGCGTGTCCGTTTTACCAGCATCTCAGGGGCTGCTCCGACCGGCAGTGCAGGGAATGGTGAGGTGGAGGACTATGTGGTGATGGTATCGGCCCCGACGACGGATTTTGGGGACTTCAGCGGCTTTGCCGATGCATCGCAAGGTGTAAGCCCGAATCTGCGGATGGGGGCCACGACGGATGCTGAATTTGTCTCGACCCGCAACGCGACTGCTACGGGGGATGATGTGACCGGGACGGATGATGAAGACGGGGTGACACTGTCTGCATTAACGGCTGGAGCTCCTGCCTCAGCGAATGTGACTGTCACTAATACGACTGGCGCTCTTGGCTACCTGAACGTGTGGGTAGACTTTAACAACAACGGCGTGCTGACGGATCCGGGGGAACAGGTGGCTAGCAACTTGAACGTGGTCACCGGCACCAGCAATGCCAGCTTGCCGATCAACTTTACCGTCCCTGCAAATGCAGTCACGGGGGTGAATTTGGGGGTGAGATTCCGGCTCTCGGCGCCGCTTTCTCCAGGACCTGTTGGCGCCAATTTGGCGGTCGGGGAGATTGAAGATTATGCGGTGACGATTGCTCCCCCAACCACCGATTTTGGTGATTTCTCGCGCTTTCTACCTGCCAGTAGCACAGCGGAGGCAACGCTGAAAATGGGCGCGCTGGTGGATGTCGAATTCTCTGGAACCACCAATGTGAATGCTACTGGCGATGACATCACGGGCAGCGATGATGAAGACGGTGTGGTGCTGCCTTCGCTGGCTGCTGGGGCTTCTTACACCATCCCAGTCACGGTAACAAACAACCGGGGAAGCAGTGCCTTCCTCAATGCCTGGATCGACTTCAACAACAACGGTTCCCTGACGGACGCGGGCGAACAGATTGCCAGCAACACCCTGGTGGCCACCGGGAGCACGAACGTCACCCTGAACCTGACTGGTACAGTTCCATTCACGGCGACAACAGGGACAAATCTGGGCGTGCGTTTTCGTCTTTCCTCCATCAGTTCGCCTGGGCCCATCGGGACTGCCGGGCAGGGCGAAGTAGAAGACTATGTGGTGAACATCATTGCCCCAACCCATGACTTTGGCGACTGGAGTGGCATCGGCGACGCCTCCAATGGGATGAGCGCTAACCTGAAACTGGGCGCCTTGGTGGATGCAGAAATGACCTCCACCCGAAATGCCACGGCCACAGGGGATGACCTGACGAACGTGGACGATGAAGACGGCGTCTTGTTGCCCTCCATGACCGCAGGCGAACTGGTCGTGCTGCCAGTTACCGTCACCAACCTGACGGGTGCGGATGCTTTCTTGAATGCCTGGATGGACTTTAATAACAACGGAGTGCTGACGGATGCAGGGGAGCAGTTTGTGGTTAATCGGCCAGTAGCCACGGCCAGCAACGGAGTGACCCTCAGCCTGAATCTCCAGGTGCCTGCAACGGCAGTGACTGGAAGCAATCTAGGCTTGCGGTTTCGCTTGACCTCAGCCGCCTCTCCTGGAGTGACGGGATCGGCGGGCGGAGTGGGTGAGGTGGAGGACTATGTGGTGAATGTCCAGGTGCCAACCACGGACTTTGGAGATCATTCCGGACTGGGTTCTGCGGCAAGTACTCGCAATGCAAACTTGCGGTTAGGTGCACTGACAGATACGGAATTCAGTGCGGTGACAAACGCGGCTGCCAATGGAGATGATATCAACGGAGTGGATGATGAAGATGGCGTGACGATGCCATCCCTGATGGCGGGCGCTCCTGCCAGCATCCCTGTCAAAGTAACCAACAATCGTGGATCAGCTGCCTATCTGAATGCCTGGATTGATTTCAACGGCAATGGTGTGTTGACGGATGCCGGGGAGCAAATCGCCACCAATGTGCTGGTGGCCACCGGCATTACGGATGGGACGCAAAATCTCAGTTTCACGGTGCCGGCTTCGGCCTCCACCTCGGTGAACCTCGCGGTTCGTTTTCGCCTCACGGATGGGCAAAATCCGGGGGCCACGGGTGTGGTAGGTATTGGCGAGGTGGAGGACTATGTTGCTCTCATCTCTGTGCCACCTTCAGATTTCGGGGACTGGAGCGGCACAGCAGATGCCTATTCAACCGTGAGCGAAAATATTCGTCTTGGTTTGCTGACGGACACAGAGTTTGTTTCCACCCTGAATGCGACGGCGACGGGGGATGACAACACGGGTGGTGATGATGAAGACGCCGTGACACTGCCAGGTTTCATTGCAGGCGCACCCTCGACGATTCCTGTGGTGGTGAGCAACCTGTCCGGTGCCAATGCCTATCTCAATGTGTGGATGGATTTCAATAATAACGGGAGTTTTGCCGATGCGGGAGAACAGGTGGCTACCAATGTGGTCGTGGCAACTGGCCAGACTAACGCCACCCGAAACGTGACACTGAACGCGCCCGCCAATGCGGTTACTGGATCCACCATCGGCCTCCGTTTCCGCCTGACGGACATGCTGAATGCTCCGGCTACTGGCAGTGCAGGCAATGGAGAGGTGGAAGATTACACCACCACGATTGCGGTGCCGGTGAATGACTTTGGCGACTGGGACGGAGCGGGAGATGCCTCCAGCATTGCGAGCAGCAACCTGCGCCTGGGGGCTCTGGCCGATACAGAATATGTGTCCACACGCAATGCAGCCGCTACGGGCGATGATGCGACTGGCAGTGACGATGAAGATGGGGTGACTGTCCCTGGCAGTCTCAATCAAGGGCAGGCAGGCACGGTCACGGCCATGCTGACCAACAATCTGGGTGCCAGCGCTTACCTGAATGCATGGATTGATTTTAATGGCAACGGCAGCTTTGCTGATGTCGGGGAGCAGATCGCCACCAACACTCTCATCGCTTCCGGCTCCAACGGAGTGGTCAGAAACTTGAGCTTCACGACTCCGGCTGCTGCCAAACCTGGTCTGCGCGGCGTGCGTGTGAGGCTGACCAATGTGCAAAATCCGGGCGCCACAGGTGCTGCGGGAATTGGTGAGGTGGAGGACACCCTTGTGACGGTCAATTGCCCGACGCTGACCCTGAGTCCGACGAGCCTGGCTGTGCCTGTGGTCGGTGTAACTTATGCGCAAACGGTCACGGTTTCTGGCGGCACGGCCCCTTACGCATTCAGTCTCTCTGCAGGGGCTCTGCCTGCGGGCATTGTCCTCGCCGAAGGGGGGGTGCTGCAAGGGCGTGCCACGGGCACATCGTCGGCTACATTCACATTGTCAGTCACAGATGCGAACGGCTGCGCAGTCACCCGCGAGTATGTGCTGGCCCCTGTCTGCCCGACGATTGTGATCGGGCCTACTACGTTGCCTGTTCCCACCGTGGGCAGCCCTTACAGCCAGACCATCACCGCATCTGGCGGCAGCGCAGGTTACAACTTCGCCGTGATTAGCGGCACTCTGCCGCAGGGTTTGAACCTGGCGGCAGACACAGGTGTTCTTAGCGGCACCGTGACCCAGGCTGGCTCTGTGACTTTCACGATCAGGGCCACAGATCTTTACGGTTGCCTTGCCACCCAGAGCTACACCGTGACGCCCGCTTGTCCGGCGGTGACGATCACGCCTTCGTCGCTTCCTGCCCCTGTTGTGGGCACTTTTTACAATCAGAGTGTCGTCGCTTCGGGTGGTGTGGCAGGTTACACTTACTCCATCGGTTCAGGGGCGTTGCCTCAGGGCCTGGGCCTGAGTGCCGGGGGCATCATCAGTGGCACGCCGGTTTCGAATGCCTCGGCAGCTTTCATTGTGCGGGCTGTGGATTCGCGCGGCTGTGCAGGCACACGTGCCTTCTCTTTGACACCGGCTTGCCCAGCGGTGGTGGTCAATACCGCCAGCCTGCCCTTTGGTTATCAGGGTACGTCTTACAATGTCACATTGAGTGCGGGTGCAGGTACTGCCCCATACCAGTGGTCGCTATTGTCGGGCTCCTTGCCTGCTGGCATCAGTCTGAGCCCCGAAGGGATATTGTCCGGCATCCCGACGGGCCAGACGAGCAGCAGCTTCACCGTGCAGGCACGTGATGCCAATGGTTGCACGGCATCCCGCCTTCTCACCTATGTGCCCGGCAGCCTGTCTCTGGGTAATCGGGTCTGGCTGGATAATGACAATGATGGTGTCCAGGACAGCGGAGAAAATGGTGTCGCCGGTGCCACGGTACAGTTGTTTGCGACGGGCACGGACAATGCCATCGGCGGCACGGGCGGTGCGGCGGACAGTCAAGTGGGAGCCAGCCTCATCACCGCTGCCAACGGTGCCTATAACTTTGCCAATCTGGCACCAGGAAACTATTATGTGAGGGTGACTCCGCCCGCAGGCCACACGCACAGCAGTGGCACGCCTGCCCTGGTGGATAACAATGTGGATGGCAATAACGATGGTTCCCAACCGGGTGGTCTGGGCACGGCTCTTTTAAGCCCCGTCATTGCCCTACAGCCGGGAACAGAATCCACCACCGATGGTGATGCGGATGCTGATACAAACTTCACTGTGGACTTTGGCTTGTGGGCGCCTTTGGCGGTTGGAAACCGTGTGTTCATGGACATCAACGGAGATGGCCGGATGAATCCGAATGAGGGCGTAGAGTATGCTTTCGTTCAGATCTTCAAGGCTGGGGCCAATGTGAACACAGATGAAGCCGTGGGGGCAGCGATCTCGGATGAAGGCGGTCGTTATCTCATCACAGATCTGAATCCGGGCTCCTACTTCCTGCACCTGGCTTCCGTTCAGTTTGAATACGGCGGTGTCCTGCAGTGGGCCAAGCCGATGACCAGTGTGACTGCTGGAGACGATGATGCTGGGCAGGATCTGATCTACAATGACACGCCGATCGTCAATGGGGCAAGCTCGGCGGTGTTTACGATTTTGCCGGGTCAGCTCGCCGCAGGCGGTGCCGAGTCTGGCGCTGAGGGCGTGGCGGATGATGAAGGTCTGGATGTGAACACAGACCTGACTTACGACCTGGGATTGGAGTGCGTTGACTGTAACGGTTTCAATCTGTCCATGAGCGAGACAGCGCCGCCACCAGAACAGGAACTGCTGCGGCCACTGCCCGAAACTGGCGTGTTCCCGGTCACGTTTGCCTCCTGGCAGGCACTGCATTCCTTGGGAGATGATAGCCTAGCTCTGGACAATCCGGATGCCGATCTGTATCCAAACCTGCTGGAGTACGCCCTGGGGACAGATCCTTGGAGCGGAGCCAGCGGGGCCGGACGTTTTATACTGGAAACCCAATCTGCTACTGGTGCAGTGGATGCTGTGGTGAACGTGCCAACGACAGGCCGCCGTGACATCACGCTGAATCTGGAGACGAGCACCGATGGTCTAACTTGGAGTGCTGCAAAGGTGGCTGCGCAAAGTCTCTTCGGCACAGATGGCAGTCAGACTCTTCGTTATGCCCAGGTGGATGGTTCTCTCTTCGCCGGGGCCGCGCGGGGCATCGTTCGCCTGAAGGTATCACTTGATGCAAATTTGGACGGCCAGACGGAAGCTGTGGCGACGACCCCCGCATGGATGTTCAGCCGTGAGACCTTTGCCAAAGGCACACGCAGTTTCTCCATGCCGCTGGAGCAGCCCGAACTTTATGTCGGAACCATCCGGCAGGTGGAAGGTGGGCAAAGCCTGCGTTTGGCGGCAGCCTCTGATTTGTCATTCGATGGAGCGGCTGTTCTGGAAGTTTTGAACGGTGTTCATGAGGGGGATCACTTCGAAGTGATCTCTGCTGGAGACAGCGTGGTGAGGGCTGCCTCGACGGTTCCTGCGGATCTCTCAGGGGCACGTGTGGCTCTACGTCGAGTCTGGCGTCTGGACCAATTGCTGCCGGTGGATGTGTTTACCGGGGGAACTTCGGAAAGCACCTCAGACCGGGTCTTGCGTTATGATGTGGCAGCGAATGATTTTGTCCCAGCCTGGCCACAAGCTGAGGGGTGGACGGGTGAGGATGGTCAGCAGCTCATGCTGCGCAGCGGGGAAGCCCTGCTGGTGCAGACGCGAACGCAGGACGTCAGCATCGTCTTGTCAGGGCAGTTGCCTTTGTCTGGTGTGGCTTTGAAACCTGTCGCCGGGACTCGCTTTATCGGCAGCCGTTGTGCTTTGGATGGTTCACCAGTTGGGTTGGGATTGTTGCCTGAAGCTGGATTCACGGCTGCTGCGGATCCTGTATCGGCGACCCGGCTTCGTCTATGGAAGGCTGACTCAGGCGGCTCGGAGTCGGGTTACGACAGCTACTATCTGCACCTCTCGCCGACTGGCTCCCTGTGGCTGGGTGAAGGAACTGCAGCGGGTGCTGATCTCGGTGAAGCTGGATTCCTCCTTCCCTTCCACGGATTCTTCCTGGTGGAGCCGTGAGTTAGGCACCCTTGTTTGAACTGACGTCTTCATTTGGACTTTGCCGCAGCCTGGGGCACGGCAAAGCGGACTTCGACTCCAGGAATCGTCTTGGCCAGGGCGGTACCCTTTTCGATTCCCAGGACGCACATGGCCGTGGCCAGAGCATCGCTGGTGGTACAGTCATCGGCGATGACGGCGCAGGCGATGCTTTGTGTTAGGCCGAGACCGGTCTTCAATGAGAGGATGTGCGAGTAACGTGTGCCGTCGATTTCGATGAACTGATACAGATCTCCGGATGTGGAGACGGCGCGGTTGGCCAAAGTGATGGCGGTGAGGTCGTCCTCAGCTTCAGACCGCGCGAAGGTGCGCAGTTTGATTTCCCAGCCTGCCTTTCCAGGTGGGGCATCGCCGACGGCGGTATCGCCCCCGGCGATGACCACTGCCCGTGACAGGCCGTGCTGGCGAAGAACGCGCAGGCAGTCATCGGCGGCATAACCTTTCGCAATGCCCCCCAGGTCTAGCAGGGTGCCGGGTTTGAGGGTGATCTGCTGGTTCGGGGGATCAATCTGGATGCGGTGCCAATCGGTGGCCGCAATCGCAGCCTGGAGGCGGGGTGGGGTGGGCAGCTTTCCTTGCCTGCGGGTGCGCCGCCAAAGCTGAGTGAGATGCCCGCAGGTGGGGTCAAAGGCACCGTCTGTGAGCTTCGCGAAATGTAAGGAACGCTCCAGGAGTTCCAGCATCGGCGGACTGACCTTCACCGGGTAGGCGGCCTCCGGCGCGCAAAGGCGCATGAGCTCGCTGGTGGGATCGTAGTCGGTGAAAATCTGGTTCAGTTCGGCGATGCGGACGAAGCAGGCGGAGGTGGCTTTTTCGGCTTGCTCCCGGCTTTCGGCATAACAAGAAATGCGGAAAGTTGTGGCCATGCCAGGACCGCTGAAGTCGAAACGCTGCGGAGTGGCGGCTGAACATGAAAGCGCCCCGAATGCCAGGAGGCAGACGGGGCGCAGAAGGTTCATGAAGAACGTGCAGTTAGGCCACCAGGGTCTGGTCGCGAGAGGGGCCGACACCGAGAAGGCTGACACGGGCACCGGTGAGTTCTTCGAGACGCTTGAGGTAGGCCTTGGCCAGATCCGGCAGATCCGCAAAGTTTTTGATCTGGCTGAGATCCTGTTTCCAACCCTGGTGGGTTTCATAGACAGGTTCGCAGGCCTCGATGTCTTCGATGGTGCTCGGTGGGTAGTGGATGGTCTCCCCACGCAGCTTGTAGGCGGTGCAGATCTGGATGGTTTCCAGACCGTCCAGGCCGTCGAGGTTGGTGATGGCCAGTTCGTCGGCACCGTTGATCATCACGGCGTAGCGCACCAGCACCGCATCCAGCCAGCCGCAGCGGCGGGCACGGCCAGTGGTGGCACCGTATTCACGGCCCATGTTGTGCAGCATGTCGCCGATGTCTTCGTTCTCGGTGATGAAAGGGCCGGAGCCCACGCGGGTGGTGTAGGCCTTGGCGACTGCGACCACTTTATCAATCATGCGCGGAGGCACGCCGGAACCTGTGCAAGCACCGCCGGAGGTGGTGTTGGAACTGGTGACGAAGGGGTAGGTACCGTGGTCGATGTCCAGGTAAGTACCCTGGGCACCTTCAAAGAGCAGGCTCTTGCCGGCACGGATGGCTTCGTGGCAATAGACGGCGGTGTTGGTGATGTGCGGGGCCAGCACCTTGGCGGCAGCCAGCACGCTGGTAATGGTTTCTTCCAGAGGAACCTCAGCCACGCCAGCGGCGCGGAAGGTATCGTTGTGCATGAGGATGCGGGAACGCAGTTCTTTTTCGAGCTGCTCCGGACGGGTCAGTAGGATGGCACGCAGGCCACCACGCTCGACTTTATCCGCATAGGCGGGGCCGATGCCGCGACCGGTGGTGCCGATCTTCTTGTCGCCCAGCTTGGCTTCGCGGGCCTGGTCCAGGCCTTTGTGATAAGGCAGAACGAGGTGGGCGGTTTCGCTGATCTTGAGATTTTCAGGGGTAATCTTCACGCCCTGGGCGCGCAGCTTGGCCATCTCTTCCAGCAGGCCCAGGATGTCCATGACCACACCGTTGCCGATGACGCACATCTTGTCTTCCCAGAGGATGCCGCTGGGAATGAGGTGCAGGATGTATTTGGTGCCGTTGTTGATGACGGTATGCCCAGCGTTGTTCCCGCCTGCGGCGCGGACGACGACATCTGTGTGTTCTGTGAGGTAATCAACGATCTTACCTTTTCCTTCATCGCCCCACTGGGCACCGACAACAATGGTATTGGACATTACTTGAGCTTTTTCGCGGCGCATGGAGGCCGCATCCTTGTTTGGTTGTTTATGACAAAAATCCATTATGGCGGCAGGTCATGCCGCCAGGGATCGCGATTGAGCGATCACCGGACCGTGGATTATGCGGTCATCTGATTAAAGGAAAACGCCGCGTAGGCGCAGACGAGGAGGGCAAACACGCCCAGGGCGTAAAGGGGGCCGTAACCGTGGCTCTTGGGCTTCGCCTTCGGGCCAAAACCAGTGCGGCGACCACTGTCAATCTGCGTGGCACCGTAGCCGCTGCTGGACATGGTGCGGGAAGGGGCGGAGTAGGCCGGAGCTTCTTCGAAGTCGCCGACGAACACGCAATCCACGTGACCCAGCGTGAAGCTGCCGCCGTGGCCGAGCTCCAGGCGTTCGACACGCTGGCCATCGATCTTGGTGCCGTTGGTGGAACCCAGGTCGGTGAAAACCCACGCATCGCCCTCGATGGCGACTTCACCATGATGGCTGGAAACGGAGTCATGAGAGATGACGATCTGATTGTCATCTGCGCGGCCCAGCGTCATACGCTCAGCGGTCAGCTCAACTTCGCCAGTGGTGCCTTCGGGGGTGGTGTACTGAATTTTTGCCATAGCGTGGGAGGATTTAGCAGGCTAGCGCCCGACTGGCAAGCCGCAATCCTCAGGGTGGGGCAGGGGAATTTGGGCGGAAATGGGGCCGAGAGGCATCCGGCAGACCGTGTGTCGGTGACTTTGCGGCCTGGGTTCGCACTCGCGCAGGGGGCCGGAGTGTGCCAAAGAGGGCGTTGTGATACCCCCGACCTTCGTTTTTGCCACCTGCCGTCCCGGCGCTGAAGCCTCTCTAAAAAGGGAGGTGGCTGCTCGCCACGGGGGGCTGCTGACCCCGGCTTTCATGCGGCCGCAGCTCATCACCTGGAAAGTTCAGGGGGAGCTGCCCGGAAATTTCCGGTTGGGGGCGCAGTTTGCCCAGGTTTCCGGTGTTTCCCTGGGGATGGCCAAAACGGTGTTAGAAGTGGCGGAACGCGCTGCCCCGGCCCAGGCGGCTGTTTGGCACATTTTGCCTCGGGAAGTCCCGGAAGATGGGTCGGCTGCCGAAACCTGGGCACGGGTGGATGGGATAGAGACAGAAATCCGTGCCCTGCCCGATGGGCCCCAGAGGTGCCAGCCCAAGCCCGGGGACACCGTGGTGAGTGTGATCGTGGGAGCAGAGGGGGAACCGATGCTGGTGGGCTGCCACCGCCATCAGCCGGGCGATTTGGGCGATCCGGCAGCCTTGCTGCGTCTGGCCTTGCCTCCAGAGGCTCCCTCCCGGGCCTGGATGAAGATGGAGCAGGCCCTGGACTGGCTGGGGATTCAGGAAGACTTGAAGGGGCGGACCGTGCTAGAGCTGGGCTCTGCACCGGGCGGTGCATCGCTGTCCCTTCTCTCGCGCGGTGCCACGGTTTACGGCGTGGACACGGGTGCGATGGATGCGCGGGTGCTGGCGCATCCCTCCTTTCATCATCTGAAAGTCGCCGCTGGGGATCTAAGGCCAGGCATGGTGCCGGATCAGGTGGACCTGCTGGTTTCCGACATGAATCTGGAGCCCCGTGTGGTCTGCCAGTATGTGGAGAAATTTGCCTCTCGTTTGCGTCCGCTGGGGCTCATTTTGACCCTGAAAATCAACTCGGCCAAAGTCGAGGCCGAGCTTCCAGATCTCATCCACCGCATCCGTGACTGGGCCCCGGGCCCGGTCTATGTGCGCCAGCTCCCGGCCAATCGGCAAGAGGTCACGCTCGTTTCCTGGCAATAAAAAGCCCCGGGCATGTTTGGACACACCCAGGGCTGAAGTCAGAGGCTCGAAATCAGCCGAAGAGCTGCGTCAGCGGTTTGCCCTTGTCGGCAATGGTGAAGGGGCGCTTCGTTGACGAATAAAGCACCTGATCCAAAGGCAGACCTAGGGCATAGCCGATGGTGGCATTCAGATCTGGGATGGTGGTGGAGCCATCCACCACTTTGTCGCCTTTTTCATCGGTGGCTCCATAGACTTGGCCACCCCGGATGCCGCCCCCAGCCAGTACGCAACTGAACCCGGCAGGGTGGTGGTCGCGGCCATCGTTGGTATTGATTTCCGGCGTGCGGCCAAATTCCGTGGCCAGCACAATGAGGGTGTCATTCAGCATGCCACGGGCTTCCAGATCGCTGATGAGAGTGCTCATGGCGGAGTCCAGTTCGTCGCAGAGTTCCGGAACACGGGTGAAGTTGGCATTGTGAGTGTCCCAACTGCCAAAGCTGACTTCCACGTGGCGCACGCCATGCTCCACCAGACGGCGGGCCAGAAGGCAGCCCTGGCCGAAGCGGTCGCGCCCGTATTTTTCGCGGAGGGCATCGGGTTCGGCATCCAGGTCGAAGGCTTTCAGCTCCTCGCTTTTCATCATCTTCACGGCATCGTCGTACATATCGCTGTAGGCACGCACGTTTTTGACATCGTAGGTGGCGGCGAATTTTTTATCGAGTTGCTTTGCGATGTTCAGGCGGCTGGCAAAGCGTTCCTCGGTGAACCATTCGTTAGGCCGCACATTGGAGATGCCGCTTTCCGGATCATTGATCATCAGCGGGGCAAAGCGGGATTCAAAGAAGCCTGCGCCGGGGTGGCGGCTGTCATTGCCGATCATCACACTGCCGGGTAGCGTGGGATTGCCACGGTCCTGAAATTTCTGCAGCCAAGCGCCCATGGAAGGGTGGCGGATGCTGCTGCGCAGTGTGTAGCTGGTGTGCATGAAGTAGTTGCCCTGCTCATGCGCACCCTGGGTGGAATTCATGCCGCGGATGACGGCCAGCTTGTCCGCCTGACGGGCCAGGAGGGGGATATTTTCGCTGAGACGCATGCCATCCACCTTGGTATCCAGCGTTTTGGTGAGGCCCATGACGTCGCCGTTGTCAGGTTTCGGATCCCAGGTGTCCAGGTGGCTCATGCCGCCATTCATGTAGAGGTAGATGACATTGCGCGCGGTGGGCACCTGCTTCAGCGGGCTGGTATTTTCCCCAGGGATGGCGAAGGCCTTGCCGCCGAGCTGGCTCAGCGCGGTGACGCCTAGAAAGGACTGCGCTGCGCCAGCAATGAACTGGCGGCGGCCAAAGGGGGTAGAGGTGGGATTCATGAGGGGGAGCAGGGGGTGACTTGGCTTTCTACCGCCGAAACGAAGGCACATAATTCGACCTTGCAGAAATTTTCCGGCATTTCCAAGTGGTGGCCCCGATCAAGCCCTTCGCCGCACAATCCTCAGCGAATAGATACCGGAGGTTTTTTCCGACAGACGTCTCGGTTCTTTATCCGTCTCGGTCGGATCGTAGATGAGGTAATCCTGGCCTTCTTTGCCCACCACGATGACCCAGTGGGGGATGCCCATAGGCAGGAAGAACTTCACCACCGAATACTGCCCCGCCTCCAGGGCCCGGTCCATCGCTTCATGGGAGGGGCTGCTGAGAACATTTACCTCGATGCGTTGGCCAAAAATCTTGGCGATGGCAGACCACACCAGCCAGCCTTGGTCCGTGTAGCCGCCATTTTCGGCCAGGGCCCGGTTCAGGGTGGGGGGATCGGTCGTCTCTCCGAGATACTGGGCGGCACTGGCCACGCTGCACATTGCGCAGCCCACGCTCTTGATCGTCTCTGCGGTACGGCCCAGTTTCTCAGCGCCCCAGCGCGGATCATTTTGCCGGAAATGCGCTGCTTCGGCAGGTAAGCGGATGGACAGACTCCGCCCACCCCGCGCTGCGATGTGTGGGGCAGATCGTGCCTTCCACCACACATAACCACACAGCCCCGCGCCACCGATGAGGAGGGTCAGAAGAGCGATGAAGATGAGGCGTTTCATAGGCTGGCTGGCTAGGGTTTGTCCATGATCACGACTTCGCCAGTTTTGAAATAGTCTGCCAGCATTTGGTTAGGGCTGACCCAATGCCCGCCCACTCGGCATACATGTGTTTGAGCCTAGCAGGCATCTGCCTGGAGATATAAAACGCGAATCCAAGGAAGATGATGGGGCAGGCAGGAGTGCCCGCCTCACTTTAGATGGCAGACGTTTTCGCTTTCCGTCCGAAGAACCGTCTCCAGGCCAGGGCGAAACCGGTCCAGACGAGGAGGGCGGCGGAGAGGCTGCAGAGGGCGGCGAGGGTTTGACCCAAGAAACCGAAGAGCTCGCCGGTATGGAGATAACGTGAGTACATGCGCAGGCGGCGGCCCAGATTTTGCCGGGTGATGTCCTCGGGGCTTGGTAGCACTTTTTGTTGGGCGGTGTCGAGATTCAGCATGGTGCGCAGATGCACCTGACCCCGGCCGCCACGATCCACCATGATAGGGAAGGGGTCGCCCGCTTTTTGAGGCATGCGCAGGCTGAGGCTGGCCCAACCAGGAGTTTGTTCACGCGCCTGCTGCAGAAGTGGCGCAAGGCCGGTGAACGAAACGGGGGCACTGGCCATTTGGGGTCTGCCTTCACCACGAGGGCCGCCTTCACCACGGGGGCCGCCTTCACCACGGGGGCCAGCTTGGGCCATGCTGCCGCCTGGGGCTGCGCCTGGGCCACCTGCTTGGCGGGTGCGGGGCGGCGGTGGCTCATTTCCAGTGGCGCGGAAGAGGAGGTTGTTGGCCCAGGTGTAGGACATGATCAGTCCGGTGAGGATGATGAAGAGCATGGGAAAAGCGCTCCAGAAACCGAAGACGTTGTGCCAGTTCCAATCACGGGCGCGGCCTTTCAGTTTGCGGTTAAAGAGGAGAACGGCGCGCACGTTGGTCCAGCGCCAGTGGCGAGGCCACCAAAGGTAAATGCCGCTGGCCAGCAGGATGCCAAAAATGAGGGTGCCCGCGCCTGTGATGGCCTTGCCCACTTCACGTGGCAGGCCGGTGCCGGTGAGAAATCGGTGCCAGTCGGTGGCAGCATGGAAAAAGTCATGCCACGCATGGTTGCCTTCACCCAGAAATTCGCCGGTGTAGGGATTGGCAAAATAGGTGCCTTCGCGGCCCATGCTGAGGATGACAGGCAGGGCAGGATCTGCCTTCCATGTGATGCCGCTTGGCTTCAGATCCGGCTTGGTTTCATGCACCTTGGCCAGTAGGGTTTCGATGTCGAGATGGGTTGCAGTGGCGGTAGGCGGGGTGACTCGCAAGTCTCGGTTGGCCCAGTCCATAAGCTGGACTTCATAGGCGATGAGGAGGCCCGAGATGGCCATGGACAGAATGACGATGCCAGCAAGAATGCCGCTGATGAGGTGGGCCCAGAAGATGGAACGGTGAAACGTGAGATGCATGGGGAAAACGGGCGGAGGGAAACCTGGAGTGGGTCGATTGGTCGCAGATTATTTTTGAAAGGTGTGGGCTTGGACAAATTTACATTTCAGCCCATTGGCGGAGCAGATTGTGATACACACCGGTGAGCTGAACGCTGGTCTTTTCAGCCACGGGATTTCCGGCGAGTTCCTGGGCAAGGCGCTGGATGGAGAGATCGAGGTCAAACAAGAGTGACCTCTGGCCATTGTCGCGGATCATGCTTTGCAGCCAGAAAAACGAGCATACGCGGGCACCGCGAGTGACGGGAGTGACGTGATGCAGGCTGGTGGAGGGATAAAGAACCATGTGGCCTGGCGGCAGCTTCACGGTCTTCACTCCATAAAGGTCTTCAATGCAGAGCTCGCCCCCTTCATACTCTTCCGGGTCAGAGAAAAAGAGAGTGGCGCTGAGATCGGTGCGGATGCGCACAGGTGAATAGGGTATCTGGCGAATAGCGTTGTCCACATGCGTACCGAAGGATTGACCGCCCGCATAGCGATTGAACATGGGCGGCAGGATGCGCAGGGGCAGAGCGGCGGCGACGAAGAGAGGGTTCTGTGAAAGGGCAGCCAGGATCATGTCTCCCAGCTCCCTTGCCACGGGGCTGCTTTCGGGAAGCTGCAGGTTGTCCTTGGCTTTGGCGGACTGATAGCCCGTGGTGGTCTTGCCATCCACCCAGTCCGTGGCATCGAGCAATTGCCGAGCATGGGCGATCTGGTCTGGCGTGAGGACGTCTGGAATGGTGAGGAGCATGAGGGATGAGACGGGAAGAGGCCGGGGGCGAAGCACGCACTCGCGTGTCCTCACCCCCGGCCAGTTGCACGGCGGAGAAGGCTTAGAATTTGTAGCTGGCTGTGAGCGCGGCCGAGCGGCCTGCGCCTGGGACGAAGTGACCACCACCGACGCGGTCGATGTAGCGTTCGTCAGCCAGGTTGTAGACATTCAGACGGACGTTGAACTTGTCATTGACCTGGTAGTTCAGCATGGCGTCGCAGGTCCAGTAGCCTGGAGCCGTGCGGGAGGTGTTCGAATTGCCGTTCTGGCGGTCCCCCACATACTGGGCACCGAAACCGACCTGCACACGGAAGGGCAGATTGTAGGTGGTCCAGATGTTGAAGGAGTGGTCGGGAGTGTTGCCCAGGGACTGCCCCAGTTCGGCCACCACGAAGGAGTCACGCACTTCGCTCTCCATGTATGCATAACCAGCAAAGATACTCCATTTGTCAGTGATTTGACCGGCTAGGCCAAATTCCACACCTTGCACCACTTGATCACCCGCCAGCGCGGTACCCAGGATCGCGTCTGTGGTTCGGGCGTTGGTTTTCTCGGAGCGGAACAGAGCCGCGCTAAGGGAAAGGCGCTCGTCAAGGAGGTCCCACTTGGTTCCGAGTTCGTAGTTGCGGTTTTCCTCAGGGCTGAGCTGGGCGTTGGCGGCGGTCAGGCCCAGGCCTGTGTTCGTGTCAATGGAAGGGTTGAACGAGGTGCCGTAGGCAAAATAGATACTGCCGTTTTCAACTGGCTTGACGTTGATGCCTGCCTTCCACGAAATGAGGTCGTCAGAGCCACCAAATCCGGCCGTGCCATTGGGGCCGCGGGAATCATACTCCAGGTGGTCATAGCGGATGCCACCGCTAAGTTCCACAAAGCGGGTGATCTCGATAGTGTCGAAGGCATACAGGGAGAACGTGTCCAGGTGCGATTCGGCACCGCCTGGCAGCACTGGGCGGCCCCGGTAAATACTGTCGTTCAGATTTGGATCAAAGATATCCGTTCTATGAGGTGCAAGTTGGGCATTTGGAGTCGCCGCGTTAGCATTCACCTGACGTTCCCAGCTTAGCTCCATGCCAGTGACCAAGGCATGCTTGAGCAGGCCTGTTTCAAAGTTGGCAGTCAGGATCGTCTGGATGGACAGGATTTCCTGGGTCTGCTCGCGCGCTTGCAACTGACGGTTGAGGCTGCTGGTGTACTGGTTGCCGACTGTTGCCGGATCATTAATGGTCTGGCCTGGGTTGGCTGGATCGGGAATTTGAGCAGTAGGTACCGTATCAAAAAATCGAGGAGCCGTAATGACCGAGTTGCGATAGGTTCGTCCATATCGCAGGACGTTTCTCAGCTTGAGA
Source organism: Prosthecobacter algae (assembly GCF_039542385.1). NCBI lineage: Bacteria > Pseudomonadati > Verrucomicrobiota > Verrucomicrobiia > Verrucomicrobiales > Verrucomicrobiaceae > Prosthecobacter > Prosthecobacter algae. The sequence continues at coordinate 271,580 of NZ_BAABIA010000009.1, read as the reverse complement.
TCATCTGAGAAATCGTGTTCTAAGATAGCCGTTAGGATGTCACTCTGGACGTCTTCAAAGTCGGTGTTTTCACGGCCATAGAAACTGTCGAAGTCCACTGGGGGAGCTTGGTCACCGTAGTTATTCAGTCGTGTGCCGCTGCCGCTGAAGGTTCCATTGGAGGGCACCCACGGGATACCATAATCTGGAATGTTGTTTTCCGTCAGGTGCTGGTAGTTCAGGAACAGGCGGGTATCCGTGCCCAGACCCAGGGCCAGGGAGGCGGCAAGGCCATAACGCTCCTGGTTGGCGATGTCGCGCCCTGGGGTATCGGCGCTGTGGTACAATCCGTTCACACGCAGGGCCATGTGGTCAGAGATGGGCTGGTTGTAGTCCACCGTGGTGCGGTAGAGGTTGTCCGTGCCAAAGGATTGGGAGATACTGCCACCGCGCTGCTGGTTGGCCATTTTGGTGGACAGGTTGATGGACCCCCCTGTGGCACCACGTCCGCTGGTTGTGGAGGAGGGGCCTTTGGCCACTTCCACCTGTTCGGTGTTGAAGGGATCGCGGTTATACGAGCCGGTGTCGCGCATGCCATCCTGGTACATGTCGCCACGGGCGTTGAAGCCACGAATGGAAAGATTGTCTCCTGGGAGACCGCCGCCGCCTTCACCGGCCTGCATGGAGATGCCAGGGGTGTTGCGCAGCACGTCGCGGAGGCTGAATGCGCCCCGGTCTTCGATCACGGCCTTGGGAATCACGGTGATGGTCTGGGGAACATCGCGAAGCGGCTCCGTGTATTTCGGCGACTGGAGGCGCTCCGGCTTATAGAGTTTTTCGGTTTCGGCGGTGACGACGACTTCAGGCAGCTCGGCTGAGGCTTCGCCTTTGGGCTTGGTTTCCGGAGCTGGGGCGGGAGCCGCCGTCTGCGCTGCGAGGCTGCCGAGGAGACCGAGAGTGGAGGTCCAGGCAAGGCCCTGTGGCAAGAAGCGGATGGGGGAGGGAGTGAGTTTCATGAATTCGGGATAGACGTCTCGCGGGTGGAAACGGATATGAGTATCAGTCGCAATAGAGGCATATGCGAATAAGTCTCATCATCAATGACGTCAAACTCCTTTTTGAGATTTCGTCTCCATAGGTCGAAAAGTGTTCGATCCAAAGGGCGTGGCTAGCTGGATGGCGGTGTTTAACCGCCATTGAAGGATGTTTGAGAACTGAGGAGGTCTTGTCTTGATACTTCTGTGCCTTTCACGGCGGCCCTGGCGGTTCGTGGCATGTGCACTGCTTCGATGGATGCCTCCCCCCCGGAGCATCATTCCAAAAACAGACCTGTGCTGTTACGGAGAGTCCACGGCCTGATGCCGAGGGGGAGCGACGCCCTCTTATGAAAATCAGACCTTCTTTTCACCGATTCCTCGCGGGCCTTTTGGTCTATGTCGGCCTCAGTCTTCAGGCGGCGGCCCAAACGGCCACCTGGAATGGCACTGGCAGCGGACTATGGACGGAGACCGCCAAGTGGAGCTGGACTGGCACTGTGCCTGGTACCGCCCTGCCAGATGCGGCCACCTCCATCATTTTGAGCAATGGCGGTACGATCTCGCTCAAGGACAGCACGCAGTCGATTCTGGGATTGACCATGAACAATGGCCGTCTGGAAGTCACCAAGGAATCCACAGCCGGTATTTTGGGAGTGGGTGGGGCCATCATCTTTAGCAGTAATGCCGGGACGAGCAGTTCCATCCTGGTGGATGGCCTGGGCAGTGAGCTCAACAAAACGGGGACTACCCAGCTTCATCTGGGCAGCTCTGGCACGGCCACGATGACGGTGAGCAATCAGGGCAAAGTGACATCTTCAGGCACCATCCATGTGGGGCTGGGAAACAGCGCCGGTGTGGGCACGGGCATTTTGAATGTGAACACACAGGGCCAACTCATCACGACGAGCACCTTCATTCTCGGCTATCGGGGGAACGGCAGCATGAATGTGGAGTCAGGCGGTTTTGTGAAGTCGCCCAACGGGTTTATCGCTGGGTATGGGCAGGATGCGAACCGCGTGCAGGGCACCGCCGCCGTGAAGGTGAGCGGCACTGGCAGCAAGTGGGAGGTGGGCATCCTGTATGTGGGCCACACAGGCACGGGATCCATGACGGTGGAGGACAATGGCGTGGTAGCTGGCAGCAGCACCGCCGCGATCGGCTTTTACAATGCTGGCAATGCGACAGGGGCCACGGGCCCGCCGCCCCTGACGAAATATGGCACGGGAACGGTGACCGTGAAAACGAGTGGCCAATGGCAAAGCACCGCAGTGAGCATTGGGACAACCGGGGGCACTGGGACCCTGAATGTAGCCAGCCAGGGGCGAGTGAATGTGAATGGGGGGACTGGGACGATCACGGTCGGCAGCACAGGGGTGATGAACATCGGTGGCAATCCGCTGCTGGATGCCGCTCCACTGGCCCCTGGCATTGTGTTTGCCGGGGCCATCAGCGGCGGGGGATTCTTCGGCACAGCGCTGAACTTGTACCACAGCGACTTTTCCGGTGGCTATCACCTGACCAAGAGCGGTCTGTCCAATGGTGAGCATGTGGCGCTGACGAGTACGCTTAATCTCAATGTGCTGTCAGGAAGCACAACATTGATCGGTGCCAATTCCCTTTCTGGAGCCATCACGGTGGGTGGCCTGGCGGAGACCCCCGCCCGGCTGGTGGCGCGGCATTCGCAGGCACTGGGCACTGGCCAGATCACGGTTAAGGAAAACGGCACGCTGGAAATCGCCCCCACCCTGTCCATGGCCCTCATGGGCACCCTGTCCCTGGAGGGTGGCGGTGCTTTGTCCCTCAAGGTCAATCCTGCCGGTGGGGAGTTTGCACCTCGGCTCAATCTCTCAGGCTGGCTGGATGCCCTGGTGGATGAGGGAGAAAAGATCACCCTTTACCTCAGTGGTGGTTCGGCGATTGAAAATCCAGAGCTGTATGACTGGACCTTTCTGACCGCCCAGCAGGGCATCTATGCCGATGTGACCCATCTCTTTGAGGTGGTGTCGGATGTTCCTGGCTTCTATGTCTTCCAGCGGGAGGACAGCCTGGTGCTGGGGATGACGAGCCTCGTCCCGGAGCCCGGTCGTCTTTTCCTCTGTGGACTGGGACTGTCCTGCCTGGTGCTGCGTCGCCGTCGTGGGGGCATCTGATTCCGGCATTTCACTCGTCGGCAGGCATTCTCCGTGCATAAGTGGAGCCGATGGTTTGCAGACAGTTCCTCCTCTTTCTTCTTTGCCTGCCCGCACTCAGTTCCTGTGTGGCCGTGGGTTTTCAGCGTGTGTCGAAAAATCCGCCTCCCGTGCGGTCTGCGGCTTTTGCCACTGAGCTGGCGCAGGTGGCCCAAACTCCCTGGACGGAAGGAAACGCCATCCAGACACTGGAAAATGGTGGAAACTACTACCCGGCCATGCTGAAGGCGATGCGGGAGGCGCGCAAGACCATCACGTTTGAGTCCTACGTCTGTGTGGACAGCGAACCGACGCGCAAGTTTACCCAGATGTTTGTCGACCGCGCCCGTGATGGGGTGCGCGTTCATGTTATTCTGGATGCCTTTGGCTGCTCCAAGTACGGCGAGGCGAATCTACAGGCCATGAGGGAGGCCGGGGTCGAGCTGCATCTTTACCGTCCCATGAATGTGCTGCTGCCCTGGCGGTTCATCCACCGCACGCACCGCCGGGTTTTGGTGGCGGATGGCAAGGTGGGCTACATGGGCGGCGCGGGCTGGGCCTATTGCTGGGACAGCCATGCGGAAAATGTGCATCGCTGGCGCGACACGCAGTATGAGCTGCGCGGGCCTGTGGTGGCGCAGCTTCAGGACAACTTCAATGACAACTGGGAAGAGATGACCAGGAAACGGCTGGCCGGCCCCGACTATTATCCGCCGCTGGCTGCCGCCGGGAAGCTGAAGGCGCAGATGGCGCTGGGTTCCCCTGAGAAGCTGGGGGACACCCTGGGCAGCACCTACCTGCTGGCTTTTCGGGCTGCGCAGAAATCCATCGTCATCGCCCATGCCTATTTCATCCCGAATGCACCGCTGATGGAGGCCCTGCTGGATGCGCGCAAACGTGGTGTGCAGGTGCAGATTGTCATCCCAGGCAAGCACATCGACTTCCCGGCTTCACGTTCGGTCAATACCCGCTACCTGCGCACGCTGCTGGCAGCCGGGGCGGAACTGCATGAGTTCCAGCCCACGATGACGCATGGCAAGCTGGTCATTGTGGATGGCCACCTGAGCATTGCTGGCTCCACGAACCTGGATCAACGGTCTTTTTTCATCAATGATGAGAACAATCTGAACGTGTTGGATGACGGCTTCAGCGCGCGCCAGAGGGAGATGGTCGGGCGCGACCTGCGCCGCAGCAAAAGGCTGGAGCGCAAGGACCTCAACCTGCCCCTGAGCCGCCGCCTGCAGGGGGCTTTCTGCCGCCTCTTCGAGTATCAGATGTGAGGTTTCCCTGCGGCTACTCCATCAGGGTCTTGGCTTTTTCGATCTGTTCCGTGCTGCCGATGAGGAGCACGGAATCACCGATGCGGACTTCTTCAGAGATGCCCGGGTTGATGAGGTTTTCGCCATTGCGCTCGATGCCGACAATGCTCGCACCGGTGAGGGTGCGGAGTTGCAGTTCGGAGATGACCTTGCCCGCTGCAGCCGAGGTGGGGGAGATCGTCAGTGACAGCAGTTCGGCATGGCGGAGCAGGGAGGGCAGGGGGTGGGACTCCGGTGCATGATGCGGGAGCGGCGCCTCATTCAGCGTTTCATAAAGAGCAAACTGGGCCTTGGTATGCACCCGCACGAAAGTCCGCCAGAGGAGGAAGGTCAAAACCACCAGCACCAAGGCGAGAACAATGAGGAGATTTCGCGAGGGCAGGATGGCTGAACTGAGCAGGAGAATGATGAGGAAGAGGCCCGCACAGCCGGCGATAAAAACGATGTTGGAGATAATGCTCCGCAACGGCACGGTGTTTTCCCTGGCAGCATCACTGGTGACGCTCATTTCGCTGACGAGCATGCCAAAGGCCTGCCACTTGCGGACGATGGCGATGAGCATGGGCAGGCTCAGGATCATGGCTCCCAGCCAAAGCATGCCCTTGATCCCATTGTAGCCGCCAGGAGCATCGGGCCAGGCTTTCTCCACATGCTCTTTCATGAAGGCGGCCGTGATGAAGACGCCGGCGATGAGAATGACATTGAGCAGGATCTGCCAGCCCCATTTGCGCAGAAACATGGAGGGAGATTTTTTCCCATTGCCGCTGCCCAGCTTGCCCACCCAAGTGGTGTAGGCATCCAGAACGTTCATGACCCCGCTGGGCATGGCGCGAGTCATGCCATTGACCACACTGTCAGAGCTGCGGATGAGGTAGGGGGTGGAAAGGGTGGTGAGGGCTGAAACGGCCACCGTGATGGGGTAGAGGAAATCGCTGGTGACTTTTAGCGTCAGACCCAGTGCTGCGATGATGAAGGAAAATTCACCGATCTGCGACAGGCCCATGCCCACCCGCATGGAGGTCTTCATGTCATTGCCTGCCACGAAGGTGCCCAGGCCGCAGGAGAGCACCTTGCCCACGATGACGACGACCGTGATGATGAGAATGGCCACCCAATGAATCATGAGCACTTTGGGATCAATGAGCAGGCCGATGGACACAAAAAACACGGCGCTGAACAGGTCACGCACCGGATGCATGAGCGTCTCAATGTGCGCAATGTGCCGGGCTTCGGCAATGATGGCACCAATGAGGAAGGCCCCCAGTGCCACGCTGTAGCCCAGCTTGACGGCCAGGAGTGACACGCCAAAACAAAGACCGACCACCGTCACCAGCAGCATCTCGTTGCTCTTAAACTTGGCCACCCAGTTCAGCAGCCGCGGCACCAGGATGAGGCCCAAAATCAGAAGCACACCCAAGAATGTCGAGAGCTTGCCAAGGGTGAGGGCAATATCCCCCATGCCCAGGGAGCCAGTGGAAGCAAAGCCGGAGAGCATCGCGATCATCAGGATGGCGAGGATGTCTTCCACAATGAGGGTGCCGAAGATCATCTGGGCAAAGCGCTCCTTGGTTTTGCCGATCTCTTCCAGGGCCTTGATGATGATGGTGGTGGAGGAGATGGAAAGGATGGCCCCGAGGAACACGCTGTCCATGGTGCTCCAGCCAAAGGCCTGCCCCAGGTGGTATCCCGCCCAGATCATCAGCACGATCTCCGCCGAGGCGGCGATGAGGGCTGTGGCACCGACCTTGGTGAGCTTCTTCAGGTTGAACTCAAGGCCCAGGGAAAACATCAGAAAGATAACCCCCAGTTCAGACAGGGTTTCGATGGTGTGCTTGTCTTCAATCAGGGCATACGGCGGTGTATGCGGACCGATGATGACCCCGGCAAGAATGTAGCCCAGAACTACGGGCTGCTTCATCTGGCGGAACAGGATGGTGACCACCGCCGCGATGATCATGATGACGGACAGGTCCTGGAGAAAGGTGATGTGATGCATGGAGTTTAGCTCAATGGGGAAAAGGGTTCACTCGTCGCCGGCACACCAGGCAACCGGACGAACTTTCTTACCTGCACACTGATGGAGGAGGGGTCAACCCTGGATGTCCTTTAGTCGGCCTTTTAGGCTTTCCCAGCCTCATCCTGCCGGAGTTTGAGGCTTGCTTCGCTGAGTGATTGCAGAGTCAGGATGAGGCGATCCAGACGGGCTGGTGTGTAACCTGAAAGGCTCTCCTTCTGAATCTGCAGAGCGGCGTGGGCCACGGATTCGCGGGCTGCATGGGCCATGGCTTCAGAAGCCTGGCCCGAGCCCAGGCCTTCATCGAGAAACTCCGCGAGGAAGTGTGGTTGAAAGGCGCGGTAAATGCGGCAGCCGAAGTGGAAGAGCTCTTCCCGCAGCACCATGAACCGTGAATCATGATTGGTTAGGCGAATGACGTCTTCCACGGCATCGCTGGCTTCCAAAATCCATTCATCCGCCAGGGCTGGATCCACGCAGGGGGCTTCCAGTAAATGGGCGAGGGCACGGCACAGGGCATGGCGGGCCTTGATGCCGATCTCAGTCGCTGTGGCATTGGTTTTTTCAGCAATGGAGCAGTGGCGCAGGGCACGGCGGGCCGAGGCGGCTGCGAGGAGCCACTCGGGCGAAGGTTGCCTCAGCAAAGCATTGGCGCGGTTCATCCAGGCGGCGGCCTGCACTTGCTGGTAGTCAGGCCGGGGATTGTCCTCATGACCTTGCATGACCTGGAGGGCGGTATCAAAATGGCGCAATGCCAGTTGCTGCGAAGGCCCATCGTCAATGGTCTGCAGGGTGATGCCCCGATTCATCCAGGCCAGGCTCAGCCGCCAGCGGAAGAGGGGTTCGGTCTCCAGCGGAAGTTGATGCAGGTGAGCGATGGCGATGTCGTAGCTGCGCAGGGCCTCTTTGATACGTGCTGAGCCGCCGAGCTTTGTCAGGGCATCGGCTCGATTCATCCAGCCTGCGGTCAGTCCCCACCGGTAAAGGGGATTTTGTTCCAGAGGCATTTCCTGCCGAAGCGCGATGGCCTGCTCAAAACAGGCCTGCGCTTCCATGAGGGAATCTCGATCTCCTCGCTCCAGCAGGGCGATGCCGTGCAAGGTCCATTGGCTGGCCTCGGCGTGGGCGGAATCGTGTGGAGATGATCGGGTGTCGGGCATGCTCAGAAAAAAGAAATATTGTGAGAACGGGTCGCAATAGCTGCTTGACGACCTTTGATCAATCGCCATTGTCGCTAACGTATCTCAATTTCACCCGTCACCATGTCGAATCTGGCCTACCTCGGATCTGCCTCGATGAGTCTGCCCACCCAGGCTGGACCGAAGGTGCAGGCCCGGCCGGCAGGGGGCTGGCAAATACGACGGCAGGAGGAAAGCCTGAGCGGCCTTTCCTGGCTGGTGGCGATCTCGGGTCTGTTTTTGGTGATTGGCGTCTCGGGCCTGCTGCGGTTCCAGGAATTTGAACCCATCACTTTCTCTGGTCGTGCTGGTCTGGGCGCTGTGGAGAGTGAGTCCACGGACGTCTCCATGGCCGAGCTTCTGGCGGATACGGAAACGCTGCAAGAAAACCCGACCGAAACTCCGGTGGAAGAGACGCTGGAAGTGCCTGTGCCTGTCGAGGTGCCTCTCGAAATGCAGGAGGTTCCGGAATTGACGGAAGCCTTGGTGCCTGAAGATGTGTTTACCATCCCTGCGGCGCCGAAGATCGAGGTGGCCTTGAAGCCTGTGGATCCTGCGGCACCCAAGCCCAAACCCAAACCTATGGCGGCAAAACCCCGTAGCAGCCGCGCCGCCAGCACGGTGACTACTACCGGCGGGACCGAAGGCAGCGGCGGCGGCGGTGGTGGCAGCGGCCGCACGGGATCCGGCGCAGGCAAAGGCAAAGTGCCCACTCCGCCCTATCCTTCAGGGGCACGTTCCCGCAAGGTCAGCGGCACGCTCACCTTCAGCCTGAAAGTCAGCCCCGCTGGAAAGGTGGAATACGCCGCCGTGGTTTCCAGCAATTGCATCAATGGCGGCTTCACCGCTTCCGAGCAGAGCCAGATCGCTTCCTACATCTGCCGAAACTGGTTTCTTCCGGGCCGGATGGGCACTCTCAGTCTGCCAGTCCGCTTCCAGCTCCGGTAAAGGTGAGCTGACGGACGCGCTACACTTTTTGGTCGTCTCCTGACATTGCTCGGGACGTTTCTTTTTCCCTTCAAATCAATGCATCAACTCCCCCTCGCCAACGCAGTTATCGAATTCATTCATGATGGCGGCCCCATCATGTATCCTATCCTGGTCGTGGGCATCTTTGCTGTCGGCGTGTTGGTGGAGCGCATCTTTTGGTGGATCCGTTTCAGTGCGCAGCGCAACAGCCGCCAGCTTGAACAGGTGTATGCCACTCTGGAAGCTGGTGATCTTGACAAGGCCATCGCTCTGTCCGCGAAAACCAGTGATCCTGTGGTGCGTATGGTGCACCACGGACTGAAACATCAGCACAGTTCCATGCAGGGGGCCCTGGAAGTGGCGGCAGGTCACGAGCTGCAGGCAGCAGGCCGCTTTCTTGGGGCGATGGATACGGTGGTGACCCTTGGGCCGCTGCTAGGTCTTCTGGGCACGGTGACGGGCATCATGGGCTCGTTTTCCTCCATCGGAGATTCGGAACTGGCCGTGGAAAAAGTCACCGGCGGCATTGGGGAAGCGCTCATCGCCACCGCAGCAGGTCTGGGCATCGCCATCGCCACGCTGGTGCCGATGAACTACTTCCACAGCCGTCTGGCCAAGCTGCAGTTCGAGCTTGAGGCGGCCGCCAACAATGTGCTCATCCTGGCAGCCCAGCATGGTTTTGATCAGGTGATGAAAAAGCCCTGATGCCATCTCAGGATGACAGACCGGATTGTCCGCTCGGAGCGGCTCCATCTGCCCTCCAACTCCCTTTCGCCCATTCGTGAAAATCCACTCTCCCATTGCTCATAAAAAGACGCGCTTGGAGATCATCCCGTTGATCGACGTGATGTTCTTCCTGCTGGCCTCTTTCATGATGGTGAGCCTGACGATGACCAAGCAGAAGTCCATCAAGGTGAAACTGCCCATGGCCGCCGCCACTCAGTCTGACCTCAAGCCTGACACGATCAATCTAGGCGTGAACCCGAAAGGAGACGTGTTCCTGGACACCACCCAAATATCCCTACCCGACCTGGAAACTCGGTTGAAAGAGCGTTTCGCCAAGGACCCAGCGACGCCTGTCTACATCAGTGGTGACGCAGATACCCGCCATGCTGATATGGTCAAGGCCCTGGATGCTGTGCGCCGTGCCGGATTCAGCCAAGTGGCCTTCAATGTCAAACCTATGGAAGCGGCCCCGGCCGCTTCTTCTCCTGCGAAATGAAGGCCTTTCTTTATTACATCCTGGCGTTCATCGTCTTTGGTCTCTGCGGCATCTGTGTGGACCAGTGGCGGCGCGAGTTCAAGCTGAACCGGCGTATCGAGGAACTGACCGCCATGCTCGTGGCTGAGAACAAACTGCGCATTGAGTTTGAAGATAAGGCCTTTCGTTTTGAAAAGGAAATCGCCCGCATCAGCCATCTCCGTGGAGAGACTGAGGCTGCCCTGCTGGACGCTACCGAAAAAATCATGCTGATGACCGAAGACCAATCGGCACGGGGCTACAGCATCGCCCTCTGGATGAACGAAGCGACGCTGGTGAAAAGCGAACTCGCGGCCTACAAGCAGCTCGCTGGCAAGGGCAGCGATGCCATCAAGGACCGCAACACGGAAGTGAGCGCGCAGAATGAGGCCATCGAAAAAGCCAATGCCAGCCTGAGGCAACTCGTCAGTGAACGGGATGAGCTCATCGGCAAGCTGAATGCCAGGACCCAGGAGTTCAATGAGCTGGTGGACAAGTATAACAAGCTGGCCAAAGAGCGCTCCTAGCCTTTTCTCTTTGAGCGTCAGAGGGCTTTGATAGCCAGGCGCTGAAGGCGAAAGAGCTCTCCTTCGGCAGGCATGGTCTTGGGGCGCACTTGCAGGCGGTAGATGCCTGGCTGGTCCACTTTGACGGTTCCGACCACAAAGCCCTTGTAGTCGGTTTTGCTGCCGGTGTTCACCGCGGTGGTGAGCAGCGTCTGCCCGGCCAGGAGGACTTCATAGCTGCCCAGCTGATCGCTGTCGTGCGCCTGATAGATGGCGATTTCGTAGGTCCCATTGGTGGGTAGTTCCACGAGCCAGGACGCCCAGTCATCGCTTTGGTTCCAATTGATCAGAGCATTCTGGTCGAGAGCCAGGGTGCCATCAGGCCGGTAGTCGGCCTTTTCTGCAGGCAGAGATGTCGCGGCATCGCCGGGGGCGACGGGCACCACGCGGCTGAGGCGGGCGCGGAATGTCTGGCCCAGCTCGCGGGCTTCACGGGTCAGCTCACGGTCGGTCTCATCCTGGAAGGTTTCGAAAAAACTGGCTGTGCCTGGTGCGATGAGGCGGCTAAAAACATTGAGCACATAGCTTTTTTCGTCACTGCCATTGGCATTGGAATACAGGCTTTGGGCATGCAGGAAGAGGCTTTGCTGGGAGCTGGGGCCCGGTTTGCTCACCAGTTCCCGAGCAGCTAGCAGCAGGAAGACCCGGCAGGTGAGGTCGGTTTCCTGAGGAAAGCGGGAAGTGATGGCCTGCAGGGGCTCATGGGTGGGATATTTTGACAGCACGGTGATGGCTGCGAGACGGACGTCCTGGGCAGGATCCGCAATGGCCTCATTGACCAGTTCCACCACGCCCTCGCCTCCGACGCGGGTCAGCACATTGAACAGCATGACCCGTGACTTTCCTTTGGAGCTGCCCCGATAGGCCTTGAGGAGCTGGGTGGTGGCCAGGGCGCGGTCATCCGCTCCTTCTACTGCGGCGACCAGATTTTTTTCGATCATTTCTTCATCGCTACCCTGGCTGCGCAGCGCCAGTTCCAGGAGTTTCGGCAGCTCTGTGGCGGAGGTGATCCGGCCGAGGGCGCCCCAGGCGGCCTGACGTACCTCGCGGCGGCTGTCTTCTGCCAGGGGCAGGACAATGGGAAAAGCCCCGGCGCTTCGGCGACGGCCAACGACCTCCACCATGCGCGCGGTGGCGGAGTGACCGCCCATATTTCCCAGCCGATCAAGAATGAGCTCGTCAATGTAGCTGCCGCCTGTCAGGCGGGTCAGCGTCTGCGCGGCCTGATCACGGGTGGCGTTGGCCTCCACGTTGTCGAGAAGCAGCTTGGTATCCAGATCAGAGCCCTGAGGATGTTCGCTGGCTGCGAGTTGGGCAAATCGTTGCTCGCGTTCTTCACGACCCGCAAATTTGAAATAGCTGATGATGGCAAACTGAAGGGCGATGATGCCGACAAAGGCGGCGATGATGACGTGTAGGCCCAGTTTCCTGCGGGGCCGAGATTTGCCGTGACCGGGGATGGGCGGGCGTTTGGTGGTGGGGGCGTCGATGGCCATGTGCGCCGGTGCGGGCTGAGGAGGGAGCCGCAGGGCGGGCGGCTCTTCCTCGGCGAAATCCACAGCGGAGATCTGCTGAGTCACTTCTGGGCCAGCCTGGGAGACGGGGGCTTCTTCCTCGGCATCGGGTGCCATGATCTCCGGACTTTCTTCCGGGGCGGCCAGTAGTGCGGCTTCTTCCTCCTCTTCTTCTGCTACGCTCAGCGCAGCAGGCATCTCTTCTTCCTCAAGGATCATGACGGCGGAGACTTCCGGCTCAATGGCGCTGGCCGTGTGGATTTGGAGGTTACCGGCAATCTTGCGAAAGCTAGCGAGCGCTTGGGCTGCGCTGGCCGGGCGGCCCGCTGGCTGTACGCAAATGAGTTGCTCAACCCAGGCGCAGAGTTCGTCGCTGAGGTCAGGGCGCAATTCTGCCAGAGGTGCTTTGGGCGGATAGAGGTGGGCGGTGATGACCTGGATTTTTTCTTCGCCAGGGAAGGGGAGCTGACCTGAGAGGGCCTGGTAATAAATGCAGCCCAAAGCATAGAGATCGGTACGCACGTCCACACGCCCACTGCCAAATTGCTCGGGAGCCATGTAGTGGACGGACCCCTGCATGGAGTCCTGTGAGGCACCTTCTGGAGGCAGCATCTGGGAGAGACCAAAGTCGATGAGCCTGATCTCAAAATGACCGTCCCGGTTCCAGGGGAGCATGATGTTCTCTGGCTTGAGGTCACGGTGAATCAGGCCCGCGTCATGTGCAGCGCTGATGGCCTCTAGGGTTTGTGTCACCAGGGCTTTAAAGCTGGGGATGTGCAGGGGGCCATGGATCAACCGATGATCGAGCGTCTCGCCTTTGATCAACTCTATCACCAGATAGGCACCTTCGTCATCACTGCCATATTCGAGGACGGTCACAATGCCGGGATGACGTAGGGCATACAGGGCGCGGGCCTCGCGGAGGAGGGAGTCCTTGTTTGCCGTATTCGTGTGCAGTCGTTTGATGGCCACGTCCCGATTTTGGGATTTGTCCCAGGCCTGCAAGATGCTGCCGGTGCCGCCTGAGGCGAGCGTGGAAATGATTTGATAACGGTCGTTCATGATCGGGAACAAACTGACTGCCGCGAAGGAATGGAACATCCAACCCGGACTGCAAGGCGGACGACTATAACGAAGCCAAACGGGCAAATTATGCTCCGTGAAGCAGGCGACGGGTCATTCATCTTTCAGCATGACCACGTCATGGGGAAGCGCCATGGCACGCACCAGGGTGCTGGAGGGCGGGCGAATCTCTCTGGGGTTGGTCTCGCAGACTTTGATCTCCGGGCCATTCGGAATCTGCAGGGCATACTGGACGGAGGAGCCGAGGTAGGTCGTGTCAGCAATGTGGCCGGGGAATTGATTGGGAGAATCTAGCAGGTGGCCGAAGGTCAGTGCCTCAGGCCGGATGGATAGAACGACCTTTTCACCATGGCGTGGCTGCCAGCCGAGCTCACTGGGGCGGGCCCGCAGGGTGCTAAAGGCGGTCTTAACCTCATAAAGACCTTCGCCTGCCGTGGCCTGCACCAGGCCTGGAATGAAGTTGGTTTCTCCAATGAACTCAGCGACTATCCGTGAGGCAGGGTTCCGGTAAACCTCCTCCGGGCTGCCCACCTGTGCCAGACGACCCCCATCCATGATGGCCACCCTATCCGCCATGCTGAGGGCCTCGTCGCGGTCATGGGTGACGTAGATGCCTGTGAGGCCAAATTCTTTGCAGATGCGGCGGATCTCCGAACGCATCTCATGGCGCAGCTTGGCATCCAGATTGGAAAGGGGCTCATCCAGCAGCAGGCAACGCGGGCGGATGACGAGCGCACGGGCCAGGGCCACGCGCTGCTGTTGCCCGCCGGAGAGCTGGGCGATGCGGCGTGTGCCCAGGCCTCCGAGTTTGACTAAGTCCAGGGCCTCGGCCACCCGTTGCTCGATTTCCGGGCGCGGGCGTTTGCGCTCCTCCAGGCCAAAGGCCACGTTCTGGGCCACGTTGAGATGCGGCCACAGCGCATAGCTCTGAAACATCATGCCGGTGCCGCGTTTGTGCGCAGGCAGCCGGGTGACATCCTCTTCCCCGAAGAAGATCTGGCCGCTGTTCGGCTGATAAAAGCCGGCGATGTGCCTGAGCAGCGTGGTTTTGCCGCAGCCGCTGGGACCGAGGAGGAAAAACAGCTCCCCCTGGCCGATCTCCACATTCACCCGGTCCAGAACGGTCTGTGCGCCGAAGTGTTTGGTGAGATCGCGAATGGAGATTTGGACCATGCGGGCATTGTTGTATGTCACATCACGAGGAGTGGCAAGCCATGGAAACGGCTTTCCTTCAACTCACCTTCGTCTGCCTGCCTGCGCCTTAACGAAAATAGCGCTCCTGGAAGTCTTTCCGGGTTTTGATCACCGGGGCCTCTCCCACTCCATCCACATCGCCACTTTCAGCAGCGGCTGCACGGCGCTCGCGGGCCTGCATCTCTGCCCGTGGGAAGCTGATGCAGGAGGCAAGCACGGAGGAGGCGATGAGGAGCAGGAAGAGGCTGCGCATAATGTCCGGATGGGAATTAGGTTTCGAAATACGTGTAGCCGCGTAGACCGGCATCGTAGGCCCCCATGATCTCACGGCGCTCCGTGGCGGTGATACGTTTGGAGACAACGGCGCTTTCGGCTAGATTGCGGAAACGAGTGGCCAGGTCCTTCGGATCGTACTCCACGTAGCTGAGCACTTCGGAGACGCTGTCACCTTCCTGCTCGCGGCGATACTTGAGCTTGCCGTTTTCGATGCTGACGCTCACCACGTTGGTGTCGCCTAACAAATTGTGCAAATCACCCAGGGTTTCCTGGTAGGCACCGACGAGGAAGATACCCAGCATGTAGTCCTCACCTTTTTCAAAGTCGGGATCGTGCAGGGGCAGGCTGCCGCAGATCTCGCCACCGTGGGCGAATTTATCAATCTTGCCGTCGCTGTCGCAGGTGATGTCGGAAAGCACGGCGTTGCGGGTCGGCTTTTCCTTCAGGCGATGGATCGGCATGACCGGGAAGATCTGGTCAATGGCCCACAAGTCAGGCAGGCTCTGGAAGACGCTGAAGTTACCGTAATAGTAATCCGTCATCACGGTGCTCATGCGCTCCATCTGGCTGCCGTCATGGCCTACGGATTCCAGTTTGCCGGAAATCCAGGTCATGATGGACCAGTACATTTCTTCGCCCTGGGAGCGCTCGCGAAGGCCGACTTTGCCGTAGTTGAATTCGGTGCGCAGCTTGTCGCGGTAATAGACGGCGTCGTTGTAGATCTCCTGCACGCGGTCGCGGGTGAGCTTGGAGGCATCCTTGCCGAATTCTTCGCGCAGTTCGGCGAGGTTGTGGAGAAGCTGAGGAGAATCCTTGTGCAGCTCGATCTTGCCACGGCCTGGCTCAAAGCGGTTCACATCCAGGATGTTGATCACCAGGACGGAATAGTAGGCGACAACGGCGCGGCCAGATTCCGTGATGATGTCCGGATGCGGCACGCCAGCTTCAGCAGTGACTTCGGTGATGGCCTCGATGACGTCGGCGCAGTATTCCTTGGTGCCGTAGTTGCTGGAGGCTGAGGTCGCGCCCTTGAAGCCGTCATAGCTGATGGCGAGGCCGCCGCCCAGATCCAGAATGCCCATGCGGGCACCTTCTTTGACGAGGCCGCAATAGACGCGAGTGGCTTCGGTCACCGCTTGGCGGATCGCGCGAATGTTCGGGATCTGCGAGCCCTGGTGATAATGCAGCATGCGCAGGCAGTCGAGCATGCCCTGATCACGAAGGTGATCCACCACGCCCATGAGCTGGCTGATGTTCAGGCCGAAGACGCTGGCGTCGCCGCCTGAGCCGCTCCAGTAACCGGCGCTCTCTGCGCTGAGGCGGAAACGCACGCCGAGGGTCGGGCGCACGCCCATCTTCTTCGAGCGTTCCAGAATCAGGGCCAACTCGCTGGGCATTTCGAGCACCAGGATGACCTGCAGGCCCATTTTTTGGGCATTCAGGGCAAGGTCAATGAACTCTTCATCCTTGTAGCCGTTGCAAACGATGTAGGCCTCAGGGTCGTGCATGTAGGCCAGGGCTGCGATGAGTTCCGGCTTGCTGCCGGCTTCGAGACCGTAATGATACTTGCGACCGTAGCGGGTGATCTCTTCGATGACTTCCTGCTGCTGGTTCACCTTGATCGGATAGACGCCTCGATACAGGCCCTGGTACTTGGCCTCCTTGATGGCGGAGTGGAAACCTTCATTAAGTTCGTCAATGCGCCAGCGCAGCAGATCGCCAAAGCGGATCAGCACCGGAAGCTGGGTGCCGCGTTCGCGCAGGCCTTTGACGATTTCAGACAAGGAAACCGGCTTCGGTTTCTTGCCATCCTTCAGGTTAACGACGACTTCGCCTTTGGGAGAGACATCGAAGTAACCATGACCCCATTCACGAATGCCGTAAAGGTCGGCGCTGTCGTTGATGGTCCAAGGGGCGGTTTTAGGGGGTCGGCGTTCCATGTAAGTCTGAGCGCGCGATTATGGGGGCAATCTGGCGGATGAAAAGTGAAACTCTTGGGGGAAAGGGAATCCTTTCTGCCTTCGGAAGGTGCAGACACTGTCTAAAAGCAAGTCTGTAGAAATGAAAACGGGTGGGAAATGCGGCCTCGAAGGCTACGATTTCCCACCCTTTGGAGCTGTATTTAAGCGGCTAAACTTACTCCGCCTGGCGCATGTAGGCTACGATGTCGGCCACGTCCTGGGCGGTGAGGCCGAGCTGGGTGCCGCTGAGCATGAGGGAGCGGTCCATTTTCTTTTTGCTGGCGATGCGGCTTTTCGGCACAAACTGCGTCTGGCCGCCCATGCTGCGGACGATGAGCACATCGCCTTCGGTCAGGACCATGCCGTGAATTTTGATGCCGTCCTTGGTGACGATCTCCACACCATCAAAGCCGTGGGCGATGTCCTTGCTCGGCTCCAAAATGGCCTGGGCGATGATGTCGGTAGGCTGGCTGAGGCCCCATCCCTGCAAGCTGGGACCGAATTCGACGCCCTGATTGTTGATCTGGTGGCACATGACGCAGCGGACGACGAGGGAGGAGCCGTTTTTGGCATCGCCCTTGAGTTTCGTCACATCTTCCAATTTCACGAGGCTGGGGGTTGCCGGTGGGATCTCGATGGTGACGAGTTTGGCGGCTTCAGGATCGAAGATGCCCTGGGCCTTGAGTTCGCCTGCGATGTTGTAGTCTTTCCAGTCGTTGGTGCTGCGGTTGATCAGCCACCACATGGCGTCGCCATGGATGGGGGACTCTTTGTCCTTGGCCACGGCCAGCATGGCCTGGGCGGCACTGGCATCCTGGGTGAAGGCGAGGGTGTCGAGGGCGAGCTTGCGCTGCTGTGGGCTGAGCTTGGCTGAAACGGCTCGGGCCTTCACGGACTCAACGGCGGCCGCGGGGTGCAGGCGCCAGGTGGCCTGGGCAAAGGCATCTGTCCACTCTTCGGCAGGGGTGCCATTGCTAGCTTTTTTCAGCGCGGCCCAGACTTCGTCTTCCTTGCCTGTGCAGCCGATGCCCCAGGCTTCGAGGTAGGAGCGGTCCTTGCCACTGTAGCGTTTGGCCAGTTCCACCAGGATGTTGCCGCTTTGGGCGACGGGCACATCGCGCATGGCGACGGCGACTTCGCGGCGGACGGCAGCGGAGCCATCGGCAGACATGCTGTTGAAGAGATCCATCAGATCTCCACCGGCGGCACGCAGGGCACGGAGAGCAACGAGGCGCTTGTTTTCATCGTCGGATTCCAGCCAGGGGCGAATGCGCAGACTGGCTTTTTCACCCATCTGGGCCAGGAGCCAGATGGCACGGGCTGCGAGGTAGGGATCCTTGTCTTCAGCCAGGGTAGCAACGGCAGCCACGGCATTGTCTCCCTGTTCCTTGAGCTTCACAAAACCCGTATGGCGGACGTTGTTGGCCGGGGACTTCAGCGCGGCGATCTGGCCTTCGGTGGTGTCGAAGCTGATCTTCGCGGTCTGGGGCTTGGTGCCTTTCGGGGCGATGCGGTAAATGGTGCCGCTGCAGGTTTCGTCCGTGTCCTGGTGGCCACCAGTGCGTTTGTCGAACCAGTCACTGACATAGATGGCACCGTCTGCACCGACGCATACATCGCTGGGGCGGAAGAGGGTGTGGCTTTCGTCGGACAGGTTTTTGCCACCACCGACGAAGTCGCTGCCTTTGAAGACACCGGTCGTGTTGGAGGTGCAGAAGTCAAAACGCTCCAGCTTGAAGCCTGCGCCATCGGGTTTGGGCAGGTAGCCAAAGACCACGTTGCGGCCAGTCTCGCAGCTCAGCAGCAGGCCCTTCCATTTGTCGCCTAAGGCACCGTTTTCATAAAAGCACATGCCGGTGGGGGCACCGCCGCCATAGACATCGCCAGCAGGGATGCTGCCGGGATCATCCTGCCGCCATTCGGCCACGGGGATGGTCTGGCCGGGGCGTTTGTCGGCACGCCACTGGCGCTTGCCATCGGGGGAGAAGAAACCAAAGCTGCCGCCTTCGATGAGGTGGCTGACGCGGCAGGCCGGTGGATCGTCGTTATCATTCAGGAACATATCCCCGAAGGAGTTACGCACGCCTTCGTAGCTGTTGCGGTAGTTGTAACCCATGATGCGGGCATTGTGGCCGCTGGGGTCGATGCTGGCGGTAAAGCCACCGGCATACACGTGCCCGTCGTCGCTCTTTTGGCCGACATAGGGGTTGTTCAGGTAACCGCTGCCGATGCGGAAGGTGTTGCCGCTTTTGTCGCTGAATTGGGCACCGCAGTTGCCATGGCTAAAGTACCAGCGGCCGTCTGGCCCGGCATAAACTGAGTGCAGGCTGTGATCATGCTGAGCTTGCTCAAAGCCACTCAGGAGGACTTCCCGCTTGTCCACTGCGGGATCAAATTTTAGGTCCCGGTTCACGTCGGTATAGACGATCATGTTCGGGGTGTTGGAGACGACGATGACGTTGTCAAACACGGCCACGCCCAGGGGGCACTCCAGCTCCTTCTCACGCACAAAGACGTGGGATTCATCGGCCTTGCCATCGCCATCGGTGTCTTGCAGCACACGGATGGCATCCCCCTCACGGCTGCGGCCACTGTGGCGGCGGTAGTTCACGCCTTCAGCCACCCAGATGCGGCCCGCGTGGTCCACATCCATGTTGGCCGGATTGAAAAGCATGGGGGAGGTGGCCCAGACGGTGATCTCCAGGCCCTCGGGCACCTTGAACATGCTGGTATCCAGGTGCTGTGGGGTCACCTTGGAGGGATCAAATGCAGGTGTGTCAGCACTCGGGGTGAAGGCCGGTTTGGCCGCGACGAATTCCTTTTCTTTCTTGGCAGGCTTGTCGGGCTTGGCTGCAAAGACGCTCACCGTCAATCCGGCGAGGAGGGCAAGGGCAGTGGATGGTCGGAGCATGGGGGCGTAAGGAACGGGAAAAAGAATCCGCATCTTACGCAGAGTGATACCTTCGTGACCAGCCGGGAGTTTTTCACAAATCGAAGAAAGTTATACACAGCTTGCTGTGATTGCATTGCCCCCTCCTTTCTCCATGGTTGCGGGGACATGGCAGAATCCGTTTCCAACCTTGTCCAGGCCGCCGCAGCTCCAGGAGAAATCCCTGACAAAGCTGCCGCCAAACCGCAGGCCAATCCCTTTGGCCGCAAGCGCAATGAGATCCCGACGGCCGAGGAATTGCTGGCGAACATCAACCGTGCGCTGCCCTTCAGTGACGAGGCCGAAAAAGGGGTCATCTCCAGCCTGTTGCAGGACCCGAACGAGCGGCTGAGCGAAAGCCGGGTGACTTTGCCTGCGGCGGCTTTTTATCACGAAGCGAACCGCACCGTGTATGAAATGCTCCTGTCATTCTATGACAAGAACCTGCCGGTGGATCCGGTGATGGTGACGAATGCCCTGCGTGACCAGGGGCTGCTGGATCGCGTGGGCGGTCCGGCGATGATCACGGAGCTGTTCAGCTTTGTGCCGGTGCCCTCACACTACAGCTACTACAAAAAGATCGTCCAGGACAAGCACGTGCTGCGCCAGATGATCCATGCCTGCTCCCTCAATATCGAAGCTTCTTATGAGCATGGGAAAAGTGACCTGGAGGCGGATATCAACACCCTCATTGACCACAGCGAGCAGCGGGTGCTGGCCGTGCGTGAGGCCACCAATGGCAAGAGCGACGGGGTGAAGTCCTTGTCCGCCCACGTGGCGGAGGCGATTGATTCCATCCAGTACATGCTGGAGCATCCGGGCCAGTTACGCGGCCTTTCCACTGGCTACAGCAAGCTGGACCAAATGAGCAGCGGCCTGCAAGGCGGTGAAATGTTCGTCATCGCGGCCCGTCCTTCCATGGGCAAGACCTCCCTGGCCATGAACTTGGTGGAGCACGTGGCGGTGGACTGTGACAAGGCCTGCGCGGTCTTCAGTCTCGAAATGAGCGCGACCATGCTGGTGCGACGTCTGCTGGTCTCCCGTGCGCAGCTTTCCATGCAGGATCTTTCCCGCGGCCTGATGTCGCGTGCGCAAATGGAGGCCCTGACCAAGGCGACCCGTGAACTGCAAAAGGCGAACATCCTCATCGATGACACTCCGGGTCTGGACGTGCTGGAGATGCGTGCGAAAGCGCGGCGCATGAAGAAGCAGCACGACATCCAGATGATCATGATCGACTACCTTCAGCTCATGACTTCCAGCAGCCGCCGTGCGCAGGACAACCGTCAGATCGAAATTGCCGAAATTTCCGCCGGGATCAAAGGCATCGCCAAAGAGCTGAACGTGCCTGTCATCGTGCTGGCCCAGCTCAACCGTGCGGTGGAGTCCCGCAAAGGGCAGCGTCCGGTGCTTTCAGACCTTCGTGAGTCGGGCTCCATCGAGCAGGACGCCGACATGGTGGGCCTGCTGAGCCGTGAAGACTATGCCGGCGGCAAGATGGAGGTGGGCACCGAAGAGGAGGAGGAACGGAAGAAAGGCCAGGCTGTGCTGATCCTGGCCAAAAACCGTAACGGCCCCACCGACGACGTGCCCCTGCGATTCATCGACTACGCGATGCGCTTCGTGGAACGCTTCCCTGAAGAGGGCGAGGCGGAGTCACCGTAAAGGTGTGGCAAAGCCGGATTTCCGGATCGCGAAACACGGACACAAAAAAACGGCCCTTCATCGCTGAAGGGCCGTGACATTAAACAGAAGCAGTTAGGCCAGTTTGATGGCCTCGGTCTTCTCCATGGCAGCCGTCAGGCCAGCCCAGCCTTCGGTGCGCTGGAGCTGAAACATGTGCAGATAGAGGGCTGCTTGCTGAGGCGGATACAGGGCGAGGAGGGCATCAATCCCGGCCTGGGCCTTGTCTTCGGAGATCTCTTCTGGCAGTTCATCCACCTGGCCTTTGCCATCGTGCTGGATGCCGACGGCATCGAGGAAGGTGATGAGCATGGCACCCTGGGACTTCAGCAGCCAGATCTGGAGGATCTGCTCGGCCACCGGGTCATTGGTCTTCATGTAGAGCTGGCTCAGCAGCCACTCGGCCTGCTGGGCGCGGGATTTTTCCAGGATGAACTGGGGGCGCAGCTTGCGGGCCTGGGCCAGGGACTGGATGACGGCGCGGTAGGCCGGGCGCTCGTCGGATTGCAGGTAGGTCAGAATCTGCTGGCGGAGTTCGGGTCCGATGGCCTGGAGGATTTGTTGGGCTTTCATTCGCCTGAGTTCAAATAAGGGGTTGGAATTGGGCGTGGTTGCTACCATGCAGCCGGGAGGGAGGCAACAGGCAATGTCACCCCCTGGGTCACGCGGTTTTTTGTGCCCTCAGCTTCCGGGCCACAAAAAAAGGCGCATAGAGCACGCTGTAAAACACGGCGCAGAGCAGCACGAGGCTGCCGATGTACCAGGGCCAGGGGCCCAGCACATTCATCAGGCTGGCCTGGGCAGGCTTTTCACAGAGGAAGGCAAAGTTGGCCTTGGTGACGGTGTTTACCAGCCCCACCACCAGTGCGTAGAGCAGCGTCAGCCCGACCATGCGGGGCACGCTGCCCTCCCGTGGTGGGCAGCCCAAGGAGGTCACCACATGCAGTGCCGCCACCACCACGCCCCCGTGCAGAACGAAAAAAGCATAGAAGCGGAAGGCTGGGTAGTCCTGATCCAGATTGGGCGTGATGAGCCCCTGCAATGTCCCGGCCAGACCGAAGAAATAGACAATTTCCGCAGCGAGCCGGTTGCGCGTCAGCAGGGCGATGCCACCGCTGATGCCCGCTACATCGCACAAATGCAGGGGCAGGCTGTTGCCCCACTCCGACGTGCCCTGCAGCCAGTGATTCAGGGCCACAAGCGGCCAGTGAGTCAGCAGTACCAGGGCGAGTGCCCGCTCTGCCCACACGGCCACTTCCGGCTTTAAACGACGCAGCCCTGTCAGCAGCAGCAGCAACCCGAGACAGATGCCCAAAACAGCCAGATGACTGGGGCCAAAAGCATGAAAATCAGAGGTGGGCATGCGTAGAGGTGAAGAGGTGTGACCAGGGTGTAAACCACAGTTTGGGGTTCGTCGAGGCCATCATCGCCGCAGGCAGGCTGTTGCGAGAATGAAGCCGCTGGTTAAGGAGGCTTGCTGCCTGCGTGGAGTGTAGGAATAGACAAAAATTGCAATCGCCATCCATCTGAACTCCTAGATAACATCGTCGCTTCAACAGGTGGAACAGTCTGTCCACCTTCATCCCCGTTCTCCCATGGCCTCACGTTCCAAGCCCGCCAGCAGTTCCTTCCTGTTGCTTTTTGGTCTGCCATTCATTCTGGGCGGGCTGGGGGTGGGGATCTTTTATTGGGGCATGTTGTGGGACTGGTATCAGGCCCGGGCCTGGGTGGAGGTGCCTTGCGTTCTGGAGAGCAGCACTTTGCGGGATCACATGGAGCGACGCAGTTCGGGCTCCAGCCGTGACACGCTGATGAATGAGGCGCAGGCCACCTACCGCTACACTTACCTGAACCGCCAATACAAAGGGGACAAGGTTTCCCTGAGCCTGGGTGCGGACAACTTTGGCGACTACCAGGAGCGGATCTCGAATGTGTTGATGGAGGCGCGAAACAATGGCGGAGCTTTCCGCTGCTATGTGAGTGTGGTTCGGCCTGAGGAGTCGGTGCTGTTCCGGGAGGCCCGCTGGACACTGCTGCTGTTCACCAGTCTTTTCCCGCTGCTGTTTCCTCTTGTCGGGGCGAGCTTTTTCTGGGCTGGGCTGAAGGGCCGATTGCTGCGTGGGAAAGTGCATGCCATCCAGAGCCGGTATCCGGACGAACCCTGGCGATGGAAGCCCGAGTGGGCGGGCGACTGGATCCAGCCGAAGAACCGCCCGATGCCGTGGGTGTGGACGGCGGTCACAGGCTGGATGCTGCTGGTCTGGGGGCCGATGCTCCATGTCCTGATGGTGGACAGTGATATGACACGGGCCAATCCCGTGAGCTTGCTAGGCCTGCTGCCAGCGCTGCCTCTAGGCGTGTGCAGCCTGCTGACTCTGCGTGCCTGGTGGCGGCATAGGCGGCCTGCGCCGCAGGTGCATGTGCGACCGATGCCAGTCGTCACGGGCGGACCGCTGAAAGCCGAGGTGGCCCTGCCCATGGCCGGAAGTCGGCTGCAGGGAAACCTGGAAGCGAGGCTGAGCTGCTTCAAAGAATGGACGGAGACGGACTCTGAGAACAGCACCATCACACGCCGGGAGGAGCGCTGGACCACGGTGCAATCGGTGCCGCTGGCTGCGGCCATACGGGAGGACCGAGGTCACCGTCTGAAGGTCGTTTTTGACATTCCTGCATCCCTCCCAGCGGAAGATCAGCAGCGTATCGGTTCGGCGGAGTTTGATTTTCTTTCCTGGGTGTGGGAGCTGGAGCTGCATGGTGGCGGGCTGAAACAAAAATGGTGCTACGACATGCCGGTGTATGCCCCCCACCAGCCGCTGGCCTGGGAGTCCCCGGAGGCGCAAGAGGCCGCCCAAGCGCAGAAAGAAACCGAAGCCGCCCAGGACGCGGCCTTTAAAATCTGGCAGATGCAAAATCTGGATGCCGATGAACTGCAAATGCACCTGATCCGCAGGCACATCGAATTCACCTTCGAAAGCCAGAGCCAGAGGCCCGTCAGTTTTGATCTACCGTTACGCCGATTTTCCAAACCCCGCCCGCTGCTGGTTTTTTTCACGCTCATCTGGGTGAGCATGTCTGTCGGCATGGCGCGGTCGGATCTGCCCTTCATTGTCCCCTTTTTGTTTGGCAGCACCTCGCTGCTGCTGCTGTGGTTGCTCACCGGACTTTTTAAATCCCGCACGCTGCACCTGGATGATCAGGGGCTGAAAGCAGGCTGGAAAGTGGGTCCTTACGGCAAGACGCTGCGTGTTCACCGGGAGGAGATCGTGCGGTTCCGCGTGTCGAATGCGGGCATGCGCATGAATGGTGATCATTACAATGCCGTGTATTTGCAGCGGCAAGGAGGGGATAAAATCGTCATTTTGGACGGACTTCCGGGAAAAAGGGTGGCGGAGAGTCTGGTGCTGCTGCTGGAACAGTGGCGCAAGCAGGCTTGATCCGGGTGCGGGTCTGTGGCTTGCTAAACTCTCATGAAAGCCGAACGACCTGCAAACGTGATTGAACTGTGTCAGGCCCTGGTCCGCATTCCCTCGGTGAATCCAGATGGGGATCCAGGCTGTCCGGTGGAACAGACGGGGGAGACAGCCTGCGCGGCCTATGTGGCGGAGTTTCTCACGGAATGCGGTGCTGCCGCAGTGCTGGAGGAGGTGGAACCTGGACGACCCAATGTGATCGGGCGTTTTCCCTCAAATCCAGCAACGGATGGCAAACCGAAGCCGCGCATCGTTTTTGCCCCACACACGGATACGGTGAGCGTGGGGGGCATGACGGTGGCTCCCTTTGGCGGGGAGGTACGTGAAGGCCGCCTGTGGGGACGCGGCGCGAGCGATACCAAGGGCCCGATGGCGGCGATGCTGTGGGCGCTGAATGAGATGAGCGCAGAGATCCCGGATCTGCCGGTGGAGATTCATTTTGCAGGCTTCATGTCGGAGGAATCTGCGCAGTTGGGCTCCCAACATTTTGCCCTTCATCACGGGCCATATGACTTTGCCATCATTGGCGAACCGACGAGCCTGAAGACCGTGCACAAGCACAAGGGCTGTCTGTGGGCAGACATCCACACCACGGGGGTGGCGGTGCATGGCTCCATCCCGGAGCAGGGAGTCAACGCGATCGTGAAGATGGCCTCTCTGGTGCAGGCGCTGGATGCAGACTTTCGCCAGCAGTTGAAGGATGTAGGCGGCGAAGACCGATGGCTGGGCCATAGCACCATCAGCCTGGGGATGATTCGCGGAGGGACAAGGTCCAACATCGTGGCCGACCACTGCGTGCTGCGGGTGGACATGCGCACCACCCCGGGACTTTCGCGTGCAGGCGGGGCCCTGAAGCTGTTGATGGACTTTGTGGCGGATCATGATGCGACAGCGCGCGTGGAGCCTCTGCCCGAAACTTTTCCACTGGATACCGATGAGCAGAACCCCTTTGTGCAGCGTCTGGTGGACTGTGGGGCGGAGGTGACCGGGGCACCCTGGTTCTGTGATGCAGCCTTCCTTGCGGCAGGGGGCACTCCTGCGGTGGCCATTGGGCCGGGCAGCATCGTTCAAGCGCACACGAAGGATGAGTTTATCGCCACGGGCGATCTGGAGGCCGGTGCGGCATTCTTTAAGACGTTTCTGAAAAGCTGGCAGGCCTAACCATGAGTGGTTGTTTTACATCACTTGTCAATTTACGCTTTTTGTTAGGCTTGGCGGTGATGATACTGGTGAGCTGCATGTCCCCCAGTTATTCGTCTGTGGAGCGCCGTCCGGATGCCTCTTTTTTTCATGCGGCCCAGCCACCCCTGGGTGGGACGCAGAAATGGAATCCTGTCTGGTGGTTAGGCAATGCCGATGATCCGGTGCCTCCGTCATGGTATCGACCTGGGCAGGGGTTGCGCGGTCCCTTATGGCAGTTGCGGAACCCTTTGCACAACTTCACTTTTTACGTCATTGGTGTTCATGACAAAGATTTTGTTAGGCTCGGGAAAGAGCCTGGGGCGGTGTTTCGGCGTGGTGGTGGCTGGAATTGGGCGGTGATTGAGCGTGGCTTCCTGAGGCTGCCTTTTGTGAGCTATGAAGGGGAGCATGTGCGCTTTTATGCCCTGTGGCGTGAGAAGGGGAATTTTGGCCTGAAGCTGCATCGGGTGCACAAGGATTAACCAAAGGTGTTGCGGGCCGAACAAGGAGTGTGTTTATTTTTTTGCTGTTGTGAATAACTTCACTGCCGAACATCAAGTGTGGTTGGTGTGGTAATTACATGGTTGACACAGGGGTGAAGGAAGGCACTGTAGCGGTCCCTTTGGCGGACAACCAACCCAACAAAGCGCGACTAAACAACCCAACTACGATTTGACACGATCCATCCTTCTTTGCCTGACAGCTATGTGCGCACAGTCCCTCGCGGGAGAAGTCAAGCTTCCAGCCACAACGCCAGCAGGCACAACAGGGCAGATCCTCCCAGGTATCCGCACCACCGCTTACACACACAGTGAAGCGGACCACATCAAATACGGTGCCCGAACGGCGGCTGGCACGAGCCTGAAATATGGTCAACTGCGCAGTGCTGCGGCAGACTGGTCTGTGTATCCCGTGGGGACGGTCTTTCAGATCGAAGGCGACAATGCCCTCTACATTGTGGACGACTACGGTTCTGCACTTGTAGGGACCCGAACGATTGATTTGTACAAGCCAAGCGCGAGTTCGATGCGCTCCTGGGGTGTGCGCAAGGTCAGCATCCGTATCCTGAAGTGGGGTTCGTATGCGAAGAGCCTGGCGATCCTGAAGCCACGCCAGTCGAAGGCTTCCCATGTGCGCGAGATGGTTTCCCGTCTGGTGTCCCGTCCAGCCTAACTGAGAGTGTGATTTTATTAACTGCGGTCAGATATGATGTCTGGCCGCAGTTTTTTTATGCCTATTGGGGGCAAGATCTTTTTGGTCATCACCGCTCCACAAGGCTGCGGACACAAAAAATCCCACGGACGTGAACCCGTGGGATTGGAAGGGAAGGGCTTTGGGGAGTGCTTACTTTTGCTTCGACTCATAGCCAGCCACAGGCTTGCCATCGTCGTTGAGCTTGCCGCAGGACCAGAGCAGGCCACGGGCAACGAGGTCGAGGAAGACTGGGGCGCTCATGGTTTCGTTGTTGTGGCCCATGGTGGTGCCAAAGACCTTGGATTTGCCGTAGCTGTTCACCCAGACGAGGAAGTGGTCTTTTTGGGTGTCTTCACCAAAGGCTTTGGCCAAGGGTACGAAGTTTTCCCAAAGCTTGTCGTTTTTGTAGAGTTCGTCCTTTTTGTCGAGCCACTCGTTCGGGAATCCTTTCATCACGGGATGCTCTGGGGCGACGTTTTTGACCAGGAGATCACGGTTCTTCTCATGGCTCATGGAGGTCTGGCCCAGGCACTTGCGCCACTCGTCCGTCTGGGCGGCGCGGTAGCTGTGGGTGGAGCAATGCAGCATGACGGCTGGCACACCGTCGTGATGGGCCTTGGCGATGCGGTTGACGAATTCCACATCGGTCACGCCGCCGAAGCATTCGTTGTGCAGGACGACGTCGTAACCCTTGGCCCAGTCTTCTTTTTCATAGATGCTGATCTTGTGCATCTTGTCCTTTTTGCCCTCGGGGCCTTCTTCATGGACGACGGTGAATTCGACATTCGCGCGGGCGCTGAGGCCCTCGGCGAGGATCATCTTCTGGTTTTCGTAGTCGTGGCAGCAGCCGCCGGTGACCATCAGCACCTTCAGGGGTGGCGAGGAGGCGGGATCGGCAGCCAGGGTGAACGCGGCGACGACGCCGAGCGCGAGAAGCGGGAGAAGGAGGGCTTTCATGGTGGGAACGATTAAACGCGGCAGAAGGCGGATTCTGGAAGAAAAAGGCACCCAGGATCAAGCTTCCTGTGCAGGGGCTTCAACCGGAGCTTCCTGAGCTTCGACGACAGGTGGTGGGGTGGGGGCAGCCGGTTTACGCAGCAGGCGAGCGGCGTAAAAGCCGTCGTGCCCCGTTTCAGCGGGATTGATTTTCAGTTCTTCCTCCAGCGTCCACTGGTCGCCATGGGCGGCGAGGAACTTTTGCACCTGCAGCTCATTTTCCCCAGGAAGGATGGAGCAGGTGGCATAGACCATCTTTCCACCGGGTTTCACCAGGGCGCTGTAGCGGGTCAAAATGTCCTGCTGTTCGATGATGAGGCGGTCAATCTCCTCGTTGCTGAGTTTCCATTTGGCATCGGGATTCCGGCGCAGCACGCCCAGGCCAGAGCAGGGAACATCCAGCAGCAGGCGGTCGGCATAACCGGCCAGACGTTTCAGCGTCTTGGTACCTTCGATGACGCGGGTTTCGGCCACGTCCACACCTGCACGGGCGGCACGGCGGCGCAGTTCGGTAAGTTTCCAGTCATGCACGTCCAGGGCGATGATTTTGCCCTTGTTTTGCATGAGGGCTCCCAGATGCAGGGTTTTGCCCCCGGCACCAGCACAGGCGTCCACGACTTTCATGCCGGGCTCCACCTGGAGGAAAGGGGCCACGCATTGGGAAGAGGCATCTTGGACCTCGAACATGCCTTCTTTGAAGGCGGCCATGCCAAAGACATTGTAGCGCTGGCGCATATGCAGCGCGGTGGGGATTTCCTTCAGCGTTTCGGTGGTGAAACCGTCCTGGGACAGACGTGTTTTGAGGCTGCGGCGTTCCGTTTTCAGCGTGTTCACCCGCAGATAGACATCGGCAGGCTTGTTCAGGGTTTCGCGGATGGCGGGCCAGGAGGCTCCGAGTTCACGGCCGAGGCGGGCTTCCATCCAGTCTGGAATGGAATGGCGCAGGGCAGGGGAGACCTCTTGCTTGGAGCGCTCGATGATGGATGCCCGGCGGACACCATTCACTTCATCAAAGAACGGCAGTTCGTTTTCCGCCATGATCCAGTAGGCGCTCCAGACGTGCCAGAGCTTTTCCGGAGTGAGGAGTTCTGGGTGGTTATGCTCAGAATCTGGCAGGCCAGCGAGGTGCCAGTACCAGCGCCAGTGGCGGACGATTTCGTAAATGGCTTCCGCGAAGAGGCGGCGGTCGCGGCTGCCCCATTTCGGGTGCCTTTTGAAGGCGAACTCCACCACCTTGTCGGCGTAGCGGCGGTCCACAAAGACGTCCCGCAGGGAGCTGATGATCTGGGCGATAAGGTGGTAGTGCAGTTTCACAGGTAGGACCGTTCCGTTCGCCTCGGATGGGGCGAAGTGCAAGCCGTCCGTGGGGCAATAGCGCACGTAGGGGGCCGAATGGGCCCTCTTCTCGGTGGTAAATGCGTGCGGGAGCCTGTGATCAAGCCCCCGATCTGGGCTAGCGGGTTAAGCCGGGACGACGCTGCGGATCTGTGTGGCGATGCCCAGGAAGGCTGCGGAAGCCGCAGAGTCCGTGACGTCTTCGAGGGCGATGGGGTGGCCTTCATCGCCAGCTTCACGCACGGTCATCTCGATGGGGATCTGGCCCAGCAGCGGCACGCTGAGGCGCTTCGCCTCGTGCTCACCGCCGCCTTTGCCAAAGATGTGGTAGATCTGGCCATCGCTGGGGCAGAGGAAGTAGCTCATGTTCTCGATGATGCCGAGGATGGGCACGTTCACTTTCTGGAACATGGAGACGGCTTTCCGAGCATCAATCAGGGCCACTTCCTGCGGGGTGGTGACGATGACTGCCCCGTCCAGAGCCACGGTCTGCACAATGGTGAGCTGGATGTCGCCGGTGCCCGGAGGCAGGTCAATGATGAGGTAGTCCAGATTGTCCCAGGCGCACTGGCGGAGGAACTGCTGGGTGTACTTGGTGGCGATGGGCCCACGCACGATCACGGCGGCGTCATCTTCCAAAAGGAAGCCCATGCTCATGAGCTGGATGCCGTATTTCTCGATGGGGACGATCTGCTGCTCCTCATTCTGAAACGGGCGCTCGGTGGTGCCGAACATGTGGGCAATGCTGGGGCCGTAGAGGTCGCAATCACACAGGCCCACGCGGGCACCTGTTTTGGCCAGGGCCACGGCGAGATTGGAGGCAACGGTGCTTTTGCCCACGCCGCCTTTGCCGGAGCCGACGGCGATGACTTTTTTCACGCCAGGAATGGAGGATTTCGGAAGCCGGTCGGCTGAGCCTGCCACGGGGTTTGGCGGCTCCTTGATGTCGAAATTCAGCTTGGCCTCAGTCACGCCGGGCAGCTTTTGCAAAACGTCCACCGCCTGTTCGTGGATGAGGCGCGGGATGTTGGGATCGCGCGTGGCGACGGAAATCTCCACGGTGACTTTGCCACCCTCAATGGTGATGTCTTTGACCAGGCCAAAGGAAATGATGTCGCGGCTGAAGCCTGGGTAACGTACCTGGGCCAGCGCCTGGCGGATGTCGGAGTCGGTGGGCATATCGGGGGTTGGGATACGCTTCGCTAACGGCGGCGGGACAAAACTCAAGCAGGTTTCCTTCTGACCTCGAGAGACAGATTGGGACATCCAAAAATCGTCTT
Source organism: Prosthecobacter algae (assembly GCF_039542385.1). NCBI lineage: Bacteria > Pseudomonadati > Verrucomicrobiota > Verrucomicrobiia > Verrucomicrobiales > Verrucomicrobiaceae > Prosthecobacter > Prosthecobacter algae. The sequence goes on along the minus strand of NZ_BAABIA010000009.1, from coordinate 241,013 downwards.
GGTGACGTTATTATCAGTGAGACAACCAAAAACTCCCAAGTAAGAGGCGTAGGCTGGAAACAGCCTGCGCTTCTTCATTTTAAGGGATCACTCAAACAGATCCGGATACATCTCATGGGCCATGGTCCGGCTCAGGCCCAGGATTTCCTTGGGGCAGCCGAGGTGGCGGCAGGCATCGATGATGGAGCGGCATTCGGAGGCATTCAGCTTGCGGATGGCATGCTTCACTCGGGAAATCTGGCCTGTGGAGACGCTGAGTTCATCCAAACCGAGGCCGATGAGAAGCGGCAGCACTTCCACATCCGCCGCCATTTCACCACAAATGCACACGCGGATGCCTGCCCGCCGGGCGGCCTCCACCGTCAGCGCGATGAGGCGCAAGACAGCCGGGTGGGTGGGGCTATAAAGATCTGCCACACGTTCATTTAGGCGATCCACCGCCAGGGTGTACTGGACGAGGTCATTGGTGCCGAGACTGAAGAAATCCACCTCGGTGGCGATGAGGTCCGCCGTGAGGGCAGCGCTGGGAATTTCGATCATGGCACCGATTTCCACCTGCTGGGGAGGTGGGTAACCTTCGGCGCTGAGTTCATTGGCGCATTCGGCCAGCAGTTCCTTGGCGGCCCGCACCTCTCCCACGTCGCTGACCATGGGGAACATGATGCCGATGGGACCGTGGGCGGCTGCCCGCAGCAGAGCGCGGAGCTGGCGTTTGAACATGTCCCGGCGGCCCAGGGAAACGCGGATGCCCCGCCAACCGAGAAAGGGGTTCGGCTCCTGCTCGCTGGCCAGTTGCTCGTCCACCTTGTCCCCGCCGATGTCCAGGGTGCGGAAGATGACCTGCCCAGGGGCGATGATTTTGACGGCGCGGGTGTAGTTGTCCGCCAGCCAGTCCTCGGTGCCTGCGGGATCTTCCAGGTAGAGGAATTCGGTGCGAAACAGACCCACATGGGCAGCGCCGCTGTCGCGGATGTCGCCCATTTCTTCCACGAATTCCGCATTCGCGCACACCTGGATGGCCATGCCATCGAGCGTGACGGAGGGCTGATGCCGCGTCTCATGCAGGGCGTCATCGCGCTTTTCTGCCAGTTGCTCACGGGAGCGATATTTGGAAAGGGTGGCCGGGGTGGGATTGAGGATCAGGGCGCCTTCATCACCATCCAGCAGCACAGGGTCGCCGGAGTGGAGTTCATCCGTGATGCCATGCAGCCTCACCACGGCGGGCAGGCCCAGGGAGCGGGCGATGATGGCCGCATGGGAATTGCCACTGCCGGTTTCGATGGCAAAACCGAGCACCTTACTGCGGTCCAGTTGCACGGTGTCTGACGGTGTCAGATCGTGGGCGACGATGATCACGGGATCATCAAACATGGGGTGCTGCAGCAGCTCGCCGCGCAGATGCCGCATCACGCGGTGGGTGATGTCTTTGATGTCGAGAAAGCGCTCGCGCAGGTAAGAGTCCGCCAAGCCGCGCAGGGCGTCCATGTGCTTGCACATGAGGCGGTAGTAGATCGCATCCACGCAGATCAGCTTTTCCCGGACCGTCTTTTCCACATGCTTGCGGATGGACATGTCCTCCAGGATCAGGAGGTGGGTGTCAAAGATGTCCGCCTCGGCGCTGCGTTCCTCGGTGGAGACCATCTCCTTCAATTGCTCGATCTCGCGATGGGTGGCATCCATGGCGGTGTGCCAGCGGGCGAGTTCGGCCTCCACTTCCTCAGCGGTGATTGGGTCGGCATCCGGCTCATCGAAGTCTTCTCTCAGCACATGCACCACGGCATGGGCGACACCGGAGGAAACTGCGGTTCCCTGCCAAGTTCTCTCCTGTGTAAGCACTTCCTGAGTCATCGGCCCCCAGATTGGCGGGGACTGGAGGTTTTCGCAAATGAGAAACCAGTCACCGTGAAACTCTTACCAGGGTAGGGAAAAGGTCTTCACGGTGGACATGAACTTGATGGCTTCCACGACCCCCTCCTTGATGCCCAGGCCGCTGTCCTTCACTCCGCCAAAGGGGGAGAGCTCCAGCCGGTAGCCCGGGATTTCATTGATGTTCACCGTGCCAGCGCGGATGCGTTTCACGGCGGTGAGGGCGGATTCCAGGCTGCGGGTGACGACCGAGGAGCTGAGGCCATAGGGCGTGGCATTGGCCAGAGTCAGCGCATCCTCCAGGTCGCTCACCGGGAAAATCGGGGCGATGGGACCAAAGCACTCGTTTTGGGCGATGTAGGAGGTCCGTGAGACATTGGCCAGAATGGTGGGCTGAAAAAGGGCTCCAGTTCTCGTGCCTCCGGCCAAAAGCTGAGCGCCCGAGGCCAGCGCCTCCTGTACCGCTTTTTCCAGATTCATGGCCGAGCGCTCATCAATCACCGTGCCCACCCGGGTGGCCTCATCGGCGGGGTTTCCGCACACATACTCGGCGGCTTTGGCCACGAACCGCTCCGTGAATTCGGTCAGGACTGCCTGATGCACCAGCAGGCGGCGGGCGGAGGTGCAGCGCTGGCCGCTGTTGCGGAAGCTGCCTTCGCAGGCCAGCAGCGCGGCGAGGTCCAGATCGGCATCCTCCAGCACCAGCATGGGGGAGTGGCCTCCCAGTTCCAGGCATAGTTTTTTATAACCTGCCGTGGCGGCGATGTCCTTCCCCACGGCGGCGCTGCCTGTGAAGGTCACGAGGTCAATGCGCTCATCCCGGATCATGGGGCGGGTGATGCTCTCCAAATCGCCATGAATCACGCTGAGCATCCAGCCGGGCAGTCCGCTGGCATACAGAACCTCCGCCAGACGCACGGCAGTGAGGGGTGTTTTCTCCGAAGGTTTCAGGATCATCGGAGCCCCTGCGGCGATGGCCGGGGCCAGTTTGTGCGCCACTTGATTGAGCGGGTGATTGAAGGGGGTGATCGCGGCAATGAGGCGCAAGGGTTCGCGCGTGGTGAAAATCTTCCGAGCTTTGCCGCCCGGAGCAATGTCGCAGGAGAAGATCTCTCCATCATCTCGGAGTGCCTCCATGGCCGCAAAGCGGAAGACATCGCAGGCGCGGCCCACCTCATAACGCGTCTCACGCAGGCACAAGCCAGATTCGGCGGTGATGAGCTGGGCAAATTCTTCACTCCGCTCCTGCAAGGCGCTGGCGGTTTGCTGCAGGATGACGCTGCGCTGATAGCGCGTGAGTGCCGTGCCTGCTTGCAGGCTGGTTTGGATGGCTTCTTCAAGCTGGGCCGGGGTGATGCGGGCGACACGGCCCACCAGTGCGTTGTTCCAGGGGTTGAAGACTTCGAGACGGTCTTCGCTCTCAATGGCGACGCCGGCGACGTAACTGGGGAGATCAAGTGGCATAACAAAAAGTGTTTTAAGGGGCGATGGAGACGCGCAGCCAGCGGCGCGTTTCCGTGAGGGTGAGGGCTTCGTCCAGGGCAGCAAGCGGCAGGGCCGGACTCACTAGTTTTTCAAACGGCAGGCGATCTTGCTGAGCGGCGAGGAATTCCAGGCCGGTGGTCAGGTGACGTGGCGCATAGTTGTGCACGCCCCGAATGGTGAGGCACTTTCTCAGCACGGCTTCTCCGGTCAGGTTCAGCGCTGTTTGCGGATGCACCATGCCAGCCCACACATAGGTGCCACCTGGGCGGAGCAAGGCGATCCCGTCTGGGATCACAGCGGCAGAACCGGCGACCTCCAGGGCCAAGTCCACCCCACCGCCTGATTCTTCGAGGATGCGTTTTTTCATGCTCTCATTGGCCGGTATGGCGATGCCGCCAAACTCAGGCACCAGGGCGAGCCGCTCTTCCGAAAGGTCTGTGCAGAAGACTCGCTCGACACCGCGATAACGCAGCCAGGCACAGGCATAAAGACCCAGCAGGCCACCGCCTTGAACGAGGGCTGTGCGGAGAATGGAAGGATCTTTCAAGGGCTCTTCGAGAGCATTCACAATCGTTGCCAGCGCACAATTCGCCGGGGCCACCAGGGTATCCAGCAGGCTGTCAGGCACGGGCAGAACGAAGGTGCCAGCCCGCAGGATAATGTGGCTGGCATAACAGCCATTGAGGCCGGATCCATCGCCCAGGGCTGCATGCCCATACTTAAAGAGGTGGGTACATTTTTGTGGCAACCCCCATTGGGTGCAGGCGGGGCATTTTCCACAACTGTCGGCCAGGGTCCAGGTGACGCGCTGACCTTCGCTGAAACCAGCCCGTTCACTGGCCACGACGCGGCCAATGGCTTCGTGCCCCAGGACGCAGGGAGTCGGTGCACCTCGACGACCGGAGACGGTATGGAGGTCGGAACCGCAGACGGTGGCTAGGCTGATTTCCACCAGGATTTCTCCAGGATTCAGTGTGTCCGGCAGTGGGATAGTGCGGGATTCGAAGGGCAGGCCGGGGCCTTGAAAAAGCTGGATGCGGGCGTGATTCATCGGCGGATGAAGAGGGCTAAAAAGGCGCTGCACAGGGCGAAGACGGCGACGATGGGAAAGACGAGGGCGGTGTTTTCCACGCCCGGTGTGGCGGACCAGGGATTGTGCTGCACACACCAGCCCACCAGCGGCTCGCCCAGGCCAGCCATGGCATAAGCAAAGCAGTTCATGATGCCCACGGCTGTGCCAGCGCGTGCCCGGCCTAACAAATCAGGTGCCAAGGCCCAAAAGGCGGACTGGGGGCCATAGGCGAAGAAGCCGCATAAAAACAGCAGCGGGAGTCCCAGTGCATGACCACGTGGAAGCACATACATGGCAGCGGCAGAAATGGAGGCCAGTACCATGAAAGAGGCGATAACCCCAGACCTGCGCGACTGGCAAAATCGGTCCGAGATCCAGCCGCTGGCCACGGCCCCGAGTGCCATGCCCAGGGGCAGGGCCACGCTGATCCATTTGCCCGCCGGGCCGCTTTTAAAGTCCTCTCCGAGAAAGTGAACCGGCACCCAGATGAGCAGACCATAACGCACGGTGTTCTGAAAGCCGATGGCCAGCCCTGCCAGCAGCAGACGTCCATTCGTCAAGGCGCTGGCGTAACGCTGCCAGGAGGTTTCCTGGGTGGCGGGTGTCTGGGCATCCGGGGTTCCGGCATCATCCTCGAAGTCGGCAAAGCCTGCGCGTGAAGGCCGGTCGCGGGCAAAGATCCAGACAGCCAGCCCGCCGATGAGCATCAGGATGACGGGCAGGCGAAAGATCCAGCGCCAGTCCAGCTTCAGTACATCGAGAATAACTAAAGATGTGACGAAGGAGAGCACGGAGGAAAGGCCGGCGGCGAGCACATAAAAACCAAAGGCCTTGCCTCGCTCATGCGCGCCGAACCAGTTCGAGAGCAGGCGGCTGCCGGGTGCAAAGCCCATGCTCTGGGCCAGTCCGTTGAGCCCCCAGGCTGTGGCCAGGCTTTTAAAGCCGAGTCCAAAGCTCGTCAGCCAGTTCAGCAGAAACGAAGCCCCTGCACCCAGGGCCATCATCCGCCGACCGCCAAAGCGGTCTCCGAGATTGCCATTGATGGCCTGCCCCAGGGCATAGCTCCACAGCATGGCGGCACTGATCCAGCCCAGCGTTTCCTTGCTCAGGCCGAGTTCCTTTTGGATGCCGGGAATGGCAAACCCAAAGGTCTGCCGTCCTGTGTAGTAAAACAGGTAGCAGAACATCACAGCGCCCAGCACCCGCCACTGGGCATGCTTGAAGCTGGGATCGCTGTGGGGCGTGAGGCTCATGCTGCGTGAGTGCCGTTGCAGGTGATTTCGAAGATGTCGAAGTTCCGCACATCCGCTCTGGCTCGGCTGGCATAGGCGGCATTCAGAGGCTCGCTGAAAAGCAGCGGCACCATCTCTTCATAGCGCCCGCCATGGCTGCGCAGGCCGCCTTCGATGGCCTTCAAATCATGCCAGTCAGGAGAACGGCCCAGCACCACATCCCGACCGCTGGCCACCACGAGATCTCCCATGCGGTCTTCGGGCAGTTCCATCAGGCGTGCCGCCGTGCTGCGGTCATGGCATTCGGAGATGCCCTTTCGCAGTGCCAGCCAGCGCTGGATGGCAGGGATGTCGGCCCTCTCCGGCACGTGGACTTGGGCAAAGGAACCGAGGGCGCCGTGATGCACCACGTAAGGGTCCGTGATCGGCAGGATGACGCGGAAGCCTGTTCCAAAAGCGGCTTCCAGTTCGGTTTCCAGGTAGATGATATTGGGGGTTCCCTCGGCGGTCTGTTTGTCATTCATGCCGTGATCCGCGGTCACGCCCACAATGGCTCCCAGGGCCAGCAGCTTGCCGATTTCCGCATCAATCGCCGCGTAAAAATCTACCACCTCCGGTTCCTGTGGGGTGTGCTTGTGCTGCATGTAGTCGGTGGTCGAAAGATACAGGAAATCGGCCCGCCCAGCGGCCAGCAGCGCTGCCCCGGCGCGCAGGACATAGACACTGGCCTCACCGCTATAAATCTCCGGCTGAGGACCGCACAAGGCCTCCACATCCGCGATGCCGTGCGTCTCCATCACGGCGGAGCGTGCTTTCTCCGTGGAGAAGGCGATGCCGCCTTCTGAGATGAGGCCCGAAGCAAAGATGTCCCGCAGCTTTTCTTTTGCGGTGACCACGGCCACCTTCCGGCCAGCCAATTGAGCGTGGCGGAAGATCGTCTCCGCACGCAGATACTGGGCGGAGTTCATCATCACTTCCTGGCCGGTGGTGGTGTCGTAAAAGAAATTGCCGCCGATGCCATGCACGCTGGGTGGCACGCCCGTGACGATGCTGGAGTTGTTGACGTTGGTGAAGGTGGGCATGGCGGCCCGGGCAAAACCGCGCCAGCCTTGGAGGCTCAATTGAGCAAGATGGGGCATGCGGCCTTGGGCCAGGGCGACATCCAGGTATTCATCGGCAGAGCCATCCAGGCAGATGACGGCGATGGGGCGTGCAGGCGGAGTGTAGGTGCGCCCGTTGACGGAGAAAGAGACGGCGTTTGGCATAAGTGGTTAGGCTGGGGTGAGGTCGGAAAGGTTCAGGGTGTAGGTAAAGACGCGTTCTCCATCCTTGTTTACCAGCTCGGCGCTCAGGCGGGCGGGTGTCACGGTGGAGTCAATGTCCATGATGAGAAACACGTGGGGTTCCACGGCGCTGCGAACGAGGTCCGGGTGGTACACATTCAGTAAGGCGATGGTGCTGCTGTGGATGGGGGAGGCGATGAACTGCATGAGGTCATAGCCCACGGTTTTTTGGGTGGGATACTTCAGCACGCGGCTGGCATGGATGTCCCCGCCGATGTAGATCACGCCTGGGATCTTGTGGTCGCCGATGAACTTCTCCAGCGCCTTGCGTTCGTGCATGTAGCTGCCCCAGTCATCCAGCTCCTTGTTCTCCTTGTCATCCCAGATCATGCCACAGGCCAGCAGCTTGAAGGTGGCGGTGGAGGCCAGAAGTTTTTTCTGGAGCCACTGCCACTGGGCCAGGCCTAACAAAGTGGGCTTCGTGGGACTAGCGTAAGACACGGCGGTCATGGTGAACCAGCGCGCATCGATCATGAAGACCTCCACGGGGCCATATCGGAAGCTGGTATAGATGCCTTCCTGGCCATCGCCAAAGGAGGCTTGCGGACGGTAACGAGTAAAGGCCAGCCGGCTGTTTTCCTTCCCCACGGCCAGGCCTGAGCTGTCATTTCCGGCAAAGTCATGATCATCCCAGGTCCACCAGCAGGGGCGGTTGCGCAGCAGTTCCTGATACTCCGGCACGGCGGCAAACTCCTGATGCCGCCGGGTCTGCACGGCCAGATCGGTACTGTCGATGTAGGGCGTGTCCCCGATGAGCACGACGGCATCCACCTTTTCTTCCGCCATGCGTTTCCACACGGCGCGGCTGCCAGCATCTTCTTTGGCACAGGAGCTGATGGCCAAGCGAACTTTGGTGGGAGTGGAGGCTGCGGGAGCGGTGGCAAAAACTTGGGCGTCGGCTGCTGCGAGGGGTTTCCCTCCTGCCAGTACACGATAACGATAGCGGGTGCCTGCCTCCAGGCCAGCGACCTGCCAGTGCAGACAGAGATCGTTTTCGGCCTTGGCCTGGGCTTTGACGCGTGTGGCTTCGCCTCCTGCCTCTGGGGTGACTTCCAGCACATACTCTCCGGCCACTTGGGCACGCATCCAAAGGATGCTGCTGTTCTCTTCGGTGTGCCCGACGATGGGGCCTAGCAGCGGCACCTCTTTCTGGCTTTCGCCTGTGGCTGAAAAGGCCGTTCCCGCCCCGAAAGCCAGAGCCGAGGTCACGAAGTCACGACGGTTCAGCGGCGACTCAATGGGGCGGTTTGGAGGTGTCATGACAGGTTAAACTTAGAGATCATATTGTTTCTTTCAAGAAACAATGTTGGCACATTAGAAAGTGAAGAACTTTGGGCATCTCTTCAAAACATAGGCCAGTCGGCTGACGGAACGGCCTAACCGATGACGGATTTACTGCTCAATACCGCCGTCCCAAAAACACGCACAGCACACGCGCATCCTTCGCCGTCTCATTGAAAAGTCGGTGATTGGTCTCTGCATCAAAATAGAGGCTGTCCCCGGCTTCCAGGTGATAGGTCTCCTGGTCGAATTCGAAGGCGACCTGGCCTTCCAGGACAAGCAGAAATTCTTCGCCTTCATGTGGCATGGCCTCCACACGGCCACCCCGGGCGGGGATGCGCAGTTCAAAGGGGTCCATGGCTCGGTCGGCACGCCGGTGGGCCAGGGATTCATAGTCAATGTTCGACTGGGTGCGGTCGCGCTCGATGAGCTTCCTTTCACCCCGGCGAACGATGCTGATCCGGGGGCGTGCATCCAGGCCATCTAGCAGCACGGAAAGCTTCACCCCAAGGGCTTCGCTGAGTTTGGCGAGAGTCGGCAGAGTGGGGGTGACGCGAAAGTTTTCCACCTTGGAAAGGATGCCTTTGCCGACCCCGGAAGCGGCGGCGACTTCATCCAGCGTCAGCCCCTTGTCGAGACGGGTTTGACGCAGGCGTTGGGCGAGTTCGACCAAGTTCATGATTTGGGGGCGGCGGGTTTTTGACCACCAATCATGACATCCACCTGCTGGCCCACATAGAGCTGTTTGCCCTGGGGAATTTGCAGTTCGTAGATGACCTGGAGAACACGGGTGTCCACGCGCTCTGTGCTGGCTCCGGTGAGGGATTGTTTGGGAATCACAAAAGGTTCGATGCGCACAAATTTCAGCGGGAAGGCTGTCTTGGAGTCGCCCTTCACATAAGCCACCGCGTCCTCATCCTTGCGCACCTGCATGGCATTCTGTTCATCCACATCGGCGCGGATTTGCAGCTTGTCCAGATCACCTAGAATCATGGCGGCCAGGCGGTTTTGAATGGAGGCGTATTCGCCTTCGCGGATGTTCACCTGAAGGATGGTGCCGGGTCGGGGGGCGCGGATGGTTAGGCGCTCGATGAGCAACTGGATCTGTTTCACATCGGCCTGGGCCGCAGCCAGGGAGGCCTCGGCGGAGCCCACCTGGGCCTGAGCCACGGTGAGGTCATTGGTGCGGTTGAGCACATCATCCTGGCTCACGGCGCGCTGGTCGGTGATGGATTTCAGGCGATCCAGATTGTCCTGCACCTTGAGCTTTTGGGCCAGGGCGACATCGAGCTGTGCCTGGTTCACCGCAATGGCGGCCTGGGCCTGGATGAGTTGGGCCTGGAGTTCGCGATCATCCAGTTGCAGCAAGGCATCGCCCTTATGCACCTGCTGGCTCACCTTCACCATGACCTTTGTCACCAGTCCGGCAATGGGGGTGCCGATGGCCACGTTTTCTTCGCGTGCCTCAATGATGCCCGTGGCGGCAAGCCGGGTGCCCACAGGTTTCTCCGGCGGTTTGACCGGCGGCGGAGGGATCACGGTGTCCTGGGCTCGGATCTGATCCAGCACCTGCGACATGCTGAACACGCCAAAGACGGCGACCGCGATGGTGCCATAACGGACGATGAGGGGGAAGATGTTCATGGAGGAAACCGGAAGCTGTCTCAGGATACGCCTCATCCTGAGCCAGGATCAAAAATCGGCAAGCTGGTGGTCATTACACCAGTAGTTAAACATCACAATGGCACGCGAGTTCCCTTGGGGAAAAGATAGTCTGCCCGTATGCTGGGCTTCATCTCAATCTGAAGTTCATCGAGGATCCGTTGGAACAATAACAAGGTTGGCTCCCGGTCAACCCCCGACCAGAATTTACACAGAGGGATGCAGAGCCTGCGTCGGTCAGCGAACAGCACCATCATGCTCGCGCCAGTTTCGATGCGGTCCACTTCGTTCCATTTCATGCTGTAGCGTCCTGACCTTGTCAAAACGTCCATCCCCGATGCCGAGATTGAGATGGGTCCGCTGAGCAACAAGATGGGAAATGATATCAACACAAAGAACAAGAACCCCACGGCCACGCCTGTCTCACCACTAAACCCGGCCCCCAGCGCCATGGCTAAAAAGAAGACGAAGCCGAACCAGCCTACGGATTGGAACATCCAAACGGAAACGCTAAAGGTTCGCTCTCCGTTTTGCTGAATCAGATCTGGGTTCATGCAGCATCAGTACCGAAGCCTCACCAAGCAGGTCAATGCACAAAATGAATCTCTGGCAAAACCCGCACAGCGCTTTCTTCTTTTGCCAAAGCTTGGCCAGCCCTCGCCACGCTCCAAAATGGCCTTTCCGCTCACTTGCCTGAAAGATCCTGCCATCGAGGGACGGCTTTCTCTGCTCACCATGACACGTTCTTTTATCGCTTCTTTTCTCCTTTTGCCCTCGCTGCTGGCGGCGGCGGATTCTGCGGATGTCATCATTTATGGCGGGAGTTCCGGCGGGATCACCGCAGCCATCCAGACGGCCCGCATGGGCAAGAAGGCGATCCTCATTGAGCCCACGCAGTTCCTCGGCGGCCTGACCACGGGCGGCCTCGGTGCCACGGACATCGGCAACAAGAAGGCCATCGGCGGCATGTCGCGTGAGTTTTATGCGAATGTCTTCAAGTTCTACAGCGATGCCGCCAAGTGGAAGCAGGAGACCCGCGAAGCCTACTACGCCCGCAAGCCGCATGGCAACACTGGCACTGAAGACACGATGTGGACCTTTGAGCCGCATGCCGCCTCTGAAATCTATGATGCGATGCTGAAGCCTGTGGCGGGCAGTGTGACGGTGGTCAAAGGCGAGCGCCTGGACCTCAAAAAAGGCGTGGTGAAGGACGGTGCCAAGATCACCAAGATCATCATGGAAAGCGGCCGCGAGTTCATCGGGCCGATGTTCATTGATGCGACCTATGAAGGCGACCTGATGGCCAAGGCGGGCGTGAAATACCACGTGGGGCGCGAGGCCAACAGCGTTTATGGCGAGCAACTCAACGGCGTGCAGGTGGCCCACAGCCGCAGCCACCAGTTCAACAAAAACGTGGACCCCTATGTGAAGCCGGGTGATCCCAGCAGCGGGCTGCTGCCAGGCATTGAAAAAGATCCGGGCGAAGAGTTCAGCGGCGACCGCAAGGTGCAGGCCTACAACTTCCGCATGTGCACCACGGATGATGCGGCGAACCGTCGCGACTGGGAAAAGCCGGAGAACTATGACGAGCGCATGTTTGAGCTGGCGCTGCGCAATGTCGAAGCAGGGGATGATCGCATCTCCTGGGCCCCGGCCTGGATGCCTAACCGCAAGACGGACACGAATAACAACCATGCCATCAGCACTGATTTCATCGGCGCGAACTGGGACTATCCAGAGGCGGATTATGAAACTCGCGCCAAGATCTGGAAGGCGCATGAAGACTGGCAGAAAGGGCTGATGTGGACCTATGCGCATCACCCGCGTGTGCCGAAGCACATTCAGGAAGCGTTTCAAAAGCTGGGCCTGGCCAAGGATGAGTTCACCGACAATAACAACTTCCCCCGCCAGCTCTATGTGCGTGAGGCCCGCCGCATGATCGGCGACTACGTGATGACCGAGAAGAACTGCAAGCGCCTGGAGATCGTACAGGACAGCATCGGCATGGGTGCCTACAACATGGACTCGCACAACATTCAGCGTTATGTCACGAAGGAAGGCTTTGTGCGCAATGAAGGCGATGTGCAGGTGCGCAGCCGCCCTTACCCCATCAGCTACCGCAGCATCCGCCCGAAGGCTGAAGAATGCACCAACCTGCTGGTCCCGATCTGCCTCAGCGCTAGCCACATTTCCTATGGCAGCATCCGCATGGAACCTGTGTTCATGGTCACCGGCCAGAGTGCTGCCACTGCGGCGGTGCATGCCATCGAGCAGGGCACGAGCGTCCAGGGAATTGACTATGAGAAGCTGAAGGCACGCCTGCTGCAGGATGGCCAGATGCTGGACTTTGAATCTCCGCCGATCCCTGAAGTCACCACCATTAAAAAAGACAGCCTTAAAGGCATCGTGGTGGATGATGCTGAGGCCGACCTCACCGGTTTTGACTCTGAAGGCAGCAGCACTCCTGGTTATGTCGAGCACGGCTATCGCCACGACAGCAATGAGAACAAAGGCAAGGCCCGCGCCCGCTTCACCCCGGCCCTGCCCAAGGCAGGCAGCTACGAGGTCTTCATCTGCTACAGCGCCCTCAGCAACCGTGCGGACAATGTGCCCGTGACGATTCACCATGCCGGTGGCGATGCCAAGATCGTGGTGAACCAGAAGAAGCTGCCTTCCGGCAAAAACGGCTTTCACCGCCTGGGCGCCTTCAAGTTTGAAGAAGGCAAATCAGGCTGGGTGGAAATCACCAACGAAGGGACCAAGGGCCACGTGGTGGTGGACGCCGTGCAGTGGCTGCCTGCGAAGTGAGCGGTAACCAACTTTAAATAAAAAGGGGGCCTGTGGATTCCACAGGCCCCCTTCTTTATGCCCTCGTTTACGGGGCTTTGATGTCCGGGTTGATCTTTTGCAGCGCCACCCAGAGCGCGGGGTCCTGAGGGTGGCCGTTGAAGAGGACCTGGCCACCTGGGGCGATGAGGATCATGCGCGGGATGCTTTCGATCTCGAGCTGCTTGGTGAAGGGGCGCTCGGCGGGCTCGATGAGCCAGGGGAAGGTGATTTCCTGTTCCTCGCGTACCTTGGCCGTGACGGCGGGGGCATTCTGATCATCCTTGTTCATGCCCGCGACGACGATGCCATGCTTGGAAAGGAGCTCGGCTTTCTTTTTCAGCTCGGGCATCAGCTTCATGCACGGTCCGCACCAGGAGGCCCAGAAATCCACGAGCAGGGCCTTCTTGTCACCGAGTTGGTCGGCCAGGGTGGTGGCCTCGCCATCGTGAGTGTTGATGACGAGGCTTAGGTCCACCTTCATGTTGGCCATCTTGGCTTCCAGGCGCTGTTTTTGGATGACCTGGGTGAAGATCTGGGCCTGGCCTGGATTCAGCCAGATGGCCTCGAGGATATTGGTCTTAAAGGCTCCGTCGTCCTTCTTGTTCTGAGCGATGATGGCCTTCGTGTAAGAGATGAAGGAGCGGATCTCATCGGCGGTTTTAAAACCGGAGGACTGGGTGGCATCGAAGTTCCCGGCGAGCACTTCCAGCTCGGGCAGCATTTTTTCCAGCCAGGCAGCGTCCTGGTTGCGCAGGCCCCAGACGAGCCGGGCCTCGATGATCTGCTGTCGGGCGATGCCGGCCATGCCCGCCTTTTTGGCCGTTTCTTCGAACTGGGCTTTGGTGGCCTGCGGATCAAAGAGGCGCTGCATCATTTCCTGGGGGCTGCTCGCCGCCTCCTGGGCAGACAAAGGGGCGCAGAGAAGGGCGGTGAAAAGAAGGGGGCGCAGGGGTTTCATGGACAGGAGAGATTACGTCAGTTAGGTGCAGATATGTCGAGCCGGTTTTCGCTTCCTTTCTTTCTCGTGGGCCCCACTGCCAGCGGGAAGTCGGCGCTGGCCGTGGCCCTGGCGGAAGAAATCGGCGGTGAGATTGTGAACGCGGATGCCTTCCAGCTTTATCAGGGGATGGATCTGCTCACGGCAAAACCTGCCCCGGAGGACCTTCGGCGCGTGCCTCATCACCTGTATGGAGTCCTGCCGCTGATGGAGGCCTGTGATGCGCAGCGCTATCGGGAGATGGCGTTGCCCGTGATTGCCGAAATCACCTCACGGGGCAGGGTGCCCATCATCGTCGGGGGCTCTGGCCTGTACCTCAAGGCGCTGTCTCATGGGCTGGCGCCGCTGCCGCCGACGGACCCGGAAGTGAGGGCCAGGGTGGCCGCCATGACGGCGGAGGAGGCGCGGGAACTGCTGCTGAAGCTAGACCCGCAGGCAGCGGACAATGTGCCGCTGGCAAATCCGCGCTACGTCAGCCGCGCCCTGGAAATCTGCCTGCAGACAGGCCAGCCGCAGTCCGCCCTGCGCCAGACCTTTGCACAAACCGAACCCGCAGGCTGCGGTGTGGTGCTGACCTGGGAGCGGGAGGTCCTGTATGCCCGCATCAATGCGCGGGTGCATACCATGCTGGCCGCCGGGCTGCTGGCGGAGGTGGCCGCACTGCCGCCCCTGGGCCTGACGGCGGAAAAGGCCATCGGGCTCCGCGAAATGCAGGCGCATCTGCGGGGCGAGCTGGCCCTGGATGGCGCGGTGGAGGCCATGCAGCAGGCCACACGCCGCTATGCCAAACGGCAGGCCACCTGGTTCCGCCGCGAGACGTGGCTGCAAACGATTTGCCTGGATGCGCAGTCCACGGTAGAGTCCGTGCTCAACCCCATCCTTGCTTCCTTTCCATGTCTGAAGTCCCCGCCGCCATCCAGTCCGTCGCCGTCAACCTAGGCTCGCGCAGCTACACGGTGCAGGTGGGGCGCGGCTTGCTGGCGGGCATCGGCCAGGAGGTGGCCACCCGGCTGCCGGAACGGAAAAGCTGCGCCGTCATCACCGACTCTAACGTGGCCCCGCTGTATGCAGAAACGGTGCTGGAAAGCCTGCGTGCCGCTGGCAAGACGGCCCATCTCATCACGGTGCCTGCCGGGGAGGCGAGCAAGTCGCTCATCAGCGCGCAGACCGTGTGCGGTGAAATGGTGCGGGCCGGGCTGGACCGGAAAAGTTTCGTCATCGCCCTGGGTGGCGGAGTCATCGGGGATCTGGGCGGCTTTTGCGCCAGCATTTTTCAGCGCGGCATTCCCTATGTGCAGGTGCCCACCACGGTGCTCAGCCAGGTGGACAGCAGCGTGGGGGGGAAGACGGGCGTGAACCTACCCGATGCCAAAAATATGGTGGGGGCCTTTCATCAGCCTGTGCATGTGATCGCCGATGTGGCGACGCTGGATTCCCTGCATAAGCGCGAGTGGAACGAGGGCTTTGCCGAGATCATCAAACACGCCTGCATCCGCGATGCCGCGATGATGGACCTCATCGAAGCCGTGGCGAAAGGGCAGGGGGATATGGCCGAACTGATCCGCCAGAACATCGCCATCAAGGCCGCGATTGTGGAGGCCGATGAGTTTGAAGCGAAAGGCCTGCGCGCCTTGCTAAATTACGGACACACCCTGGGGCACGCCATCGAGGCCGCCGCAGGCTACGGCACCCTGCTGCATGGGGAGGCCATCTCGCTCGGGCTGCGGGCGGCGGGCTGGCTGTCCGTGCAGAAAGCAGGGCTGCCGCCGAGTGACCATGAGCGCATGATCGCCCTTCTGCATTTGTTTGAGCTGCCCACCCGCCTGCCGGAAGGTTTCGATACGGCGGAACTCCTGCGCATCACCCGCATGGACAAGAAGTTCGAAACGGGCAAGATCCGTTTTGTCCTGCTGCCTCGCCTGGGCGATGCCTTTGTGAGTAGCGATGTGACGGAGCAGGACCTAATGCAGGCCCTGGACGAAGTTCGCCGTTAATGGACCAAAGGCGGGCTAGGCCTGCTGCTTGCTCCGGGTCTTGCGGGGAGCATTGGCGCGGGGGCGAAGGCGTAGCCGGGTAGCTGCCAGGGTCTGCTGAAGGGAGATGTTTTTCCTTTCGGCCTCGGCCAGCTTTTGTTCCAGTGCGGCCAGCTTGCCGTCATCCAGGGCAGGCAGGGCTTCAGAGATGTCTGGGGCCGGGGCAATGGGGGATTCAAGCTCAGGCGTTTCCGGGGCAGGGGGGCTTGCCGCTACTTCGGGACCGCCGAGATCTGGCATGGGGCTCACGGGGGCGACAGGCGCTGTCAGGCCACCATCATTGCCACTTGCCGGTGGGCGGGGGCTGCCCAGCAGAGATTCCAGATGCAGGATGCGGGCCTTAGCGGAGGGCAGCTCGATGCACATGTCCTTGGCCAGTGCCAGGGCGGTTTGTAGTTCGTACTCGCGCCGGGTGGATTGGGCCAGGAGGTCGTTGAAGCGTCTTTCCTCCACCCCTAGCTGGTCGCTGGCCATGTGGCGGAAGAGGTCAAACTGGCGCTGCATTTCCACTCGCCAGGCATTGGATTCCTGGCGCACGGTCAAGAGGTCCTTTTGCTGCAGGACGATCTGCTTTTCCAAGGCATCCTTGTTTTTCAGCAGACGTTCTTCCACGCGGCGGAGCAGCCATAGCCGGACCATGGCGGCCACGAAAAGCCCTGCCATCAAAGAAATGGCAAGGATGTAGATCTGTTTTTCAGCGAGGCTCAGCATTGGGGTCCGATGCAAGCAGTTGCCAAACCAAGAGGCAACACTTCAATGCCTGAATCGCAATAATTTCTGCTAAAGACACGTCATCCTTTGAAAGTCAGGAGCTTCTAATCGTCTGACATGAGTCTGAGTCGAAATCTGAGTTGGAATGCAGAGGGTTCACCCTTAGGTTGCTCTCTCGACTTCAAGGTGTTACACTCTTCCTTACATTTTTACTATGTGAACGGAAACGCCGTTGACGGAAACAGGCTGCTCATTTAGCATATTTAATAATCAAAATTGACTCTCAATTTTTAACTAATTATGGCCAAACTGGTAATCATTGATGACGAAGCAGCCATCTTGGAGCTGATGAGCAAGCTTTGCCGTGCGGCAGGCCACACGGTTTTCGGGTGCACCACTGGCATTGACGGCATGGCGGCCATCCGTAGCCAGCAGCCTGATCTTGTCATTGTGGATTTGCGGATTGGCGATGTCAATGGGTTGGATCTGGTGAGCATGTGCAAGGAGCAGTTCCCCAGCACGGCGGTCATCATGGTGACGGGTCATGGCACGGTAGAAACAGCCGTGGAGGCCATGCGCCTGGGCGCCTTTGATTATCTCACTAAGCCTTTTGATCTCGGGGATCTGATTAAAACGGTAAACCAGGCTTTAAATCGGAACAATGTTTCTACAGCGGTCACTAACTCCATTTTGGGCAGCTCCGCCACCGTGCGAAGCGCAGCATCCTCAAAATTGATCGGCCACAGCGAAGCGATCCAGCGCATCTTTGAGATTGTGCGCCGGGTGGCAGACAATGACAGTCCCGTACTCCTGGAGGGGGAATTTGGCGTAGGGAAACACATGGTCGCCCGGGCTTTGCACGAAGCCAGCCGCCGAGGCGCAGCCCCTTACAAAGAACTGCAGTGCAGCGCCATGCCAGAAGAGGCGCTGGAGTCGGAGCTTTTTGGCCACACCAACGGTCAGGGCGGCATTTTCAGCCGGGCTAGCGGCGGCACCGTCCACTTGGCGGAAGTGCATGTGCTGCCTGCCCGCATCCAGGCGCAGTTGAACACCTTTTTGGACGAAATGCAGGCCCGCCGCAGCGCGTGGAGCAACAGCAACGGTTCCGATTTCCGCCTCGTGGTCAGCACGACCATCTGTCTGGAAGAGGCCTCGAAAAAGGGCACCTTCCGCGAGGACCTGTATTACAAGCTCTCCGTGGTTCCGCTGAAGATTCCGCCGCTGCGCGAACGCCGCGAGGACATCAAGCCCCTGGTGGATCATTTCCTCAAAGAACTCACAGACCGCACCGATTCACGCGCCAAGACCATGGATGCGTATGCGCTGGAGTTCCTGGAGAAGTATCCGTGGCCCGGCAACATCTCCGAACTGCGCAATGCGGTGGAGCGTGCCTGCGCCTTTGCTGAAAACGACCGCATCCGCCCGGCAGACCTGCCAACGAAGGTGACGCAGCAGATCGAGGTGCCCACCACCTCCTCCGCAGGTGGCATCACCCAGTTGCCTATCGGCTCCACTCTTGATGATTTCATCCGTGGCCAGGAGCGCCTTTTCATCCAGGAGACGCTGAAGTACAACAACGGCTCGCGCGAAAAGACCGCCTCCATGCTTGGGGTTAGCATCGCCACGCTCTATCGCAAGATGGGGCTGAATGTGGACCGCAAGACCACGGCGTAGGGCACGGCCCTGATAAAAGAAAGCGGCCTGGGGCATCGGTCACCTCCTCTTTGGGGTGGATCAAAAGGAGTGCATGGGTTTCCATGCCATCCAGCCTTTATGCCTGCTGCGATTTGACAATTGAATGAAAGCCCTGGCTTCAGGGTCTATGGATTATCTCATGAAACGCCGTCTTTTTCTTGCTTCCCTTGCCTTCGCCTCCACCGCCTTTGCCCAGGAGAAGCCCACCCCCACTGCTGAGGAAATCCTCGGCCTGGTGCGCCGTAGTTACGCCATGCAGGACCACAGGATGACCGGCAAGCTGCGCGATGATGACACGGGCAAGGAAGAGCCGCTGGAGTTGACGCTGACGAAGTCGGTGATGCGCTTCCGTTTTGCCAGCGAGCCACCAGAAATCATTCACCTGGATCTCACCACCACACCGGCCACTCTCTGGCAGGTGAAGTCGGGAGGCAGCAGCCAGGTGCCTCTGAGAAATGGGGCCGATCCGGTGCGCGGCATGGACTTTAACTACGAAGACCTTTCCCAGCGCTTTCTCTACTGGAAGAACGTGAAGCTGATGGATGCCAATGCCCGCCTCACCACCGCCCGCATCAAATGCTGGCTCGTCCGCGTGACGGCACCGGATGTCAGCGGCCCGTATTACACGGTGGACCTCTGGGTGCACCAGGACAGCGGCGGGGTGGCCAAGATGGAGGCCTACAACAAGGGCGGCAAGCTGGTGAAGCGCTTTGAAGTCTCCAAAGTCTGGAAAGTCGGCGGTGCCACTGCCCTGCGCGAGATGCGTGTGCAGTCCTTCAATCCTCTGAACGGTGACCGCAAAGGCATGACCTACATGACGATGGACAAGCCGGAGAAGCAGTAAGGCGAAACGAATTTCAAAGAGCCTGCCCGTGATTCAGCGGGCAGGCTTTTTTTGTGCGCGGTTCTTTTCGGAAAAGAACTTGGCAGGGCTGCTGTGCACGCTATTTCAGACGGTCCGCGTGCCTGACTCGTTTCCTTTCCCCCAGCTCTGGTCTCAAGTGCGCCGCAAATCCTGGATGTGGCTTTTCAAGCGGCAGCAGATCGAGGCGGCGACGAAGTGGGTGCGGTTCCATGCGAAGGTGAATGCGGTGGCCATCGTCAGTGCGCAGGAGCTGGAAATGGCCGGTGCCGTGGGCCGCAGCGACCTCACGCATGAGGAGGCCCGCCTGCGCCTGAAGCTAGCGGCGAACGGGGATCTGCATCTCACGACGGAGTGCAGCTGCCATGCGGGATCGCTGTGCGAACATGCCGCCGCCCTCATGCTCCTGTGCGAGGTGGAGGCCGGTCGCCAGCACATCGAAAAGATCGCCCGACCCGGCAGCAGCACCGTGGGGGCCCAGGCACCGGGGGGCACGGCCAGTGGGGCGGATGATGCGGTGCAGGTGGACAATGACAAACCGCGCCCGCAACTGCGCCTGCGCCGCCTCACGGTGGTGCGGCCCCAGATGAAAATCGGCCGTAGCCAGCCCATTCAGGAGCGCATCAGCATCGGCGTGGCAGAGCTCTTCGTTAGCTATGAGGGCTGTGCAGAGACGTTCCAGCTTCCGGGTCGCCAGTCGGGGGCACGTTGGCGGGGGGAGGATGGCCGCACCTGGGCGCTGACGAGGAATGTACGGGTGGAGCGCCTGCTGCTGACGGACCTCGTGCGGTCCCGGTTGATGCCCCTGATGCAGGCGATCCCGGACGCCAGTGCGGAGGAGTCCCTGGTGCCGTTTTTCACCATGTGCGACCGGGATCAGGCACTGCATTGGTCGCAGTTTTTGCGGGATGAGGTGCCGCTTTTGCAGGCCGAAGGCTGGGAGGTCGTGATAGCCCCCGATTTTGGTTTCAGCATCCATGAAGCCGGGGAAGAAGCCTGGTTTACGGATGTGGAGGATGAGGCTGGCAATCATGACAGCTTCTCCCTGGATCTGGGGGTGAATGTGCAGGGCGAGCGCATCTCCCTGGTGCCGCTGCTGGTGGACTGCATCGACCGCGGCCTGACGACGGCGGAGCTGGAAGCGAACCTGGACGAGCTGTACCTCATCGCCCTTCCTGGGGCTGGCAATCCGGTGCTGGCCGTGCCGGCGCGGCGTCTGCTGGTGCTGCTGCGGTTTCTGGATGAGTTGCTGGCCACCCGGGCTGCGCGCAAGGGCGGGCGGCTGCATTTGGACAAGCTGCGGGCGGCTCAGCTAGCCAGTCTGGATGGGTTGCCCATCCGGGTGCCAGCCGAACTGGCCGCGCTGAAGGACCGCCTTCAAGGCTTCACCGAAATGTCGCAGGTGGCGCTCCCGGTGGGCCTGCGGGCTGCGCTGCGGCCTTACCAGCATGAGGGGCTGAGCTGGCTGCAGTTCCTGCGTGAATTTGGCCTGCATGGGGTGTTGGCGGATGACATGGGGCTGGGCAAGACTTTGCAGACTCTGGCTCACCTGCTGCTGGAAAAGGAGGCGGGCCGCATGGACCGGCCCTGCCTCATCCTGGCCCCCACCTCTGTGCTGCGAAACTGGGCGCGGGAGGCGGCCAAGTTTGCCCCGGACCTGCGGGTGCTGCTGCTGCATGGGGATGACCGCCGCAGCGACTTCCGCCGCATCAGCCGTTATGATCTGGTCATCACTTCTTATCCTTTGCTGGTGCGGGATGCGGATTACCTCCGTCCCGTAGAGTGGCACGTCGTCGCGCTGGATGAGGCGCAGCACATCAAGAACCCGAAGAGCAAGGTGGCCCAGGTGTGCAGCACGCTGAAAAGCCGCCATCGGCTTTGCCTCACGGGCACGCCCATCGAAAATCATTTGGGCGAGCTCTGGAGCCTCTTCCAGTTCCTCATGCCGGGCATCCTGGGCGATGCGGATTTCTTCCGCAGCTACTACCGCACCCCGATTGAAAAGGAGGGCGATGCCGAGCGCCAAAAGCAACTGGCCGCCAGGCTCCAGCCCCTGCTGCTGCGCCGAACCAAAAGTGCGGTAGCCAAGGACCTGCCGCCGAAGACCGAGATCCTGCACACCATCGAGCTGGGTAAGGCGCAGACGGACCTGTATGAGACCATCCGCGCGGCCATGGACCAGCGGGTGAAGGAGGCCATCTCCGCCCAGGGGCTGGACCGCAGCCAGATCATCGTCCTGGATGCGCTGCTGAAACTCCGCCAGGTGTGCTGCCATCCGCAGCTCCTAAAAATGGAGGCCGCGCAAAAGATGGCCGAATCGGCCAAGACCGCCTACCTCATGGAGGATTTGCTGCCGGAGCTCATTGATGAAGGGCACAAGGTGCTCATCTTTTCCCAGTTCACCCAGATGCTGGCCATCATTGAGGAGCAGCTCAAAGCGGCGCGCATTTCGTTTGTGAAACTGACGGGCGACACCCAGGACCGCGAGACGCCCATCCGTCGTTTCCAGGCAGGGCAGGTGTCCGTTTTCCTCATCAGCCTGAAGGCAGGCGGGGCCGGGCTGAACCTGACCACGGCGGATACCGTCATCCACTACGATCCCTGGTGGAACCCGGCTGCGGAGGCCCAGGCGAGCGACCGTGCACATCGCATTGGCCAGACCAAGCCGGTCTTCATCCACAAGCTGATTTGCCAGGGAACCATTGAGGAGCGCATCGTGGAAATGCAGAAAAGCAAGGCTGCCCTCATTGAGGGATTGCTGACAGGGCGCACGGAGAAGCTGCGCCTGACCCAGGAGGACATTCAGCGGCTGCTGGAGGCCTGATCCGGTCCCCAAGTTTTTTGCTGGTCGTTTTCACGCCCTTTGGTTAAAAAGGCCGGGATGATTGAAATCGAAGTTTATGCCCGAGGCCTCCGCGCGGAGTCCCGACTGCTGGAGTTGCGCGGCCAGATGGACCTTTTCCCTCAAGTCCGTTACAAGGTGGATGCCCACCACGACCTCGTTTATTTCGAGATGGATGAGGCCGGTACCGTCACCCTGAGCCAGCTCATGGAGGTCTTCACCAACATCAGTCTCGAGCCCCGTCTGGTAGGGCAGGTGCCAGAGGCGCTGCAGTGAGGTGCCGCAGGGCATGCCGCCTAACAAAAAGTGTCCCTCACGCATACGCCTGAGGGACACGGGATGAAGGGAGGCAGGGCCTGCTGCGGGCAGGGGCTAGCGCCGTACGCCGGGTGGCGGTGTCACGGCCTTGGGCGTGCTGCTGCGGCGGAACATGCGGGAGAAAAAGCCCTGCTTCTGCTGTGCTGCGCTCTCCAGTTGTTCCACCTCTTTGGCTTCGCTGATACGAGGGGCCTGGACGTCCACATTTTCCGGGAAGCGCTCGGCGGCATCGGCGCCGACCTGGGTGCGGAAGTCTTCGCGCAGGGAGGTGTTGCGCAGGGAAAGGTTGTCCGTCACCACCTTGGGCTGGATGAAGATGATGAGCTCGCTGCGGGAGTTGCTGTCCTTGTTGTCCTTGAAGAGATTGCCCACGCCAGGGATGCGGCTGAGGAAGGGCACGCCGTTGGTGTCCTTTTTGTTCTGCTCGGAAATGAGGCCGCCGAGGACGATGGTGTTGCCATCAGGCACGGTGACGGTGGTGACGATCTGCTCCGTGCCGATGATGGGGATGTCGTTAGGCTCCACGCGCTGCGTGCCGATGACGGTGTCATTGACCTGGGCGATGGTGAGGGAGACTTCGCCATCTTCGTTGATCAGCGGCACGACTTCCAGCTTCAGCACCACGTCCCGGTACTCGATGGTCGTGGTGACATTGTTGCCATTGTTGTTATTGCCGTTCGTGCTGGTGAGGGTCTGCGAGGGCACGGGGATGAGCTGCCCGGAGGTGATGGAGGCCTTCTTGTTGTTGAGGGCAAAGACGCTGGGGCGGGAGAGCACCTTGAAGCGGTTGGTGGTCTCCAGCGCGGTCACAAAGATCTCCAGGCTGTCGCCCACGGAGCCGTAGAGATTCAGTCCCTGGGCAGGGCCAAAGGCATTGGTGATGGCGTTGTTGCGGAGGTCACCGACAGCGTTGGTAAGGGCATCGCGGGTGAAGACGCTGCCGGCGCTGAAATTCGTGCCATCCTTGTTGTTAAGCGCGCTCAGGTAATCAATGCCGAATTCAAAGCCGTCACCGAGGGTGAGCTGGCCGATGACGGTGGAAAGGTACACCTGGGAAGGTTTGCGGTCCAGCTTGTCCAGCAGGCCGTTGACCTTATCGATGGCCTCCTTGCGGCCCATGACGAGGATGGAGTTTGCCATTGGGTCCGCCACCACGCGGGTCTTGCCCACCAGCACGGAGATGGGGGCATTGTCTTCAGTGGGGGCCTGGATGAGGTCTGCACGGGAGGAACCGGCGGAGGTGGCGGTGGCCGTATCGTCTGAGGTGGAGCCGCTGGTGGCCAGGACCTGGCCGCCACGGGTGCCGGTGGTGGTTCTGCCGGTGAGGAGCTGGCTGCTGCTGCTGGCCAGGGGCTGCGTGCGCTGCTGCTGGATGGTGCCGCCACCGGGAAGCTGGACAGTGCCGCCGGTGTTCGTATCTTGAAGGAGATCCGTGATGGCGCTGAGCACGTCCACCGCAGCGGCATACTTCAGTTTGCGTTCATACGGCTCATCCACTTGCAGGGGTTTGTCGAATTCGGCAATCAAGCTGGCGATGTAGGTGTAGTCTTCTGGGGAAGAGACGACGAGGATCTGATTGAGCCGGGTGTCTGCCACCACTTGGGCGCTGGGCATGGGGGCCTTGGCCCCGCCCTGCACCACCTGGCCATTGATGATCATGGGCTGCTGGGAGCGGTTGTTGTTGCTGTTGTTATTGTTGTCATCGCGCCGCTCTTCGCGGTTGCGGCCATCGCTGGCGGCATTGCCACGGATGGTGTTCACGCCTTTGGTTTCCTTTTCCTGGGCCTGCGCTGTCAGCGTGGCCTGGATGATCTGGGCAATGGTGGCCGCCTCAGCATATTCGACAGGGATGAACTTGGTGACCAGGGAGGAGCCGGTATCGCCCACGTCAATCGCCTCGCGGATGCTGATGAGCTGCTTGATGACGGTGCTGCTTTCCGTGAGCAGGAGGCCGGGCGGCATGAGCACCGGAGTGATGCGGCCATAGACGCTGAGACCAACGTGACCGGAGAGCATGGTGGCTGCTTCTTCGGGGTCCAGGTAATCCAGCTTCATGAAGTAGGAGATGATGGTTTCCCCATCCGGCAATTCCTTGGCGGAGGTGTAAAAGCGCACACCGTGGGAGAACTGCACCGCATTGGCGCTCTGATTGCGCGCAGGCAGGATGCGGGCGCTTTTGCCATCGGGCTCCATGACGATGGCATAACCATTGGTTAGCAGGGTGGCCTCGATGAGTTTCACCGCTTCTTCCTTGCTCACGGAGCGGGGCGTGGCCAGGCTGACGGGGGCGCCGTCGTTGAAGATGTTGGTGTCCTTCACCAGGGTGATGTTGGTCAGCAGCTCATAGATGCTGAGCATGTCCGCCACGGGGTTGTTGGGGAACTGGAGGACGTATCGGTCCCCCTCCATGCGGATGGTCTGGGCCAGGGTGCTCTGGATGTTTTCACCGCCAGGGCCGCCTGCACCTGCAGGGCCGCCCGTGGTGCCGCCAAAGCCGCCTTCACCGGGACGACGACGACCGCCAAAACGACCACTGCCGGGGCCAAAGCCGCCTTCGCCAGGAGGGCCAGGCGGGCGTGCGCCCTCGGGCGGTGCCACCGGGGCATCGCTGCCTGCGGGTGGCGGCGTGGTGGGTGCGGGAGTCGGCAGAGGTGCAGGGTCGGCATCCTGGGCGCTGAGGGTGCCTGTGATGAGCAGCAGGGCGCTCAATGACCGGAGGGAGTGGGGACGGAGCCGGGAGAGGAACATGAAGAAAGTTTGGGGCTGGGGCAAAGGTGGATGCGGAAGGGGGCTAGGCCTGGGGCGCGGGCATGCGGCACATGAGGTTAGGCGGGAAGGGGGGCGGGGTTACTTGCGGCCCTTGTCCTCTTTTTCGATGTCCTCAAAGGTCTTGCGCATGATGTTGCGCTTCTCCTCATCAGGCGCGTTGCGGAATTTCTCATCACTGAATTTGGATCGCATGGCGTCGCGCAGTTTTTCACGGGCTTTTTCGGAAAGGGATTCGTAGCGTTTGCGGTCCTCCTCGGACGGGCCACGCGAGCTGCCCCGGAAGCGTTCGCCACCGGAGGAGGAGCCACGGTCAGAACGTTGCTCGGGCGATTTGGCATCGGCCTTCATGTCCTTGGCGGTGAGGGCGGCGTAACGCACGCTGACGACCTCCCCGCCGATGCTGATGCGGGCCTGGCTGCGGGTGATGTCCGGGGCGGGCAGGGCCTCCTGCAGCGTCCAGCCCTGGAAGTTCGGCTCGGAGCCGACGATGAAGGACTGTTTGCTCTCCATGTTAAACACCGTGACCACGGGCTTGCCATCAATGTAGGCGATGCCGGTGAGCACGAGGTTGTCCGACATGTTCACCATCCGTGTGAAAGGGGAGGTGGTGATGACGGAGGAAAGGGTGGCGGGATCAAAGGCCTGCGGCAGGTCCGGGTCCGGCTCGGCAGCTAGCAGGGCCGCAGAGGGCAGCAGCACAGAGAGGCGGAGCAGATGGGAAGTCTTCATGAGCTGTGAGGAGGCGGGTTTACAGACCGATTTCAGGCTTGAACCACCGGGCGAGCGTGAGGTTGCAGACGACTTGTGGCGTCTTTTCGCGTGAGCGGGTGTCTATTTCCACCTCCAATTGGCGCACGGCCTGGAACTTCTCGGGCGATTGTAGAGTGGCCAGCCACCGGAGGATGGTGATCTGATCTCCCCGCAGGCGTACGGAGACGGTGACCTCGCGATAGTTTTCGTTAGGCGCAGCCAGCGGCGGAAGGGTGGGCTGTTCGGTCGTAAAGCCGTACTCCAGGGCTTGGTTTTGCAGGTCTTCCAGAAGCTGCCCTTGCGCGCGGCCCAGGCTTTCCGTGGCGGGCATCTTTTCCAGCAGCCAGCCCCGGCGCTTTTCCCAAAACTCCCGATCGGCCATCCAGGTGTCGTTTTCACTCTTTTGGGTCTGCAATGTGGCGATCTTTTTCAGGGCCACGCTGCGCCGCCCCAGGAAGGTATTCACCAGGATGGCGAAGACCATGAAGACCAGCACGCCCACACAGGCGAGCAGCAGGTTCTTTTCACGCGATGTCAGTTTTTGGGCCATTCGGTCAAAGGGGGATGGGGGCGGTTACTGCAACTTGCCCTGCGCACGGAACTGGGCGGCCTTTTCGCGCACGGTGGGCTGGGGTTTGGTCCATTTATAAAGGCCCAGCGTCTTGTGCTTTTGCAGGTCTTCGACAAACTGGAAGGCCATCTGGGCATCCCGGGCCTCGCCCCGGATGTCGATCTCGGTGTCCTTGATTTCGTACTCGCGGATGACGATGCCGCTGGGGGGCATGAGTTTGGTGATCTCTGCCAGGAGGACCATGGGGTAGCGTTTCGGCTCGATGGCCGGGGCCAGGGCCTTCCAGCGTTCGACGGTTTTCTTCACCTGGCTGGCTGGTTCCGCCGTGGCCTCCACCGCCGCTTCCAGCTCGGCAGCCGTGCGTTCCTGCAGACGCAGGTAGGCAAAGGCGCAGAAGGCGAGGGCGACGAAAAGCAGGGAGCCGAGGATGCCAAAGCGGGTCAGTTTGCCCCGGCGGGCGGCATTGTTCTGGGCCTGGCGCACGGTGAGGGGCAGCAGGCGCGGCCAGGTGCGGGTGTCCAGGTCCGCATTGGGCGGCAGGTGGGGCAGGATCTTGGCGGGCAGATCCGTGAGGCTGGTGAGCTGCTCCGCCTGCCCGCGCTCCCAGGAAGTTCCCACCAGGGTGATGCCGGTGATGCCGCCCACGCCGAGGTCCTGTTCCAGCGCCAGCCGGGAGAGCTGGATCTCCTGCGCGATTTCCTCTGCCGGGGCGGTGGCCGGGGCGAAAAGGTGGCTGTGGTAAAGTTTGCCCTGATAGTTGGCCGCCAGGACGAGGGAGCCGTGCTCCTCGGTGATGATGAGGCTGCCGTTGGGCAGCGTCAGCAGGCGCAGGGCGGCGGTGTAGTCGGAGGCCTGGGGCAGGGCCAGATCCTGGGGGAAGGGCTCGGCCAAAATGTCCACGCTCACGGTGGCCACGGAGGCGTTTTGGGTGAGCAGGTGCCAGCGGAAATTGCGCTGCGCACCGCCCTCCAGCTTCAGCCCTTTGCGGTCGAGCTGGGTGATGATGATCTGCTCCAGGATCTCGTGGTCGGCATTGGGCAGCACGAGGCCGACGGTGCGGCAGGCGGTGGCGGGCAGGCCCACCATCAGCGGTTTTCCCTGGCTGGAGACGGAGGCCGGAGTCTCCACGGCCTCACCGCCGCTGGTGCTCCGGGGTTTCCAAACACGCCAGGTGGCATCAGGGGAAGGGAGCAGGAGGGTGGTGGCGGCAAACGACATGCAGTGGGGCTTTAACGTGCGAAGCGGCGAGGAGTTGCGGGGAAAGTCAGCGGCAGCGCGATTCCTGACCACGGGCCATTCCGCCAGGGGCCGGGAGGCGTGGCAAGGATGAAAATGAGGCGGGGGCCCTGTTTAATGCGGCAGGGGCCAGCGGGATGGGGCAGCCGGGGGCAAAAAGGAATCTGCCCTTGCCGTCCGGCCTGGGCTTTTCATCATGAGGGCAGACCCAATCACCCATGAAAGCCCTCGTCCTCACCGCCCCTTGCGAATTCAATTATGACACCAGCTTCCCTGATCCTGCCCCGAATGCAGGGGAAGTGCTGGTGAAGATCAAGGCCTGCGGCATCTGCGGCAGTGACATCCACGGCATGGACGGCCGCAGTGGCCGCCGCCAGATGCCCATCGTCATGGGGCATGAGGCCGCCGGGGAAATCACGGAAGTGGGCGCTGGCGTGACCGACTGGAAAGTGGGCGACCGCGTGACCTTCGACTCCACCGAATACTGCGGCGAGTGCGAGGAGTGCCAGGCGGGTTACGTCAATCTTTGCCCGGACCGCAAGGTGCTGGGCGTGTCCCCTGGCAGCTACCGCCGTCACGGCTGCTTTGCCGAAAAGATCGTCCTGCCTACCCGCATCCTGTACCGCATCCCGGAATCGCTTTCGTTTGAAAAGGCCGCCTTTGCGGAGCCTGTGGCCATCGCCCTGCACGCGGTGAATCTGGCGGATGGCATCGAAGTCGGCGAGGCCTTTGCCGAAGAGTGTGAAGAAGGCGACTGCGGGAGCTGCGGCGAAGGCTGCGGACATGACCATGCGGCTGGCGAAGGCCACGACCACGGTGCTGAAGAAATCCGGGGCGGTATCGCCGTCGTTGTCGGTGCCGGTCTCATTGGCTTGCTGGTCATCCAGGCCCTCAAGGCCCGTGGCTGGGAGCGCGTGATCGCGGTGGATCTGGACGACAAGCGCCTGGAACTTTCCAAGACCCTGGGGGCCGACGATGCCTTCAACGCCAAGCAAGAAAACCTGGCCATGCACCTGCGCGAAATCACCGGCGGTGATGGTGCCGATGCCAGCTTTGAAGTCGTGGGTGCCGGGGCCCCGGTGGACCTCGCCGTGCGCTGCGTGCGCAAAGGCGGCCAGGTTATCCTGGTGGGCAATCTGCAGGCCTCCATCCCGTTCCCGCTTCAGGAAGTCGTCACCCGCCAGATCACCCTGCGCGGCTCCTGCTCCTGCGCTGGCGAATATCCGGAAGCCATCCGCCGCATCGAAGACGGCAGCATCCAGGTGGAGCCCCTGCTGAGCGCTGTGGCCCCGCTGGAAGAAGGCGCAGGCTGGTTCAAGCGTCTCTATGACAACAAGGAAGGCCTGCTGAAAGTCGTGCTGAAGCCGGAGTAAGCCGCTCCGGTGGCTTACCGTATGGACGGCGCCGATTCATTACTTGTGGTTATGCTGCGCCGTCGCATAACCGGGTGCCGTCCGTAATCCTACCATTAAGCAGACGGCGCGCCCAGTGGCATGGCGACGGGCTGGGGCTTGCGGCCTAGGATGCGATTCACGATACGGCCCAGATCATCCACGGCCAGGTAGCACAAGGGGACGAGGAAGAGGGTGATCACGGTGGCAAAGAGGCTGCCGTAACCCATGGACACGGAAACGGGGGTGAGGAACTGGGCACTGGTGGCCTGGGCAGCACGGTTGTCACCGAAGATGGCGGTGAGAATGTGGCTGATGCCGGGAGGCGAGTTTTCAATGAGGTTGCCGAATTCAAACATCAGCGGCATGAGGCCCACGAAGGTGGTGATCTGGGTGAGGAAGATGGCACGGAAGCGACTTCGCCCGCCCTCCTGCACGGCATATTTCAGGTCGCCCGTCTCATCCCGGAGCTGGTTGATACGGTCCACCAGCACGAGGGTGTCATTCACGATCACGCCGGTGACGGCCAGCATGCCGCAGACGCTCATGCTGCTGACGGGCATGCCATGGAAAAGATGGCCGATCACCGCCCCCACAATGCCGAAGGGCACCACCAGCATGACGATGAATGGCTGGGTGTAGCTTTTGAAGGGGATGGCCATCATCGCATACATGCCCAGGGTGATGATGCCCAGCGCCCAAAGCCCCGCATCGGCCCCCTCTCGCTGGGCGCGTGCTTCGCCCTCAAAGCTCCACTGGATGTGGGGATGAGTGGCCATCAGGTCACGAACGAAAACCTCCACGTCTGCGCGCACCTTGGCAGGGTCGGTGGTGGATTTGTTAACGTCGGCGGTGATGTTCATCGCGCGGCGGCGGTCCACCCGCCGGATGCTGGTGAAGCTCTTACCCACCTTCGCTTCGGCCACGCGAGAAAAGGGAATCTCCAGGCCGGTGGCGGTGCGCACGCGCATGGTCTCCAGGGTCGCCAGGTTTTTGCGGTCGTTCTTCGGGTAACGCAGCATCACCTTCACTTCATTGCGGCCACGCTGGATGCGTTGCACCTCGTTGCCGTAAAAGGCCTGGCGCACCTGCTGGGCCAGATCGCTCACCGTTACGCCAAAGGACTGTGCCTCGGGTTTGAGCCGGAGCTGGATTTCATTGCGGCCGCTGTCCAGCGAGTCGGTGATGTCAAACACACCTGCATAGGTGGCGAGGTGGGCTTTGATCTTGTCGGAAATGTCCAGCAACTCGTCCGGATCGGTGCCGGTCAACTGGAGGTCCACAGGATCACCACTGCGGATGATTTCGGCCCGGAAATTCAGTTCCTCCGCGCCCACGATGTTGCCGATCCGCTTTCGCCAGTCGGCAGCCATGTCCACGGTGTTCACCTTCAGGCTGCGCTCTTCGGGGCCGTAGGTTTCGATGTTGATCTCCCCGACGTGGGAGCTGCCCGTGCTACCGCCGCTACCCCAGGTGAGGCGCGTGGTGCCGGTGGTGGCCAGGATGGCACGGATGACGGGCTTGCCGTCCGGGCCCACGTACTCCTTTTTCATCTGCTCCGCGATTTCATACATCCGCTGGATGTGGCCGTCCGTGACCTCAAAGGGGGTGCCGTCCAGCATGGTCAGCTTGGCCTCGATGCGCTCACTCTGGACACGCGGGAAAAAGATCCACAGGATGCGGCCGCTGAAAAAGAAACCGCAGAGGATGACGAGACCGCCAAAGAAAGCCGCCAGGGCGGTGTAGCGGTGATGCACACACCAGCGCAGGGCAGGCCGGTAAAAAGTGTCCACAAACTTCCGCAAGGTGCGCTCCGACCAGCGGTGCACCGGCCCCAGGATGTCTGAGGCCCCGCTGAGACCCGGCACCGGATGCGCCAGGTGGGAGGGTAGGATGATCTTCGTCTCCACCAGCGCGATCAGCATCACCAGGATGAAGACGATGGCGATGGGCTTGAACATCATCAGGAAATCGCTGGCCCCGAAGGCCATGGGCAGGAAAGCGATGACGGTGGTGAGCACGCCAAAGGTAATGGGCACCGCCATCTCCTTGGTCCCCTGCACCGCCGCATCCATTGCGGACATGCCGCGCTGTCGCAGGGTGTCCACATGCTCAGAAATGACGATGGCGTCATCCACCACGATGCCCAGGACGAGGATGAAACCGAAGAGCGAGGACAGATTGATGGCGATGTCAAAATACGGCATCAGCGCGATGGCCCCCATGAAGCTGGCCACCATGCCCACGGCCACCCAAAACACCGCATCCAGCCGCAGGAAAAGGCCCACGCAGAGGAAGACCAGAATGAGGCTGCTCTGAGCATTCTGGATCAGCAGGCTGATGCGTCCTTTGACGATCTTGGAGCGGTCATTCCAGAATTCGATCTGCACGCCGTCCGGCATCCGCTTCTGGGCCGTGGTGATGTATTCCTTCACCGACTCGGCGATGTTGATGGCGTTTTGGCCGCCCTCGCGCATCACGTTCACCACCACGCAGCGTTTGCCATTCAGCCGGGCCAGCAGCGGGTTTTCGTTAAAGCCATCCTGAATGACGGCGATCTCGCCCAGCGTCAGCTTGGTGCCGTCCGGACGGGTGAGGATGACCACCCGGGCATAGTCCTCCCCGGTGTAGGCGCGGCCACGGGTGCGAATGGAAACATCGCCCGCCTCGGTCTGCACCACACCCGCCGGCAGGTCCAGCGCACTGCCACGGATGGCCTGGCTGACGCGCTCCAGGTTCAGGCCATATTTACGCAGGGTGGCCTCCGGGATCTCGATCCCAATCTCGTAAGGCCGCACGCCGGAAAGACCCGCGTGGGTGATGCCCGGCAAGGCGGAGATCTCATCGCGGATCTGTTCCCCCAGGCGGCGCAGATCGGCCTCGGCCATGTCCGCCGCCACGGCCACGGTGATGACGGAGTGGAAGTTGTCATCGAGCTGGATGGTGGGCTTCTCCGCCAGCTCCGGCAGATTGGGAATGGCATCCACACGGATCTTGATATCGTCCAGCACCTCGCGGGGATCCTTGCCTTCCTCCACCTCGATCACGACAGTGCCGCCGCTGGAGGAAGCCGTGGAATTGATGTGCTTGATGCTGCCCACCTGCTGGATGGCCTCCTCGATCTTCAGCACGATGCTTTCCTCCACCTCCTCAGGTGCGGAGGCAGGATAAGGCACAGTCACGGAAATCATGCGCGAGGGCATGTCCGGAAAGACCTCCAGCGGGATGCGGTCGGAAGCGAGAGTCCAGATGCCGGCGATGATCGCCCCCAGCATGAGGAGATTGGCAGCGACATGGTTGCGGGCAAACCAGGAGATCATGAAAAAGAGGAGAAGATGAAGAACAAACGATGAGCCGAGCGCCCAGGTTGCCCGAAGCCGACAGCGGGAGCCAGAATAAAGAAAGCTCCCAGTGCGCAAGTTTATCCGCCGTGGCAAGACCGATTCACAGCACCCGGCCAAGCCAGGGCTTGCAGACAGGCGTAACCCAGCGAAGCATCTCACTCCCTCTTTTATGAACCAACCCTCCTCCGTCGGCGTTCTCGGCCTTGGCATCATCGGCAGCCGCGTGGCTGAAAATCTGCGCCAGGCAGGCCACACGGTGTCGGTGTGGAGCCACACCGCCCGCAACGTCCCCGGTGCCCTGCCCTCCCCGCAGGCCGTGGCGGGGGCCGCCCAGGTCATCCAAATTTTCGTCCGCGATAGCGAGGCCCTCCTGCAGGCGATGCATGACATGCAGCCTGCGCTGACTCATGAGCACGTGATCCTGAATCACGCCACCGTCAGTAAAGCCGCGACGCTGGAAGCCGCCGCCCTCTGTGCCGCCAGCGGGGCCGCCTTTCTGGATGCGCCCTTCACGGGCAGCAAGATGGCCGCGCAGAATGGCAAGCTGGTCTATTACATCGGCGGCTCCACCGAGGTGCTGGAGCGCGTGCGCCCCATCCTGGAGGCTTCTTCCACCAAGATCCTGCCCCTGGGCGAAACGGGTGATGCGATGGTGCTGAAAATCGTCACCAACCTCGTGACCGCCATCACCGTGAAGGCGCTGTCTGAGGCCGCCGCCATCACCCACAGCCAGGGCATCCCGCTGGCGAACCTGCTGACCGCCCTGGAAAACAATGCGAACTACTCCGGCCTCATCGGCATGAAGCTGCCGACGATCATCAGCGGGAATTTCGACGCCCATTTCTCCCTGCGCAACATGCTGAAGGATGCCGACTTTGCCCGCGAACTGGCGGCCCAGGGTGGCCTCGCCGCACCGGCCTTGGAATGCACCGCCGAGGCCATGCGCCAAGGCGTGAGCCAGGGAAAAGGCGACCTGGATTTCTCCGTCATCGGCCAAATCGAATCCTAATCCCCATGACCGCAGAACTTTACCAAACCACCCTCGCCCAAGGTGCCTGGGTGAATCTTTCCTGCCGGGCCAAATGGCGTCTCTCTGGCGCTGACCGCGTGCGCTATCTCAATGGCCAGGTGACGAATGACGTGCGCACGGCCCGCAGCAGCGCGGCCCTCTACGCTTGCGTGACCAATCTCAAGGGCAAGATCGAGGCGGACATCTTCATCCATGCCGACCCGGATGGCGAAAGCCTGCTGCTGGACGCCGATGCCAGCCTGCGCGAATCCCTGGGCATGCGGCTGGAGCGCTACATCATCGCGGATGATGCCGTGCTGGAGGATGTAACGGACGAATGGCAGATCTGGCACCGCATCGCGCCATTGGAAGCTGCCGATGTAGCCGCGCCACTGGAAGGCCACCGCCTAACCAATGAAGTGCGTTTCCACCTCCCAGGCTGGGACCTCTGGCTGCCCGCCGCCAGCCCCGCGCCGACGATGGCACGCCTGAGTGATGCGGAGGCCGAGACGCTGCGCATCCTGCAGCAGGTGCCCGCTTTCCCGCAGGAACTGAACGCCGACACCTTCCCCCAGGAGGCCGGTTTGGAAACCTGCGCCATGAGCTTCACCAAAGGCTGCTACATCGGCCAGGAGATCCTTTCCCGCATCAAGACCACCGGCAAGATGCCGCGCCAGCTCATCGCCTGGAGCAGCGCCGAGGCAGTGGCACCGGGGGAAAACGTGCTGAATGAGGAAGGCAAAGAAGTGGGCCAGATCACCAGTGTGGCCTGGGATCCGGTGCGTGGAATTCACGCGGGCTTGGGCTATGTGCGGCAGTCCGCCCTGGATGCAGGCATTTGGAAAACGGCTGCCGGACAGACGGTGACAAGGACGGCGCTGGCCTGAGAGGATTGGCCCTTCCAAGGTCAGCCCAGGTGCGGATTCACTCCTTCGGGGCAGCTTCCAGCAGGGGCGGCACAAACTCGCGCATGAAGGTCTTCATGTCTTCCAGGGCATTGAGCTCCGCATAGGGGTCCATGCTGCCAAGGGGCTGATTTTTCAGAGGAGCAAAGAAGGACAGGAGGGCCCAGCGGTGGTCAATGTTGCGCAGCAGGGCATCCGCATAGGAGTAGCCCACGTGCTCATCATAGGAAGAGGCCGTGCGGCCCTGGGAGCCCTGATACCAATACACATTCAGGGCACGGGTGCGCTCCACCTGCCCGGCCTCGTTTTGCACGTCGCGGTGCATGGAAAGCAGCGTGGCCTTCACCGGGGCGGCCAGGCCGCAGTCGAACTCGATGAAGCTCTTGCCATTGATCACCCAGCCCTGGCCCGGCAGGCAGATCTGCGGCTCATGGAGGGAACGTTTCAACGCCCCGCTGAGGACGACGGAGGCCAGCACGGCGCGGTCGCTCTTGAAATAGAACCGTCGCCCGATCTCCACGCCTTCGTTCAGCGTCTGCCGCTCGATGGCCTGCATGGGCATCTCCTGGCTTTCGTAGGCCCCCAGACGCTCCGGCAAGGCCAGGCTGACCGGTGGTGCCCCCACCCGGTAGGTGGTATCGGTCACCGCACAAAAAGCCAGCCCGCCCAGGCAGATCAGCACGGAGACACCCAATGGCAGCCAGGGGCTTTTGGGCGTGATGAGACTGGCGGAGGTAGCCGCAGGTGCAGCCACCTGTGCCGCCGCCCTGGCGCGTTTGGCCTCGCGTTTTTCCAAGAAGGTGGCTAGGGCGAACATGCCCGCCAGCGCTACGCCGAAAACGGCAAACCCGGCCAGGGTGTGGAAGCCGCTCATCTCCTGCTGCCCGGCGATGTTGCGGCCCACGGCGAATTCCACGCCCAGCCATTTGCTGCCCAGGGTGAGCAGGATCATACGGACAAAATTGCCCAGGACCGCGAGGGGGATGGCGCTGGCAAAGAGGACCGCCCGTGCCGACCACGTCTTTAGCATCAGCCAGCCGTAAAGGGCGCTGATCATCAGCAGGGAAAACAGGGAACGAATGCCGCTGCAGGGCTCCTCCACATCCAGCTTGAACTCCGCCCCCTGGGCCAGACCGCGCGCGGCATCGGCGGCAGAGTGCAGGCTCGTGCCATCGCGCACCACATCCACGCCCATCAGATTGAGAAAACCGGAGGAGGCCTTGGCCGTCAAAATGCGCAGAGGAAAGGCCAGCCGGGACTCCAGCGGCACCATGGGCCACATGAAAACCAAGAATGCCCAGGGAAAGATGAGCCACTTCATCCAGTGCCAGCCGCCCAGCATGAGGATGAGGCCCATGGTCACCATCTGCACCGCCAAAAATCCTGGGTAGCCCGTATCCACCTTATACCCGGCCCAGTAAACGACCATGCCCAACACCAGCAGCGGTGCGCCCAGCCAGGAGCCCCGCAGGGGCAGCCGCCGCAGGTCCCCCTGCATGCGCCAGATCAGCCAGACGACGATGGGCGGCACAAAAAGGCAATACCACCATTCCGAGTCTGCATTCGCCTTGTTCACGATCCCCATGACGATGCTGGACCGCGAGGCAAACTCCCAGTGCTGGTAAGGCCACAGCACGGTGAGCAAAAGGACCAGCAAACCACCCACGGACCACACGATGGTGGCCTGGCGAGAGTCAGCAGCAGCAGGCAATGGGGGGGGCAGGCTCATCTCAGGGACTGTAGGCAGAAACCATGCCTGCCACAGGGGTAGACATCTGTCCACGTTCGCAGGCTGGAATTTATTTGAAATTAGGCTTAAGTCTCCTCGACATGGCCGATACTCCCCCCTCCTCCCCGGCGCGGAAGCCCCTGCTCAAGGACGCACCGCCTGCCCCTGAAGCCGCGACTTCCCCTCCGCGCGCGCCGCTTTCCACCCAGCGCAAGAAGCCCGAGCCGGCCAAACCCGCCGCCCCCACGGCCTGGAAGCCCGCTATCATTCTCGGCCTCGTCCAACTGGCCGCCCTGGGCGGTCTCGCCTTCTGGGGCAGCAGCCTCCTCCGCACTCAATCCACCGGCCAGGAGGGCAGCAGCAGCCCTGCCGCCAGCGTGACGGCCCCCTTGAAAGTCTCGCTGGATCAGGCCAATGCCCAGATTGCCGCCCTACAGCGCCAACTGGATGCCCAGGGTGAGGAGCGCGCCAAGACCCAGGACCGCCTCCAGGAAATGGCCGACCGAATGGCCCTCGTCATCCAGCAGTCCTCCTTTGTGCCATCGGCAGACAGCGCTCGCGTTTCCGATCAGGATGCCGCCCAGGTGGCCGCCATGATGCCCAGCGTCACCCCGGCCACCGGCGAGCTCATCCTCATCAAGGAGCGGAACCGCCTCACCGGCTATGCCGACAAAGCCATCGCCACCGGCAGCCGGGAGTCCCTGGAGGCTCTGGTGAAAGCGATGATGGACCCGGCCATGAAAAACATGGTCCACGCCGCCCAGGCCGAGTTCAAGCGCGTGCAGGCCTACTACGACATGGGCATCAGCATTGATCCTGGCTACACCCTGCCCGTGCGCGAGCTGTTCAAGGACACGCCCATTACCCGCGAGGCCGATGTCACCCCCGCCCAGCTTCACGGCCTGATGACCGATGCCAAACAGCCCTGGGAAACCCGCCTGCGCGCCGCCTACCTACTGCGCGCCAGCACCGAGGCAGATACCAACGCCCTGCTGCTGAAAGTGCTGAAGGAAGACCCCATGCTGGATGTGGCCAAGCAGGCCCAAATCACCTTTGAAAACCGCGTGGGCCGCAAATTCCGCCTGTTCGATATCCCTGCCATCGAGGCCTGGTGGCAGGCCCAGGGGGGCGACAAACCCGCCGTGAAAATGATCGAGCCCGGCAAATAGGTCGCCTTCAGCCAGCCTCTTAGGCCAAACATGGCCAAATAAAGATATTCCTGATCTTACGGTCAGGAGCCCTGTTTGGCTTGAAGCCATGCAGGGAGGGATTTAGCCTATCAGTCCCCCCGACTTGCCAGATTTACCGTCAGGCGGCTGACCAACCACAGCCGTCTGGCGGCTGGCTTTTCTATTTTCAGGGGGCCGCCTGCCCACCATGAAACCCCGCACCTTTCACGTCCCGGCGTTGTGCCCGCTCCTCGCCGTCCTGGCCCTGGTGGCCACCTTCCAGGCCCCAGCCGCAGTTCTGTTGCAAGACAGCTTTGACAACGGCATCAAGGCCACGCCCGACACCACCAGCATCGGCAACTGGACCAACTTCAGCGATGCCGCCGTGACCGAAACAGGCGGTCTGCTGACGGTGACGACCACCAGCAGCGGGGTTTCAAACTCCTCCAACTTTTCCACCGCCGTCCGCCCGGAGCTGAATCCCTTCACCTCCACCATCCAGTTTTCCGTCACGGACTTTGACCTCACCGGCACCGGGGACTACGCCGCCGATAACAATGGCCGCTTCCGCATCGGCCTTACCTCCACCCTCGGCTCCTTCTTCGGGGCGAATGATGCCTTTGCCCTGGAGATCAACAGCGGCGGCCACGGCTTCCGGCTCGGGGCCAAGGCGGACAACACCTCCGGCGATCCCAGCGGTGCAGCCGCCTCCGGCACCGCCTTTGCCACGCCCATCACCGCCTTTGATTTCATCTTCACCAGCACCACCTGGGACCTCGTTCTTTACTCGGGTGAAACCACTCTCTATGACCAATCCGGCACCTGGTCCCTGGGCGATGCGGCCAACTGGGGCACCGGCACGGCCAACACCGGCTCCTCCTCCCTGCTGATGGCCGTCCAGAACACCAACGCCACCGGCACGCCCACCGGCTTCAAGTCCTTCTCCATCGGTAGCATCGAGGTCAGCGCCACCGTCGTCCCCGAGCCCTCACGGGCCCTGCTGCTGGGCCTCGCCGGCCTTGGCCTCCTGCTGAAAAGACCTCGCCGCGAGGCTTGATCCCGCCCATTAGGCGATGGGGGGCAGCGGTGGCGGTGCAGGCTCCGCTGGGGCTGGCTTGGAAGAACTGCGCAACAGGAAAAAAGCCCCCAGGACTCCGATGCCCAGCAGGGTGCCGCTACCTATTAGGTCCGGCTTTTTGCCATCGCTGATGATGATGTAGTCTGGGGTCAGGTACAGATCCAGTTTATCGAGTTTTTCCCGAGTCTTCGAACTGGATTCGATGCCGAACTTCATCAGGCCTGACACCTCGCGGACAGGATACAGCGAAGCCACCAGTTCCGGAGTCATCGCCGAGGGATCCTTGATCGCATTCACGCGGTTCATCGTGGTCGTCATCAGGTCAATGAGCGCCTTGTCCTTGGAGGCGAGCAGCACATGGGCCACGATCTCTTCGCGGTTGCCTGCGGGCTCCACCGCGATGTAAACCTCATCAATTTCACCACTCCCAGCCTTCTTAACATAGGCGCTGTTGAGCAGGTTCAGTTGGGTGCCCGTGAGGCTCACCCACTCCGCCGAAGGCCGCTGGTCCAGGTACTCCTTGAAACTCATCTTCAGGGGCTCACGATTCTTGACCGCCGTGTAAACACCCTGCCCGCCGCCCCAAAGGAGACCGATCACAATGATGGGGCCCAGGCAGCCCAGCTTGATAAATCCCCGACGCATGGCTCCCAACCGAGTGTTTTTCATAAAGGCGTGACTTCAGCCTAATTCCTCATTTACAGGCAAGGATATTCTGATCTGATTTCCTCAAAAAACTCCCCCTGCCATGGATACCCTTGCCAATGCTCCCGCTTCATCTGCTCAAGAAATCTGGAGCCAGCAGGAGGTGGATGCCTACCTGGATCGGCCACTGATGTCCGGCAAAGAAGTCTTCCCTGGCACGCGTGGGCTTTTGCTCCGCGACATCGAACAGGACATCCTCAAAGGCGGTCGGTTTGTGATCCATCACTACTGTGTTTCTCTGGCTGTCGTCACCTTCACCCGCAGCAGTTCAGTTCTTTATCTGCGCTCCTGGGAGTCTGGCCTCGGACGTGCCTGCCGTTTCAGCCTCATCTCGCTACTCTTCGGCTGGTGGGGTGTGCCTTTTGGCCTGATCATGACCCCTTACACGCTGTGGAAAAACGGACGCGGAGGCAGCGATGTCACCCGGGATTTGCTCCATCAGGTGCTAGGCCCAGCTCGCACGCAGAGCCTGCTGGCAAAGGCCGCTCCTCGCCAGATTTCCCCCTGGCACTGGCTCCTATTCATCGTTTCCCTGGCCCTGCCAGTCGGGCTTATCTATGCCTTCATACAGTCCCTGGACTGATCCCGCTCCCCCCCATGAAAATCTGGTTCCCCCTTTTCGGCCTGCTGGCCTGCACCCTGCCACTCAGCGCGGCAGACAAGCCCGACGTCTATCTTTCCATCAAAGCCAAACGCCACCTGTTGGATGATGAGGCCCACAAGCTTTTGGGAACGAAATATACCATCCATGAGCTCAAAGATACCCCCGACTACACCCCGCCCAAGGCCAAAGCCGGGCGGCTCCCAGCTCTAGCCCACACACCCGAAGGCAAGCCCCTGGGTGGGGAAGCTGTGGTGCTGTATGTCGTCACCCCTGAAGGGCTGGCCCAGGACCCCCAGTTTGCCCAATGCAGCGATGACCGCCTGAAACCTTTCATTGAGAAGGTCATGAAGGAATGGCGGCTCCAACCCGCCCAGTGGAAGGGAAAGACCATTTCCACCATCTCATCGCAGGAGTTTTCTTTTGCCAGCACCCCCACTGAATTCACCCCCCAAATTCTGGAACCTCTGGGCGGCAAAATCGCGCGCCCCAAGGGCTGGCACTACACGGAAAGCCACAACGACACCTCCTTTACCTGGATCCTTTCCAAGGAAGATGCCAAAGACCGCCCCTACACCACCGGCCTCCGCATCCAGGCCATCTCCCGGGTTCAGGAACTCAGCGGCAAGAGCGGCGAAACCTTCGTCAAAGAGTTTATCGCCGGCAAAAAGAAAGCTGCCGACCGCGTCATCGGAGTCTGCGAGGAGAAGAGCCAGGGACCCTTCACACGGATCTGCCTGGAGACGGAAGAAGGTCCGTACCGCATCATGTATTCACTCTTCTGGGGCACGGAAAATCTGGACATGGTCGTTGTCTCCATCGCTGGCACCACCCCGGAACTGTGGGAGACCTATGCGCCAGCCTTCAATCGGATGAATGCCTTTAAGCTGATTGACTTGAAGCACTTGAAAAAATGATGGCGTGACCTCCGCAGAGGTTGTCCTGAAAAGGAAAGAGGCCCGCGCAGGTCCCTGGCTATAAACCTCCCATTGTTCAATGCCCGACCCGCTCCCTCCAGCCGAACCCAAGCCCTGGTGCCTGTATGTGCTGCGCTGCCGGGATGGCAGCCTGTATTGCGGCATCACCAATGATCTGCATCGGAGGCTGGACATGCACCGCGAAGGCAAGGGGGCGAAATACACACGGGGCAGGGGGCCTTTGTGGCTGCTGGGCTCCTGGGTGCATGGGGACATGCCTGCGGCGCTGAAGGCGGAGCGCGTCTTCAAGGCCCTGCGCCGCGCCCAAAAAGAAAAATGGCTGGAGGCGAACCTCCAGCCATCTTGAAAAAAGACAGTTTTGTCTGCGCAGCTTACTTCACATGACCGGAGATCAGCTTGGTCATCTCGAACATGGTCACCTGCTCTTTACCACCGAAGACGGCCTTCAGGGCTGCGTCTGCGTTGATCAGAGTCTTTTTCTTTTCGTCCTGGAGACCTTTGGCCTTGATGTAGTCCCAAACTTTTTTGGTCAGTTCGCCACGGGAAAGGGGAGTGGAACCAACGACAGCAGCGAGGACTTCATCCGGCTGGACGGGTTTCATCAGGGCTGGGTTGGGTTTGCGTGGTGTGGTAGATGCTGTTTTAGCCATTTCTCTTTTTCGCAGACGTCGCCAGAGAAGTCAATACGTCTGATTGTAGGGATTTGAGCCGGGGTGACCTGGGGCAGAAGTGCAAAAATCCGGGTGAACCCGTGAAGATTCCGCGCCAGATGCGTTATGCACAGTCTGTGTTCGCTACCGCCTGTGCCCCGTCCCATTTTTGTTCTATGCCCTCCCTAGCCGCCAAAATCCTCGGTTTCCTCCTGGTGCTGACCGTGTGGAGCCCCCCCTCCAGGGGCCTGGCGCAGGCCCCCCGCCCGGAAATTATCTCCCCCCAGGTGAAGGCGGCGGTGGATCGCGGATTGGCCTGGCTGCTCAAGCAGCAGCAGCCCGCAGGCTATTTTTCCGAGCAGAAAACCGACAAAAAAATCCAGCGGGGGGACATCCCCAGCCACAGCGCGGCGATGACTTCACTGGCCATCATGGGGCTGGCCTCCGTGGGCCACCTCCCCGGCGATCCCACCCCGGAGGGCCTGGCCGCCCAGCGGGCGCTGAAATATGTGGTGGATCATGTGGAGCCCGATGAACAGGGCTACCTGGGCCGCAGCGACCGCAGCCGCATGTACGGCCACGGCATCATGACCCTGATGCTCACGGAAATGCTGGGCATGTCCCCGGATGCGGAGACGGACAAAAAAGTGCGCTCCATGACCGAAAAAGCCATCAAGCTGATCATCCGCGCCCAGCAGGTCCCCAAAAGCGACGCTAACAAGGGCGGCTGGCGCTATGAACCGGCCAGCAGCGACAGCGACATCAGCGTCAGCGTCTGGCAACTCATGTCCCTGCGTGCCGCGAAAAACAGCGGCATCGAAGTGCCCAAAGAAGCCATTGATAACGGCATCGCCTACATCAAGCGCAGCTACCGGGCGGAGCGTGACAGCAACGGCAACCTCAAGC
Source organism: Prosthecobacter algae (assembly GCF_039542385.1). Classification (NCBI taxonomy): domain Bacteria; kingdom Pseudomonadati; phylum Verrucomicrobiota; class Verrucomicrobiia; order Verrucomicrobiales; family Verrucomicrobiaceae; genus Prosthecobacter; species Prosthecobacter algae. Next base: position 199,034 of record NZ_BAABIA010000009.1, on the reverse strand, counting down.
AACTCGAGGCCGCCTTCAGCTACGAGCCCTATGGGGGGCGGCAGACCTTCTCCACCACTTCCGCTGGCCTGCTGTCCCTCCAAGTGGCCGGGCAGTACAACATTCCCGAAGTACTGGGTTCTTCGAACTGGCTGCTAAAATTCCCGCCGGAGGTCAATGAGCCGTGGTTCTACTACGGCTGCTATTATTACGCCCAGGGCATGTATCAGCGCGGGGGCGACCACGCCGCCACCGCCCGGCAGAAGACCGAGCAGATGCTGGTGGGAGCCCAAAGCCCCGAAGGCGCCTGGTTCCCGCGCAACGGCAATGAAAAATCCGCCGGCCCCGTGTACGCCACCTCCCTGGCCCTCCTCAGCCTCAGCGTCTATCACCACTTCCTGCCGATTTATCAGAAGTAGCCCGAAGTCTCTACGGCCCTCGGTTTGAGATACCGGAGCTTCCCCGCTTGACCTTGCGCTGCTGCCGCGTTCCTATGCGCCGCACCGGGTTCCGGTGCGCTGAATTCAACTCATCCTTATCACCATGGCACTCTCTGTCGGCTCTTCCGCCCCTGATTTCACCGTCACCACCCTCGGCGCCAATGGCCCTGAGCTTTTCAAGCTGTCCGAAAACATCGGCGCTTCCAACATCCTCCTTCTGTTCGTGCCGATGGCCTTCACAGGCGTTTGCACCACTGAGTTCTGCGAGCTGTCGAAAGGCATCAATGCTTACACCTCCCTGAATGCCAAAGTCATCGGCATCAGCGGTGACAATCCCTTCGCTCAGAAAGCCTGGGCCGAGAAGGAAGGCATCACCCTGCAACTCCTCAGCGATTACGATCACAAGATCACCGAAGCCTATGGCGTCGCTTATGAAAGCTTCCTCCCTGCCAAAAACCTGATCATGGGCGGTGTGCCAAAGCGTTCCGCCTTCATCATCGACAAGGCTGGCGTGGTCCAGTATGCCGAAGTTCTGGAAAGCCCCGGCGATCTGCCAAACTTCACCGCCATCCAGGCGAAGCTGAAGGAACTGGCCTAATTTTCAGATCCTGTGTTTGTGGAGGGGGAGCCTGTGAGGGCTCCCTCTTTTTTGTGGGAATGCGGCCCGCACCACGGCCTCCCTCCCCACTTGACTCCCGGCCCCCGAGAGGGCACAGAGTGCGCCCCCCATGCTCTCCGTTTCCAATGTCAGCAAGACCTATGCAGGCCGCACCCTCTTCAGCGGTGTGTCTTTTCACATCAATCGGGGTGAAAAGATCGGCCTCATTGGCCCCAATGGAGCTGGCAAGTCCACCTTGTTTTCCCTCCTGCTGCGCGAGACCACGCCCGACGACGGCCTGGTGACGATGGAAAAGAACTTGGACTTCGGTTTCCTGCCTCAGGAAAGCGCGCCTATTGATGACGTTACGGTTCTGGAATTGGCCACCAGCCACGTCCATGAGCACAGCCGCTGGGAGGCCGAACCAAAGGCCAAGCGCATCCTCAAAGGCTTGGCCTTCCGCGAGACGGACTTTGATCGCAATGCCCGCACCCTCAGCGGTGGCTGGGTGATGCGCGCGCATTTGGCCCGCCTGCTGGTGCAGGAGCCGGATCTGCTGCTGCTGGATGAGCCGACCAACCACCTGGACCTGGAATCCCTGATCTGGTTCCAAGAATACCTGCAGGGGTATCCGGGCGCGATCCTGATGATTTCACATGACCGTGAATTCCTCAACGCCCTCACCGGGGCCATCCTGGAAATCGCCCACAGCAAGGTGAACCGCTATCGCGGCAACTACGATGCGTACCTCCTCGAAAAGGTGGCGCGTGAGGAGCAGATGAAGGGCGCGTTTGAAAACCAGCAGAAGGAAATCGCCAAGCTCCAACAATGGGCGGACCGTTTCAAAGCCAAGGCCAACTTTGCCTCCCGTGCCCAGGACAAGCTGAAGATGATCGACCGCATGGAGAAGCTGGATGGCCCGGCGGCAGCGGCGAAAACGGTGAAGTTCCGTTTCCCCCAGCCTCCCCGCAGTGGCCAGCGTGTGCTGACCCTGAAGGGGCTCGACTTTGCTTATGGAGAGACGCCGGTTTACGCCGGGCTGGATCTCGAAGTGGAGCGTGGCGAGCGCATCGTCCTGGTGGGGCCGAACGGTGCTGGCAAATCTACTTTGCTGAAATTGCTCGCAGGGGCTTTGACCCCGCAGGCGGGCAAGCGCGAGCTGGGCCACAATGTGAAAATGGGTTACTTTGCCCAGTATCGTGGCGATGTGCTGAACATGAAGCACACGGTGCTGCAGTCCGCCATGGACCTGCCCAGTCGCCCGGGTGAAAACATGTGCCGCACCTTGTTAGGCTCTTTCCTTTTCCACGGTGACGATGTTTTCAAACCTGTGGGTGTGCTGAGTGGGGGCGAGAAATCCCGCCTTGCCCTGGTGCGCCTGCTTCTGGACCCGCCGAATCTGCTGCTCATGGATGAGCCGACGACGCATTTGGACATGGGCAGCATTGATGCGCTCATTGGCGCCCTTGAGGACTATGAAGGCACCCTCGTCTTCATCAGCCATGACGTGCACTTCATCCGTGGCATGGCGAAAGGCGTGATTCACATCGCAGGTGGTGTGCTCACCCCGTATGCGGGGGACTACCAGTATTTCCTGGATAAAACGAAGGCCACCTCTGCCCGCGAAGCCCTGACCGCCAGCCTGACGAACAGCCAGCCCGGTGCCTGGGACGCTCCCAAAAAGGCTTATGCCCCGCCAAAGTCGAAAGAGCAAAAGCGTCTGGAGGCAGAAGCCCGGAACAATCGCGCCAAAGGCAGAAAGGACCTGGAGAAAAACGTCTCCCGCATCGAGGAAGAACTCGCTGCGCTGGACAAACGCAAGATGGAGCTGGTTGAGATGCTTCAGGACGGAGCCGTCTATTCCGACGCCGTTAAATTCAAAGCCCTGAGCAAGGAGCTGGAAGAGATCGAGCCTCGGGTCGCCACCAAAACCACGGCTTGGGAAAAGGCCGCAGGTGAACTGGAAGCCCTGATTGCGAAAGAGGCCGCGGGTTGATCCGCAAGACCTGGGGCGGAACGGGCGTTCCTTCGCCATGCCTCGCCCACTTTCCTCTCGTCGCCAGTTTTTGACTCAAAGCTCACTCGCGGCCGGAGCGGCCTTTGGGTTCCCAGCGATCGTCAGTTCACGGTCGCCCAATGCCAAGGTGAACCTCGCCTTCATCGGAGTCGGGGGACGCGGTGCGGCCAATATCCAGGCTCTCGTTGGCACTTCCCTGTATCCGTCGAAAGCCAAAAATGCCAAGACGGACTCCCCTCCACCCGCTCCTCAAGAGCCCACGGAAAACGTCGTGGCCATCTGCGATGTCAATGGCATGAACCTGGACATGGCGGCCAGTGCATTCCCAAAGGCGAAGGCATATCGCGACTTCCGCAAACTTTACGAAGGTTCCAAAGACTTCGATGCCGTCGTCGTCAGCACCACCGAGCACACCCACGCCTACGCCACGCTGCCAGCCCTGCTCATGGGCAAGCCCGTCTATTGTGAAAAGCCGCTGACTCGCGATGTGGCCGAGGCACGCCTCATCACCGAAGCGGCAGCCAAGGCCGGAGTCGCCACCCAGATGGGGACGCAGATCCATGGCCTGCCTAACTACCGACGTGTGGTCGAATTGATCCAGAGTGGAGCCATCGGCAAGGTCACCGACGCCCACGTCTGTGTCTCCCGCGCCTGGGGCCTGCAAACCAAGGAAGAGGCCGAGGCGAACAAGGATATCGTCTTTGTGACCGAGCGCCCAAGAGAAGAGCAGACTCCCCCGCCTTATCTCGATTGGGATCTCTGGCTGGGCCCCGCTCCGTATCGCCCCTACAACGAAATCTATTTCCCTGGGCCCAAGTGGTATCGCTGGTGGGACTTCGGCAACGGTACCATGTCAGACCTCGGCAGCCATTGGAATGACCTGCCTTTCTGGGCACTGAATCTGGATGCGCCGCTGAGCGTGGAGGCCTTCGGTCCTGAGCCGCACTCTGAGATTGCTCCGGCCTCCATGTCTGCCACTTATGAATACGCAGCGCGTGGCCCGCGTGCCGCCTGCAAGGTCCACTGGCACCAGGGAAGCGCCAAACCAGAAGTGTGGAAAAACGATCCCTTCATCAGCAAGTGGAACAGCGGCGTCCTCTTCATCGGCGATAAGGGCATGCTGCTGTCTGACTACAACAAACACGTCCTGCTGCCTGAGGCCGACTTTAAGGACTTCCAGCCTCCGGCACCTTTCATCCCGGACTCTCCCGGCCAGCACATCGAGTGGCTGAATGCGATCAAGAACGGCAGCCCGACCGCCAGCCCCTTCAGCTATGCAGGCCCCCTCAGCGAGGCCAACCATCTGGGCAACGTCGCCTTCCGCTCCGGCGGCAAGATCCTCTGGGATGCCAAGGCGATGAAGATCACCAACAACGAAGCCGCCAACCGCTTCCTCAGCCGCACTCCGCGTGCAGGATGGAAACTTTAAGGTGGTTATCCTTCGGCGAATCAACGACTGAGTCCCTCATCTGCTACCTTCCCCATGCGTCTCCTTCTCCCTCTCCTGGCTGTCACTTCCATCGCTGCTGCTGAAGACTGGCCCGAATTTCGCGGGCCCACTCACCAGGGCCAGACTTTGACCAAGGGCCTGCCCACGGAATGGAGTCCCTCCGTGAACAAGAACATCCTTTGGAAGGCCCCGGTTCCGGGTGTGGGGTGGTCCTCTCCTGTGGTGATCGGGGACCGCGTTTATCTCACCACCGCCGTCATTCAGGGCGGGGTGGAAAAGCCGGATGCGGAGCGCAGCCTGCGGGCCCTTTGCCTCCAGGCGGCGGATGGCAAGGTGGTGTGGGATCAGGAAATCTTCATCCAGCCTAAGGACGCTCCGGCCGTGCATAAAAAGAACAGCCATGCCAGCCCCACGCCTGTCTATGAAGAGGGTAAATTGTACGTCCACTTTGGCCATCAGGGCAGTGCTTGCCTGAATGCGGCGGATGGCAGCGTGGTCTGGAAAACCCAGTCTTTTGGCTACAAGCCAGTGCATGGCAATGGCGGCAGCCCCGTCATCGAAGGTGGCTTGTTCATCTTCAATGCCGATGCCGAAACTGATCCCGCCGTGATCGCCTTGGATAAAACCACCGGTGCCCAAGTCTGGAAATTTGCCCGCGTCAGCGATGCCAAAAATAAGTTCTCCTTCAGCACGCCTCTGGTGATCGAAGTCAATGGCCAGCGCCAACTCATCAGCGCAGGCAGCGGGGTGGTGAATGCCCTGGATCCGCTGACGGGCACGGAAATCTGGAAGGCGCGTTATGACCAGGGCTACTCCGTCGTTCCGCGCCCTTTGTTTGCCAATGGCATGATCTACATCGGCACGGGTTATAACAAACCCATGGCCCTCGCCATTCGTGCCGATGGCAAAGGGGATGTCACCGACACTCACATCGCCTGGAAGATCGAGAAGTTCGTCCCGCACAATCCCAGCATGGTTATCGTGGGGGAGGAGATCTACTTCGTGGCCGACAACGGCGTGCTCACCTGCGCCGATGCCAAGACGGGCACCGTTCATTACCAGGAGCGCTGCACCGGCCCCATCAGCGCCTCCATCCTGCATGCCGATGGCAAGCTCTACCTCCAGGATGAAAAGGGCCTCGGCGTGATTGTCCAGCCCGGCAAGACCTTCCGCATCCTGGCAAAGAACGACCTCGCCGAACGCTCCCTGGCCTCCTACGCGGTGATCGAAGATGACTTCCTCATTCGCACGGAAAGCCACCTGTGGCGCATCGGGACGAAGTAGTCCCCAAGAGTAGCCTGCACAGTCCTCTGTGCAGAAAGCGACCTCGAAGCCCCATCTCCGTCCACGAGCTCAGTCAGCGGTCCGCTCTCATCACGGGTACCTCTGAACCGCATCCACCTTGCATACCGCACAGGGACTGTGCGGGCTACCTTTGACGGTGCCCGAAAGTAGCCTGCACAGTCCTCTGTGCAGACAGCAGCCTCGAAGCCCCATCCCCGTCCACAAGCTCAGTCAGCGGTCCACTCTCATCACGAGTACCTCTGAACCGCATCCACCTTGCTTACCGCACAGGGACTGTGCGGGCTACCTTTGACGGTGCCCGAAAGTAGCCTGCACAGTCCTCTGTGCAGACAGCAGCCTCGAAGCTCCATCCCCGTCCACAAGCTCAGTCAGCGGTCCGCTCTCATCACGAGTACCTCTGAACCGCATCCACCTTGCTTACCGCACAGGGACTGTGCGGGCTACCTTTGACTGTGTCCAAGCGCCGCCTGCACAGTCTTCGAGTCAGTTTGCCTGCCGTTCTTCCCAGCGAGCCAGCAGCCACAGCACATCGGCCAGTCGGTTTAGAAAACGGACCACCTCTTGGTTCGGCACTTCCTGGTCGGTGCCCAAGAGGTCCACCACATGCCTCTCGGCACGGCGGCAGGCGGTGCGGGCGAGGTCGGCATAAGCACCGCTCATCACCCCGGCTTCACCGGGCAGGGCCCAGCCTTTGAATTGCAGGGCACCGCCTGCTTCCAGCTTGGCCACCCATTCATCCAGCCAAAGAACGTGAGCTGTTTCGAAAGGCTTGTGCGTGGCCGCATATTTGGCCTCTAGCCCAGGGGGCGTAGCCAGTTCCCCCATCAGGCTGATGAGCAGGGGCTGTACCTTTTCCATGATCTCCCGGGTCTCTGGCTTCAGAGCTGCGATGCGCACGGGGCCAAGTGCGGCGTTCAGTTCATCCACCGCCCCGAGGGCGTGGACACGAGGGTGGGACTTGGAGGTGCGCTGGCCAAAGAGGAGATCGGTCTCCCCCTGGTCGCCTCGACGGGTGGCAATGGACATGGGCTGGATTTACGCCTGGGAGGATGGGGCTGCCTCAATCTTCATCATCATCGTCGCGGATTTCACGCCCGCCGACGGTCTTCTTCCTCACAGGGGAAATGTTTCGGTGCACCCAGACGCTCTGCATCATGCCCACGAGGAAAAGCGTGACGATCATGAAGGTGCCCCCGTAGCTGATAAAGGGCAGGGGAAGACCAATCACCGGCAGCATGCCCAGGTTCATGCCCGCATTTTGGAAAGTGTGTGCAAAGAACATGGCCACCACGCCTACGACCAGCAGCCTTCCAACTTGGTCTCTGGAATAAAAGGCCATGAAGATACCTTGTATCAATAGCAGTGCAATGCCCGTCAGTAACAATACGGCCCCGCGGAAGCCGAATTCCTCGCAAATCACCCCAAAGATGAAGTCGCTGTGTGCCTCGGTGGAGGGAAAGAACTGCCGGTGGATGGTTCCATGGTCAGGTACTTTTTCAGACATGGGGCCTTTGCCTTCAAATCCGGCCGATGCCACAGCGATCTGCACAAATGTCGGCACCCAGCCGTCTCCCCGGGTGTCTACCTTGTCCATCTGGTTGGTGATCATGTACCAGGTGGTGTCGATACGTGCCTGCTGGTATGGCTTTAGTACAAAGAAATAGACGATGGGGATGATGCACAAGGCCCCCAGGATGAGGGTAATCATGTAACGGAAAGGAATGCTGCCCACCAGCATCATGGAGAGGAAAACTGGTCCCCATACCAAGCCGGAACCCAAATCCTCTTTAATGACCATGGCCGCAGGAATACCTGCCACGATGCCCGCCACAATCAGCCGCAACCACGGGCGTCTGAAGACTGGCCACATGCGCGGAAGCTCGCCAAAGACCACGGCCAGCATCACAATGCCGGACATGATGGCAAACTGAGAAGGCTGGACATTTTGCCCAGCGATGGTGACCCAGGCTAGGTTTCCTTTCACCTCCACTCCGTAAAGTTGCAGATAAACGAGGCCGCCTAGACCTGCCAGATACATGGGCACACAGGCCCAGCGGACCCATTTGTAGTCGATCAACGCCGCCCCTAGCAAGAAGGGTAGCCCTAGGCCAATCCAGCGCATCTGGTCCTTCCATTTGAGGTGCAGCTTGAGCACCCCGGAGTCATCCCGGAAGTATGAGGCATTGTAAATGGCGTACACGCCGAAGGCGAGCAGGCCCAGCATCGTCAGGATCAAGATCCAGTTGATGCCGAGGAACTTTTTGAAAAGGGGTGTCATTGAGGTTGGGGAAGGGGGCCTTTCTGCGCGATCAGGCAGGAATCGAGGCCAAAAGTTTGCGGGTGTACTCGTGCTGCGGGCGTTCGCAGAGGTCATCGGCGGGGCCGCTTTCCACAACTTGGCCCCGGTTCATCACGATGATGTCATCGCTCATGTGCCGCACAACGGCCAGATCATGGGCAATAAAAAGGTAGGTGAGTTTAAATTCGTCCTGCAGATCCTTCAGCAAATTGAGGACACTGGCCTGGACGCTGACGTCCAGGGCGCTCACGGGCTCGTCACAGATGAGAAACTTGGGCTGAACGGCCAGCGCCCGTGCAATGCCGATGCGCTGCCGCTGGCCACCGCTGAATTCGTGGGGATATCTTTGCAGGGAGTCCTCGGGCAGGCCCACTCGGTGCAGCAGCGCGGCGGAGACATCCCGGCGCTGTTTGGCCGTCATGTCCTTAAAATGGATGGTCAGTGGCTCCGCGAGGATGGACTCGATGGTCATGCGCGGGTTAAGGGAGCCGATGGGATCCTGGAAAATCATCTGGATCTCCTTGCGCAGCGGGCGGAAGTCCGCCTCCGGCATGCCAAAGATCTCGCGGTCTTTATAACAGGCGCTGCCGCCTGTAGGCTGGATCAGCTTCAACAGCGCACGGGAGACGGTGGACTTACCGCTGCCACTCTCACCCACGAGGCCCAGGGTCTTGCCCTCATGGACCTCAAAGCTCACTCCATCCACGGCTTTGACGACGTCACGCTTGCCCAGCCAGCCCGAGCGGATCGGGAAATGAACTTGCAGGTTTTCGACTCGGAGGAGGGCCATAAGCCGCCGAGTTTACCACAGCCCAGAGAGGTGCCAAATGATGGCTGGAGGAAATATGCGGCCAGAAGCCGCGCTTTTTGCGAAAACATCGGCGAATGAACTTTCCCGTGCGGCAGTCGGCCTCCATTCCCTTACTCGGGTAAGCTCCAAATTCTGCCCATGCCCCCTCCTCATTTCACCGAGGACAAGTCTCTCGGATTTTCGGCTTGCCGAAATGCCTGTCTGAATTACAATCTCGCTTCCTTTCCGGGACAAGGCACTGTTTTTTGGCAAGAGTGGGGTCTTCCCCGCTCTTTTTTGTCTGGATAGGTCACCATTTTTATGATCAGCGAACTTAAAGCACTATTCGATTACTACGAGAAAGAGAAGGGGATTGACCGTCAGAAGATGGTTGAAGCTCTCTCCCAGGCTCTTCTCGCTGCCTCGAAGAAGAGCATCGGTCCGGCACGTGAGCTGCGCATTGATATCGATCCTGAGAAAGGGACGATCAAGGCGTGGGCCAAGCTGCTGGCCGTCGAAACCGTTTCCAATCCCTGGGAAGAGCTTCCGCTGGCCAAGGCCCGGATGATCAAAAAGGATGCCCAGCTCGGTGATGAAATCGACCTGGAAGTCACCCCGAAGAACATGGGGCGCATCGCTGCACAGACGGCGAAGCAGACCATGCTCCAGCGTCTCCGCATGGCGGAGAAGGAGAACCTTTACGACGAATTCAAGGACCGTACGGGCGACGTCGTCAACGGCACCATCCGTCGTTTTGACAAGTCCGACGTGATCGTGGACCTCGGCAAGTTTGAAGGCTCCATGCCTTCGAAGGAGCGCGTCTCCACCGAAGACTACACCCCCGGCGACCGCATGCGCTTCTACGTGAAGGCAGTCGAGCGTGAAGGTGCCCGCGGCCCTGAGATCGTGCTCAGCCGCGCCCATGTGAACTTTGTGCGCCGTCTCTTCGAATTCGAAGTCAGCGAGATCGGTGACCGCACCGTGGAAATCGCCAGCATCGCCCGTGAGGCCGGCTACCGCACCAAGGTCGCCGTGCACAGCGGTGATGACAAGGTGGATCCCGTGGGTGCCTGCGTGGGCCTGCGTGGTGCCCGCGTGAAAAACATCGTGCGCGAACTGAACAATGAGAAGGTGGACATCATCCGCTGGAAGGCCGACCCGGCTGAGTTCGTTCGCGAGGCGCTGAAGCCCATCAAGGTCCTTTCCATCCAAGTTTCCCCAGACAAAAAGGCTGCCCGCCTCACTGTCAGCGAAGAAGACCTGTCCAAAGCCATCGGCCGTCGCGGCCAGAACGCCCGTCTCACCTCCCGCCTCGTCGGCATGGAGCTGAGCATCGAGCGCGACGAGCATGCGGCTGAAGTCTTCGAAGGCCAGATGGATACCGCCGCCCATGAACTAGAGCGCGCGCTCGGCATCAATCTTGAAACTGCGCGTAAACTGGCCAATGGTGGCCTGGGTGCGCTCGAGACCCTCTTGCAAGTGGATGTCGAGGACATTGCCGATGCCCTCGGCGGTGACCAGCAGCTCGCCCAACAGGTGCATGCCCTCGTTGCATCTTACACTCCGGGAGCGTAGCTTATGAGCCACGCTTTCTTCAATTCCTTAATTCTCACCCCGACAGCCCGCCCCGCCGTTCGAAAGACCAACGTTTCTCATGCCAAGCCGATCCTCTTCATCCAAACCTGCCAAAGCCACTCCCGACAGCACTGCTGAGGAGAAAGCAACGGCTGAGAGCACGCCCCCCAAGAAAGTGGCGGCCAAAAAAGTGCTCTCATTGATTGAGGAGGACGAGAAACCAAAGAGCCGTGGCCCCCGGCGTGAGGCCACCCCTCTGCCAGCCCTGGGTGCCAAACCGGCCCCGGCACCTGCGAGGCCAGTCTCCAAAATTGCGGAGGCTCCGAAGAAGACGCTGGATGACCATAAGCGCGAGGCCCTGAACCTTTTCGAAGAGGACGAAAAGCCCAAGGTTCGCCGTCGTCCGCCAGAACAGCCCACCTCCTTGCCGCCGATCTCCATGATCCGCGAGCCCGGCCCGGTGCAGGCCATGCCACCACCACCCTCCCTGCCGACTGTGGTCGCGCCCAAGGTGGAAGAACCGGTGATTCCAGAATTTGAAATCAATGAGGCGGGTGAAAAGATCATCCATCTGAAGCCGCCGATCATCGTCAAAGAATTGGCCGAGCGCATGAGCCTCCGTCCGTTCAAGATCATCGCGGATCTCATTGCCCTGAAGGTCTTCGTCGCCAATGCGGACAAGGCGATCGACATTGAAGTCGCCGAAAAAGTTTGTGAGAAGCACGGCTTCCGCCTTGAGCGCGAGAAGCGCGAAAAAGGTGCCGGTGTCCACAAAGTGGAAGAAGTCATCGTTGAGCCGACCGCCCAGATTGTCGAGGAAGTCGAAGAGGAGAAGCTGGAGCTTCGCGCTCCGATCATCACTTTCATGGGTCACGTTGACCATGGCAAGACCTCCCTTCTCGATGCCATCCGCAAGACCCAGGTCACCCATGGTGAGGCTGGCGGCATCACCCAGCACATCGGTGCCTACAGCGTCTTCCACGATGGCAAGCCGATCACTTTCATTGACACTCCCGGTCACGCCGCGTTCTCCGGCATGCGTGCCCGTGGCGCACACGTCACCGACATCGTAGTACTCATCATTGCTGCGGATGACGGCATCATGCCGCAGACCCGTGAAGCTCTTAATCACGCTAAAGCGGCCGATGTGACCATCATGGTCGCCATCAACAAGTGTGACCTGCCTGCGGCAGACGTCATGCGTGTGAAGGGCCAGCTGCAGGAGATTGGTCTCGCACCTGTTGACTGGGGTGGCGACACCGAAGTCATGGAAGTGTCCGCCAAGTCCGGCCTGGGCATTGACAGCCTGCTTGAGACGATGGCCCTCCAGGCTGAAGTTCTGGAACTCAAGGCTGATCCGAAGGCTCCAGCCCGCGCGACCGTCATCGAATCTTCCATGGTCGAGGGCAAAGGCCCTGTGGCCACCGTTATCGTCCGTCAGGGCACCCTCAAAGTGGGTCAGCCTTTCATCTGCGGTCCGCATTGGGGCAAGTCCCGTGCTCTCATCAATGACCGCGGCCAGCCGATCAAGGAAGTCCGTCCCGGCATGCCGGTCGAACTCGTCGGCTTCAGCGACATGCCTCACGTGGGTGATGAAGTCGTGGTGATGGACAGTGAACGTTCCGTGAAGAAGCTCAGCATCGAGCGTCTGGAAGAACTGCGCCAGAAGAAGCTGACGGTCACCCGTCGCTCCACTCTGGAGTCTCTCTTCAACAGCATCGACGAAGGCAACAAGAAGACCCTCAAGATCGTCCTCAAGACCGATGTGCAGGGCTCTGTGGAAGCCATCGTCAAGTGCCTGGGCGAGATCACCAGCGACAAGATCAACCAGAAGATCCTCCACTCCGATGTGGGTCCGATCACCGAGTCCGATGTGCTCCTCGCCTCCGGGTCCGACGCCGTCATCATCGGCTTCAACACGAAGGTCGAAAACAAGGCTCTCAGCGTGGCCAAGCGCGAAGGCGTGCAGATCAAGCTTTACTCCATCATCTACGAACTCATCGACCAGGTGAAGGATTCCATGACGGGCATGCTCGACCCGCTCACCCGCGAGAAGGTGCTGGGCCATGCCAAGGTGAAGCAGGTCTTCAAGGTCAACCGCGGTTACGTCGGCGGTTCCATCGTCACCGATGGCCGTATCGACCGCAAGCAGCGCGCCCGCGTGCTGCGCAATGGCCAGGCCGTCTATGACGGTGGTTTTGAAACCCTGCGTCGTTTCCACGACGAAGTTCCTGAAGTCCGCAACGGCCTCGAGTGCGGTATCAAGCTCACAGGCTTCAGCGATTACGAAGAGAACGACGTCATCGAGTGTTACGAACTCGAGAAGTTTGCCCAGACTCTGTGATGGTTTTGGGTTCGGGGTTCAATGTGCGGAGTTTGGGCAGTGATGCCTGGCTCCGTTCTGGACCCAGTCACCCTGCACCCTGAACCTTTTAATTTTCGATATGTCCCAACGAGTCTTACGCGTCAGCGAACTGGTGAAAAGAGAGCTCAGCATGGTGCTGGAGCGTCACTATCGCATGGATAACGCCATCCTCACGGTCCATGACGTGCGTGCCACGCCAGACCTAAAGCAGGCCTTTGCCTACATTGGTATCATCACCACCAGCGGCAATCAGGAGGCCATCATTGAAAAGCTCAATAAGGCTCGTGGAGCCATCCAGCGTGAGGTGCATAAGCGGGTCATCATGAAGAATTCCCCGCAGATTTTCTTCCGCCTGGATAACTCAGTTGAGCGTGGGGTCAAGATTCTCAACGCCATCGACAACCTCCCACCTCCGGCGGATCCACTGCCCGAAGGCGAGGAAGAGCCAGAGATGAAGTAAGAGATGACCGGGTACCGATGCCTCCGTTGAAAACGGGTGGTTTCGGCCCATGCTCTCGCATTACTTCTGCCCGTAGTAAGCACCAGGCCCGTGTTTGCGCAGATGGTGCTTGTCCAGGATGTGAGACGGGATGGGAGCCAAGGCTGGATTGATGGCCAGTGATTGCAGGGCCATGTGGGCGCACATTTCCAGGGCGATGCTGTTGTTCAGCGAGTCCATGGCATTCTTGCCGAAGGTAAAAGGAGCGTGATGCAGTTGCAGCACCGCAGGCATCTCCATGGGGCTGAGGTTCAGTTCACGCAGACGCTCCACGATGGCCACGCCTGTGTAATGCTCGTAGTCGCTGGCCACTTCATCTGGCGTCAGGGCGCGGACCAGGGGAACGGTGCCATAAAAGTGATCCGCATGGGTCGTCCCATAGCAGGGCAGTTCGCGGCCAGCCTGAGAAAACACTGTGGCATGCAGGCTGTGAGTGTGGGTCACACCGCCGATTTCAGGAAATTCGCGGTATAAGTGCAGGTGCGTTTTGGTATCCGAGGACGGGCGCAGCTTGCCTTCGATGATGTTGCCCTCGAGATCCATGACTACGATCTCCTCAGGGGTCAGTGCCCCGTAGTCCACCCCGCTGGGTTTGATGGCCCACAGGCCGGAGGCGCGATCTATGCCGGAGACATTGCCCCAGGTCAGCCTCACTAGGCCGCTGGGTTCCAGCGCACGGTTGGCGGCACAGACTTGGGCTTTGAGTTCGGAGAGTGTCATGGGAGAGAGAACTTTGGGTTGGAAGAGGCTGCTTTTCAAGAGCGGGGATCTGCGTTTGGCAAGGATGAACTTCATCTCGACGCTACCCCTGTCCCGTGGTAGGCGTCTCACCCGCCGGTGCTGCTGGCGGTTGTTTTACATCCACATGGCTGAAGCCCCTTTTTCGAAGAATCCTTCTCAGATGACCGATGCTGAGATCGCGCAGTTAAAGATGCCGTATGGGCGCATCCTGCAATACCTGAAACCCTGGATGGGACGTTTCATCGTCGGCATCCTGATTGGCATCGTCGCAGCTGCGTTCAATGGGGTGTTGATCGTGGGGTTCCAGGTCATTTTCCAATTGGTCCTGGATGGCAAGGGCAAGACTCTGGGGCAGCCGCTGAACCTCCCGATCCTAGGCCAGGTGAACATCGCCGAGATGCTGGGTCTGGCCTCCGATACACCCGTGGGGCTGACGGGGGTCATACTCGCCTGTGCCTGCATCCCGGTGCTGATGTTTTTAAACGGCTTTTTGGAGTACCTGAACAAGTACTGCCTGGCCTGGGTGGGAAACAAAATGCTCTTTCACATGCGCAGCGATGTCTTCCGCAGCATCCTGCGGCAGTCGCCTGCCTTTTTCAGCCATGCCAAGGCAGGTGAGCTGATGCAGACCGTGTTTAACCAGTCGCGGGTGGCGCAGACGAACGCCGTCCAACTGGTGCAGCTGCTGACCAACCGGCCGCTGACCATCATCACCATTCTGTGGGTGCTGTTTTCCCAAGACTGGTTTTTCACCCTCATGTCGCTGGTGATTTTTCCCCTCTGCCTCGCGCCGATTATCGCGATCGGCCGCAAGGTGCGCAAGGCCGGGTCCCGTGAAGAAAAGGAAGTGGGCGCGATGATGACCACCATGCATGAATCCTTCACCGGCATCCGTCTGGTGAAAGGCTATGCACGCGAAGAGTATGAAGTGGAACGATTTGACCGCGCGAATGCAGAGATGTGCAAGAACATGCTGCGCTGGACCCAGGCGATGGAATTGATCGGACCGATTGTGGAGGCCGTCGCCTCCGTTGGCATCGCTGCAGGGCTCGTGTATTTCTGGATCGAGAATCGCGGTGCCAGTGAGCTGATTGTGCTGGTCATGGCCCTGACCAAAATCTACCCGCCGGCGAAGGAACTCAGCAAGGTGAACCTCCTGATGCAAAAGACGGTCTTTGCCGTGAACAAGGTGGTGCATCTTCTGGACCGCCCTGCCGATATCCAAGACCTGCCCGATGCCCCTCAGCTGCCTCGCATCAAAGGGGCCGTGACGTTTGAAAACGTGGCCTTCACCTATGGGAAGATTGACGGCACGAAGCTGGACAAAGCCGCCATCACCGGGGTGACGCTGGATCTGGCCCCTGGCAAGTTTTACGCCCTCGTCGGTCCCAGCGGGGCCGGGAAGAGCACGCTCTTTTCCCTGCTGCTTCGATTCTATGACCCAGACTCGGGACGGGTGCTGCTTGATGGCAAGGATATCCGCACCGTCACGCAGGACAGCGTGCGCGGAAACATCGGCCTCGTCAGCCAGGACACCTTCCTCTTCCACGACACCATCCGCGAAAACATCCGCTACGGTCGTCTGGATGCAACGGAGGAGGAGATCATTGCTGCCGCGAAAAAAGCCCATGCCCACGAGTTCATCCTGGCGCAGCAGGGTGGTTACCAGGCCATCGTGGGGGATTCAGGCTGCAACCTGTCAGGCGGACAAAAGCAGCGTCTCTCCATCGCCCGCGCCATCTTGCGCAATGCGCCGATTTTGCTTCTGGATGAAGCCACCAGCGCGCTGGATACGGAGACGGAAAAGATCATCCAGGAGGCCATCCATGTCCTTTCTGAGGGCAAGACGGTCATCGCCATCGCGCACCGTCTTTCCACCATCATGCAGGCAGACCAGATCGTGGTGATGCAAGATGGCAAAGTCGCCGATGTGGGCAATCACGAGGAACTGCTGAAGAGCAGCGAGCTGTATCAGAAGCTCTATTCCCTGCAGTTTCACGAGTAGCGCGGAACCAAAAAAAATCGCAGGCCCATGAGACCTGCGATTGATGGACGAAAGCAAACAATCGCTTGGTTTACCAAGCGGCGACCACCTCGTAGGCATAGCCCACCAGATACTCGGTCTCCGGGATGGTGGCCAAGATCGGGTGATCCGGGCGCTGGCTGTACATCGCGACGCGGCGTAGAGTTTTGCGGGCATCCACAGCGGCGTCTTCGATGCTGGCGTGGAATTCGCCTGTGCTCACGTGATGGCTGCAACTGTAGGTGGCCATGATGCCACCGGGCTGCAGCATTTTCAGCGCACGAAGATGGATCTCTTTGTAACCGCGCATGGCGTCCTTCACATTGGCCTTGGTCTTCGTGAAGGAGGGCGGATCGAGGATGATGAGGTCGTAAGTCGCCCCGCTGGATTCCTGCTGCTTGAGGAAGTCGAAGCAGTTCGCTGCGATGAAGGTGACTTTGGCGCCGGAGATTTCGGCGTTCTTTTTGGCCAGTTCGGTGGCGCTTTCGCTGATGTCCACCGCAGTGACTTCGGTGGCCCCGGCCAGGGCGCAGGCCTGGGCAAAGCCGCCCTGGTTGCTGAAGCAATCCAGCACCCGGCGGCCTTTGGCCAGCTTGGCGGCGTGCTGGTAGTTGTCGAGCTGGTCGAGATACAGGCCAGTCTTTTGGCCTTCAATCAGGTCCGCATGAAAGGCGCTGCCTTCATGGCGGACAACAAAAGGTTCTGGCGTTTCGCCATAAACCACGCCTTTCACCTGCTCCAGCCCCTCGGCTTTGCGGACACCGCCTTCGTTGCGCTGGACGATGCCCTTGGGCGAGAAAATCTGCACCAGGGCCTGGATGATGAGATCCTGCCGCATGGCCATCGCCAGGGTCAGTGTTTGCAGGACGAGGTAGTCGCCATAGCGGTCCACCACCACGCCTGGCAGGCCATCGGATTCGCTCCACACCACGCGGCAGAGGCTGGTATCCACCCCGGCATCGGTGCGTACTTTGAGGGCCCGTTCGATACGGCGAATGAAAAAGTCCAGGTCCAGATCCTGTCGGCGATAGGAAAACAGCCGAGCGCTGATCTGCGACTGCGGATTGTAAATGGCGCTGCCCATCGGCTTGCCACGGGCGTCCTGCAACTGCACCACGTCTCCAGGCTTGGGCTCGCCGAAGCGGCCTTTGATCTCGGTGGCATAGACCCAGACGTGACCGTGAAAAATGCGTGCGCGTGGCTGGATGGAAAGTGTGGGCATGGGCGGGGAAGGGAACCCGTTACATGCAGCGGGATGGGGCCGAGGGCAACCAGGAACGCGGTCAGCCTTTGAAGCCTCCGCTTTGTCCGCAGGTCAGATTTGTCAGAGTGCTCAGTCGAAAGCCGATTTCCACATCTTGAAAACGGGTGTGTCGGGGGCAATTTCAAAGGGGACATCGCCGTTCTTAAATTCGCTCAGGCGCTTGCTTCCTTCCATGCCGAGGGGACTCATGGCAAAGACGGGGAGGATGGGGGTGCCATCCGCACGCAGGACGTATTTTTTCTTTTTGTTTTGGATCAGGAGCAGTCCACCCACCCGGCCTCCAGGGCGCTCGCCGATGACGATGTCAATCCGTGCGGGGCTGTTCAGCTTGAACCAACGGCCCACATAGGCATGGCGATTGCCGGAGATGAGGGGGCCTCCGAAATCCTGGCGGATTTCAGGGTCGCGTTTTTTCTCCCCGTGATCGTTGATTGGGTACCAGGAGGCATCAATGACGGGCTTGTTATTGATGTAAACGAGGAGGGCATCATCAAAGAAGCCGACAAAACGATAGTCTCCCGGCTCCGGTGCCTGGATGGAGGTGGTGTAGTGGACGAACCAAGCGCGAGGCTCCACTTCCTGTTCCACCGCAAAGGCCTTGGGGCCTTCATTTGCCGACATGTTCGGGATGGCGAGAAAGGTGAAGCTCATCTGCTGGGACGCCTTGTAAAATCCCTTCATGGCTTCGGGAGCAAACTTTTTGTTAGCCGCGTTGTTGATGATCTCCGCATAGGCCGCCTCGGAATCGGTGTATCCGGTGACCTTGCGGTCAGGGGTCTGTTTCAGGTCATAAAACGTCCCCGGCATGCCTTCACCGCCCAGCTTGCCAAAAAAAGTCATGCCTGAAAACCCCTTCACGGCACCGCTTCCAAAGCCACTGCCGAAGCCTCCGCCAGCCCCGGCTGTGCCGAATCCGCCGCTGCCGATCTTTCCTGCTCCGATGAAGCTGCTGGCGTCAGGAAGGTCCACTAGGCTCAGTGGAGCATCCGGCAGGGTGATTTCCGCCGTCAGGGACTTGCTCACCAGTTTTTGCATCGGCAGAGCCTTGTTCAGCGACGAGCGCTTTTTTTGCTGCACTTGGTGCTGCATTTCGCTGGAGGCCTGTGCCCCTTGCTGGGTGCCGCCGCCGGGGAGGAAATCCACCCGCTTTTCCATGCCCTGACTCACAACGACGACAAGACCTGCGGCGAACAGCAGCCCGATATGGATCAGCAGACTGGCCGTCAATGATCCGCCGCCGATTTTCCTCCAGGCCAGCAGCCAGCCTGGCATCTGTTTGCCAGCAAACGAACCTGTGCTCGGCGGGCGGATAGGGCTGGGCAGCTCTGGCAGCGCCTCCACCACGATGGGTGTTTCTTCCGCATGGATAGGCTGTGAGTCTGAGGATGAAGGCGTGGCCCTGCCGGCTGTCGCCTGAGGCGGGGTGTGCATCTCCCAGGCTGGCTGGACTGGGTAGCCCAGGTTTGATGCATAGGCGGCACCTCCGCCGGACGGGGGGAAAGGTCTGGGCGACGAAGGTGCCGTAGGAGGCTGCGGCAGCTCGCCGGGCTGGATTGGGTCGGGCATTGCCCGCAGAATGAAATCAAAGCCTCAGGCCTGACTACCATCTTCTCTGGGAGACTGGCCTTGAGGATAAGCTTTGCCCTGAATCTGTGACCAACGTGCAAAAGATGGTCAAAATACCATCCGTTTTCTGGCAGGCTCCGCTCTTCAGCGTAAGCCTCAGCCAGCCACGAGATCGTAGCCGCGCCAGTCTTTGATGGTGACATCGGCAAAGCTGCCGACGGGAAGTTTTTTGTCCACGAAGACGGTGGTGTCAATGTCCGGGGCGTCCATCTCACTGCGGGCCACGCCGGGTTCTTCGACGAGTACGCGAAGGGTGCGTCCGACCTGCTGGCGATTCACCTGCTCGACGCTACGCTGGATGGCGCGCATGGCTTCGTTCCACCGGGCCTTGCGGGTCATGTGATGGATCTGGCCGTCCATTTTGGCGGCGCGTGTATCTTCTTCGCGGGAGTAGTTGAAGACGCCAGCGCGCTCGAACTTCTCATCTTCGATGAACTGGATCAGTTCGTTGAAATCGGCATCGGTTTCGCCGGGGAAGCCGACGATGAAGGTGGTGCGGATGGCGATGTCCGGGATGCCTGCGCGGATGCGCTTGATGAGGTTGCGGATGTAGGCACCGTCAGTCTCGCGCTTCATCAGGGTGAGCATGTTGTCGCTGATGTGCTGCAGCGGCATGTCAATGTAGCGGGCCACCTTCGGGCTTTCGGCGATGGCGGCGATGAGGTCATCACTCCAGTGCGCAGGGTGGGTATAGAGAAGGCGGATCCAGAAATCACCTGGGATGGCATTGATCTCACGGATGAGGGTGGAGAGGGAGTGGCCTTTGGTGGAGTCCACCTCGCTGCGGGGTTTCGGGCGTTCGCCTTCCCACTTGTCCATGCCAAAGTAAGTGGTGTCCTGGGAGATGAGATTGATCTCTTTCACGCCGCTTTCGATGAGCTGGCGGGCTTCCTTGACCACGCTTTCCTGGGTGCGGCTGCGGTGGCGGCCACGGATGCGGGGGATGATGCAGAAGGAGCAGGTGTGGTTGCAGCCTTCGGCAATCTTGATGTAAGCGAAGTGCTTCGGCGTGAGGCGGAAGCGGGGCGTGTCATAGTCCGGGATGTACTGCGGACCTTTGGTGACTAGGTTTTCCTGCTGCTCCTGGCCCATGAGGCGCTGGATGATAGGGGCGACTTCGGTGATCTGGTCCAGGCCGATGAAGGCATCCACATCGGGCATCAGGGTCGGCAGCTCTTCGCGGAAACGCTGGGACAGGCAGCCAGCGACGATGATCTTCTGCTTTTTGCGCTTCTGCTGTTCCTCGCGGGCATCCACGGCTTCGTGGATGGCACCCACGCTTTCCTTCTTGGCCATGTCAATGAAGGAGCAGGTATTGATGATGAGCACATCGGCCAGGTCTGCCTCCGGGGTCATGGTCATGCCTGCCTGCTGGAGGTGGCCGACCATGATTTCGGAGTCAATGAGGTTCTTGGCGCAACCGAGGGAAACGAGACCGACTTTGATCATAGGGGCGCGGAGAATACGGGTAAAAAGGCCCGAGGAAAGGAGAAGATGGGCTTTCCAGGGGAAAATGACAGGGCACTTGTTTCAAAACAAGGTCTAGCAATCGCTGGAAATAGGTGTAGCGCCCACGTATATCTTCAACAGCCATGTCTCCCGCCCGTCCATTCTCTGCCCGCGCCTGTCTTGTGGGCGTGTTTACCGCCCTCACTCTGGTGGGAGGCTGGGCACAGACACCCGCGCCTGAGGCACCGCCCAAGCCGCCCGTTCCACCTCTGCCTGGGCAGGAGGGCCAGCGCATGGCCATCCCGGACGATCTCCTAGGAGATGAGCATGTGCGGGAGGAATTTGGCGTGAACCAGTTCACGACGCCGAGCATCCGCAAACTGTTCGAAATGCTGGATGGCCTGGGCAAGCTGTCCTACGATGCGCTGAAGCGGCCCATTTCCCGCCAGACGCCCTCGGACCGCGTGCTCGTCTCCTTGGGCCTGGGCACGCTGATCGCGGATGGATTTCTCATCGTCCAATGCGAGAAAGTGGAGGCCATGGAAGATGTGGGCCGTGCACTGATCAAGTACGCGAAAGTCCTGGGCACGGGCAGCCGCATGAACCGCCACACGCAGAGCCTTTTCGAGCACAGCATCGAAGGTCACTGGGACAAGCTGCGCACGGAGCTGGCGCTGACCCAGGCGGACGTGGAGGCCGAAATGGTCCAGCTACGGGATGTGGACATCGCCCACCTCGTGAGCCTGGGCGGCTGGTTGCGTGCCTTCGAAATCGCCACCCGCAGTGTTTATGACAATTACACGCCGGAGAAAAGCCTGCGCCTGCTGCGCAAGGACATCGCCGAGTACTACCTGGCCAGCCTGGAGCACCTGGGGCCGCGCCTGCAAAACAATGAATCGCTGAAGACCCTGCGTGAAGGTTTCCAGAAACTGATCCCGCTGATGGATCTGCCTGCGGATAAACCACTGACGCTAGAGCAAGTGAAGGCCCTGAGTGACCAAGCCGCGAAGCTGTGTGCTTTGGTCACGGGTGCTATGAAGAGCTGATCTGCCCAACCCCCCTCTCATGTCGCAACTTTCCCCCGAACAACTGGCCCAAGTCGAAATCTGGGCTGCTGATGGTGCCAATCTCAATCAGGTGCAAGACCGTCTGAAAACGGAGTTTGGCATCACCCTGACTTACCTGGATGCCCGGCTGCTGATGCTGGATGTGGGGGTGCGCATCAAGGACAAACCGCGTGAGGTGGCAAAACCTGCGGAGCCAGCCCCGGCTGCTGTGGAGGAGCCAGCGGAACTGGAATCCTGGGAACAGGGACTGGAACCACCGGCCTTGCCGGGCGGAAGCCTCCAGATGAGTGCGGACCAGATTGCCATTCCAGGGGCGCTCATCAGCGGTAAGGTGACTTTCAGCGATGGTGTGCAGGCCTCTTGGTTTTTGGATCAAATGGGGCGACTGGGGCTCAATGGATCGCCACAGGGATACAAGCCGCCCGCAGCAGATGTGCCGCAGTTCCAGCAGCAGCTAGACCTGATGTTGCAGAAGGCCGGTTTGTAAAAGGCCCGGCCCACCTTTCTGGGATCGGGAGCGTGGCAGGAAGAAGGGAGCCGGGGTGCGTCTTATCTTGACGGATCGCGGCATTAAAGGTTTTCTTGGTTCTGAACGGCTATGAGTCCCGCTAACCCCCAGGCTACGACCTCAGCAGACTGCCTGATCCCGCCCACGCACAATGCGCTGGCGATGTTGGATCTGGCTCTCGAGGATTCGTTTGACCCGATGGCGGAAGCTCAGGTGGAGCAAGCGGGGGATGTGATCGGCAACTACACCCTGGTCAAACGCATCGGGGAAGGTGGCTTTGGCATCGTCTGGCAGGCGGATCAAACGAAGCCGATCCGGCGGACCGTGGCCATCAAGGTGATCCGGCCCGGGATGGATTCTTTGGCGGTGCTGTCGCGGTTCCGCGCGGAAAGACGCGCGCTGGAGCGGATGTCGCATCCCAACATTGCGGTGGTTTTGGATGCAGGGACGACTCCGCTGGGGCGGCCTTACTTTGTCATGGAGTTGGTGAAGGGACGGCCCATCACTTCGTACTGCGAAGAGGCGGGGTTGGATTTCCGGCAGCGCATCAGCCTGTTTTTGGATGTTTGCCGGGCCGTGCAGCATGCCCATCAGCGGGCGGTTTTGCATCGGGATCTGAAGCCCTCCAATGTGCTGGTGGGCGAGGGGGATACGGGCCCTGTCGCCAAGATCATTGATTTTGGCATTGCCAAAGCCCTCACGGATGAGGGTATCGGGGGCGAAAGCATCGCCTACACCGTGCGTGGCATGGTGATGGGCACGCCCGAATACATGGCCCCAGAGCAGGCGGCGCTGGGGGCTGAGGTGGTGGACGTGCGGGTGGATGTTTACTCGCTGGGGGCCATCCTTTATCAGCTCCTCACCGGAGTGCCGCCGCTGGAATCCGACACGCCTGACAAGAAGACATCCCTCACGGCCATGCTCCAGCGCATCTATGAGGTGGAGCCATTGCGGCCCAGCCTGCGTGCACGGCAGCGTCTAGCGGCAGGCAAGCATTCTCCCTCGCAACCAGAGGCCTTGGAAGGCGACCTGAACTGGATCATCCTCAAGGCATTGGAGAAAAATCCTGAGCAGCGTTATGAATCGGCAAATGCCCTGGCGGATGACCTGCGTCGGCACCTGGATGATGAGCCCGTGAGCGCCGGGCCGCCGGAGAACTGGTACCTGTTTAAGAAATTGGTGCGGCGGAACCGTACCGCCTTCGCCCTGGGGACCATTCTCGGGGTGAATCTCATCATCGTGGCAGCGGTCAGCACCTACGCCTTCATGCAGGAATCGGCGGCACGTGCCAATGCGGAGCACCTGCGTGTCCTGGCCGAAACGCAGTCGAAGAAAGCCCATGCGCTCAACAGCTTTCTTAGCCAACTGCTGGGGCAGGCAGGCGAGTTTGTGGCCAAGGGTAAAAATCCTGAGGCGTTGCGTCTGGCTGTGAACGAGAGTGTGAAGGAGGTGGAAAACCTCCATGCAGAGCCTGAATTGCAAATTGATCTGTTGGGCCAGTTGACCGCTATATTCATGGCGATGGGGGATTATCGCAGTGCCTTGCCGCTTTGCCAGCAACAGTACAAGCTGGCGCTGGGGCTGTATGGGGAATTGGATCCTCGTACTCTGGCAGCGCGGCTGCTGATGGCGCGGTCCTATTCGGATACGGGAGATAAGCCGGAAGCTCTGAGGCATTATCACGAGATCGGCCTGCAATGGAAGGCGATGGGGCCTGCCTATACGGAAAAGCGCTTTGAAGTGGCCCGCTATCATGCTCGGGAGCTGGCACGACAAGGTCGTGGCAAAGAAGGGCAGGCACTGGTGCAAGAATTCATGGATGCGAATCCGGGCGATTTGCAAAAGCAGGCGTCCAACCTGCTTTTCATGGCCGACCTTCAGCTCGGCATGGGGGATTACGCAAAGGCGGAGGAAACCGCTAAGAAACTGATGGGATTGTATGGCACGGCGGAGACACCGGCCTTTGCCAATGGCCGTGGACTGGCCCTGCGCACGCTGTCACGGATCAAGGCCAAACAAGGGAACTACGCGGCTGCGGCACAGGCATTGGAGGAAAGCATCCGGCTTTCTGCGGCCCAGCAGGGGGCGGAATTCTATTCGCTGGTGGGGCGCTGGATTGAAGTGGCCCGGCATTACATAAAGACTGACCGGATGCAGGATGCCTTCCGGGCTACGGACGAGGCCATTTTGATCGCGCGCGGACAGGGAAATGATCAGTTGCTGCCCAGGGCTCTGCGTGGCGCAGCCGAGATCCGTGAAGAGGCGGGACACCTCCAGGCCGCTCTAGCTTTTCGCCGGGAGTGTATGGAGATGGAGCGACTGTATAACACGGACCGGGGCAAGTGGATCTACGAGCTGTCCCAGATCGTGCGTCTGGAGGCGCTGCTGGGATTGCAGGATGACCTAAAACGCGATGCCGCGCTGCTGTGGAGCCATTCCCAGACGGAGCCAGCGGTGACGAGCGACCCGCCCTTCCTGCGCTCCATCTGCAGCATCCTCATCAATGCCTGTGAGAAGTGGCAAAAGGTGACGGGCGAGGTGGCCTTCCAGCAGGAAATCCTGCAATGGAAGACCATCACGGCCGAGGGCGTGGTGCAAAAGTAAGTCAGGCCCGGTTTGTGCTAGAGGTTGATTGAAGCCCTCCTCGGCTGTCTTATCCCACCAACCATGTTTTCCATTCCGCGCTCCAGTGGTATCCTCCTGCATCCGACCTCGCTTCCGGGAAGGTTTGGTATCGGTGAAATCGGTCCGGAAGCCCACCGTTGGCTGGATTCCCTGCATCGCATGGGGCAGAAACTGTGGCAGATGCTGCCTCTGGGGCCCACGGGTTTTGGGGCATCCCCGTACCAGAGCCTGTCCAGCTTTGCCGGCAATCCGCTGATGATCAGCTTTGACTCCCTGCGCAATGACGGGGTGCTGACCCCGCAGGATCTGGCCATGATCCCGGCCTTTCCCGATCATAAGGTGAACTTCATCGCGGCGGAAGAGGTGCGCACGGCTTTCCTGAAACTGGCCTGCCAGAGGTTCCTCCGCCAGTGTGAGTCCAGCCCGCTGCTGGAACGCGCATTTGAGGCCTTCTGCGAGCGCGAGGCCGACTGGCTGGATGACTACGCCCTCTTCATCGCCCTCAAGGCGGAATGTGGTGGACGTCCCTGGAATGAGTGGCCGGTGGAACTGGCCATGCGCCAACCAGAAGCCATGAACGATGCGCTGGTGCGGCTGGATGAGGCGCTGGAGGAGGTGAAGGCCCAGCAGTTCTTCTTTTTCCGCCAGTGGCAAAAACTGCATGCCCGCGCCCAGGAACTGGGCATCCGCCTCATTGGTGACATTCCCATTTTCACTGCCCATGACAGCGCAGATGTGTGGGCTAGGCCGGACTTGTTTGAACTGGATGAACGGGGGAATCCCATCGTCGTTGCCGGCGTGCCGCCGGACTACTTCAGTGCTACAGGCCAACGTTGGGGAAACCCTTTGTACAAATGGAGCGCGCATGAAGCCGAGGGCTTTGCTTGGTGGAAATCGCGCCTGCGCAAGACTTTGGAGATGGTGGACATCGTTCGCATCGACCACTTTCGTGGTTTCGCTGCCTACTGGGAGATTCCGGCTGCGGAGCCTACGGCGGTGAATGGCCGTTGGGTGGGGGCCCCAGGTGATGCGTTGTTTGAGGCGCTGAAAGGCGAGATGGGGGACGATGTGCCCGTTATTGCCGAGGACCTAGGCATCATCACTCCTGATGTGACGGAACTGCGTCTGCGCCATGGTTTCCCAGGCATGAAGGTGATGCAGTTCGCCTTTGGGGCGGACAGTCTTTCCGAAGACTACGTGCCAGAGAATTACCCCGATGAGTCGGTGGCCTACACGGGCACCCATGACAACGATACAGTGCTGGGCCTGTTTAACAGCGGTGAGGGAGAAGACACGACGCGCTCGGCGGAACAGATTCAGGCAGAGCGTCGTACCATCCTTGGTTATACCAAGACGGACGGCACCGAGCTGCACTGGGACTTCATCCGGGCTGTCTGGGGATCGCAGGCCCGCATGGCCATCGCGCCCTTGCAGGACCTTCTGGGCCTGGGCAGTGAATCGCGCATGAATACTCCCGGCAAGATGGGCGATTTCTGGAGCTGGCGCTTCACCTGGGATCAGTTCACTTCAGAAATCGAAGAACGCATGAAGGACATCACCTCCGGTGCGGGCAGGTAAGGCCATTTTTGGCTGATGGATCTTGGTCTTTGGCAGAGTATGAAGAAGGCGGCCTACGCCTTTTTCATGAAGCCTGTCTTTCTCCTGACTTATCTGCTCTTTTGTGCCTCCGTGTCTGCTATACAGGTGGACCCGGTGAATGGTCACGATGCGAATGACGGTGTGTCTGCACCGGTGAAAACGATCGCGCGTGGCGTGAAGCTGGCGCAGCCCGGAGATACCGTTCACCTCACCCAAGCTACTTATCATGAAAGCGTAGTCCTGGCCGCTAAACGAGGCCTGCCAGGCAAGCCGGTGACGGTGGATGGCCACGGCTCAGTCATCGAGGGAAGTGAACCAGTGCAGGCCGTGGACTGGGAGTCTCTGGGAGATGGCCTGTTCCGAAAAGTGAAGCTCATGCCACACATGGATCCAGCCATCCTGGGTCGCTGGTTTTTCCTTTGGAATGGACGTATGAACCACATGGGACGCACTTCGAAAGGTCCCAGTCTGCCTCTGAAAAAAGTGGCCGATCTGCTGCCCGACGAGTGGACGTATGTGCAGGAGGAGGACGCCTTTTATGTGAAGCTGCCTGCGGGGCAGGGACTGGATGCAGCGAACCTCCGCTACCCTCTGCGCAGCAGCGGTGTGGCGCTATCTGGCAACGGGGCGCATCTGGTGGTGCGCAATCTCACCTGCACGCATGTGTATAACGACGGCTTTAACATCCATGGCGACCAGGTGGACACCGTGTTTGAAAACATCGCCGCGATTGATTGTGGGGACGATGGCTTCAGCGCCCACGAAGCAGCCGAGTGCCGCGTGGACGGCTTTGTGAGCATGGGCAACTCTACCGGACTTTGCGACACCGTTTCCAGCGTGACCCACTTCGAGAATGTCTTCATCAGCGGCTGCCTGGGGTATGACATCTTTTTCATCGGCGACTCCCCGCACAGCATGGAAAATGTGCTGGTGGAAAGCAGTGCTGCCTACCCGCTGTCTGTGGCCCAGCATGTGGACCGCCCTCAGAAAGGGCTGAGTCGCGTGACGCTGAAGAATGTGCTGATCCGTCGTGCGCCGGGAAAAGCGGGCGATGTCAAAATCACACGAAACAGCCTGCTGGTGGCAGAGAACTGCACCTTTGAGGGGCTCAACATGACGGTGACTCCAGGTGGCGAAATGAACCTAACGAAAAGTGTAGTGAAGGGTAGGGGGGCGAAGCCGGATGTCCTCATCTTTGATGAAGCCGTCTGGAAAGGGAGCGGTAATCGGTATGATCTGAAAAGTCTGCGGAAAGGGCCTGACTTCTTCACGGAAAAGAGCTTTGCTGCGTTTCAAAACAAGGTGAGCAGTGAGGCGGACTCGAAGTGGACAGAGGGCGCGGCTGCGGAACCTGGCATCGGTGCCGATGAAACGGGGCTGGAACGGTTGCGCGCCCCGAAGTGACCAGAAGGCGAAATGTTGGTTAGGCAGGTGCGCGGTTTAAACCTTGCGCAGCTTGTAAGGGTAGGCCTTGTCGGCATTCCACTGGCAGGCGTAGAGGCTGCCTTCATCATCCATGCAGACGTCGTGGACGTTGCGAAAGACGGGTTGGTCTTGCAGCAGCAGTTTCACCTGGTCTCCTGCGTATTCGGGGGGCTGGCCGCCTGGGGCGGAGATCACCCGGTTGTCCTTGTCCAGGATGACAATGAAACCGCGCTCCCGCCACATGCGATAGTCCCCAGGCTTCATGCCAAAACAGACGCCGGAAAGCAGGAGATCACCGGCAATGACAGGGCGGCTCATGAAGGCCCCAGGGAGATAGACGGAGCGGACGTATTGCCCATCCAGCGTGTACCAATGGAACTCATTGCGCACTCGCTCGGTGCAAAGAACGAGTGGGGTCGGTCCGCGTGAATCAATGGCCACGCCGTGGGCCTGCATGAACTTGCCGGCATTCATGGCCTGGGTGCTGAGACCGCCGAACTTGCGGATGAATTTCCCCCGGCTGTCAAAGTGCAGGATGAACTGGGAGCCGTAGCCATCCGCCACGTAGATGTCCCCATTGGGGGCGATGGCTGCCTCGGTAGGTGCGTATTTTGAGATGGCGTCATAGGCTCCGCAGTCTTTGGCGTGAGGCAGTTTCATCAAGACCTCGCCCTTCAGCGTGGTCTTGATGACGGCACCGCCGGAGGGATCACAGAGCCAGAGGCATTCCTTGCCATCACGGCTGTCGAGGGTGAGGCCATGGCCGCCATTGAGCTTCAGTGTCCAGGCATCGAGGACCTGGCCTTCCTTGTCAAAGATGAGGATGTTGTTGCGTGCCTCATTGGTGATCATGATGAGGCGCTTCTGGGCATCCATGACCATTTCATGGCAGTCTTTTACGGGATGCTGCTCACGCTGGGCCTTGCACCATTCCAGGTCCACTTGGTAGCGATGCTGGCCGTGGCCGATGGTGCTGCCCTGGAGGCTGGTCTTGCTCTGCGACCTAACGAAAGGTGCGGCAAAGGCGGTGCTGGCGGCGGCGAGGAGGGTGCGGCGTTTCATGCGGCAGTAAACACCGTGGAGGTAGGCAAACTATCGGTTTACCGTTTTACGACAACCTGCCCGCCTGAATAGTGCAGGAGGTGGCCTGAAAGTCCGGTGAGTGTTTGCCGGGAAAGGGCGATCTCCGTTTCGCCCACGAAGAAACGATGGTGGGCAGGTGTGCTGAGCAGGGAAACCCAGGTGAGCTGCCACCAGGCATTACCCGCCTGCGGACCTTCACGGCAGCGCACATACTCGAGGGCCAGCAGTTCACCGCCGTGAGCAGGGGATTCAGCCAGATTTTTTTCGCTCAAAAAATCAGCGAAGGGTTGGGAGTAAAAGAAGCCACAGGGGTGGCGGTGAAGCTGCATGGGAGAGTGCTCAGTCTGGCTCCGGCAATACATCCACGGCGACCTGCAGGCGCTGTTCTCCCGCACCGATGGTGACCCCGCGCAGCGGGCTGACATCGGCAAAATCGCGCCCCCAGGCGACGGTGATGTGGCGTTCCGAGGGCAACACATTGTTGGTGGGGTCGGCATCCATCCAACCACAGATTTCCCCACAATAGACGGAGACCCAGGCATGTGAGGCATCGGCACCAACCATCTTAACCTGGCCTGGGGGAGGCATGGTTTCTAAATAGCCGCTGACGTAACGTGCAGGCAAGCCGAGTGAGCGCAGGCAGGCGATCATGACCTGGGCGAAGTCCTGGCAGACGCCGCGCCGCTGTTTCAGGGCCTTTTCCACTGGGGTGGCATAGTCAGTGGCGGCGGGGTCGAAAATGAAGTCTTCATTGATGCGGCGGTTCAGATCGCACACACCTTCCAGAATCGGCCTCCGGGGCGGGAAGGAGGGGCGTGCATAGTCAGCAAACAGAGGGCCGACGGGTATGAGGGTGGAGGCAAAGGTCAGTTCCCCTGCGGCCGTGGTGGCATTAAAAACATCGCTGCGGCAGGCATCGCGAATACTTTCCCAGGCAGGTGTGCGGGATGGGTCAAAGATCTTGGCCCTTTCCACTTCGACGAGGCTTCGGGCGATGACTTCCAGCTTTTGATGGGAGCCCTCGATTTCAAAATACACACTCGCGTTGCCAAAGTAGTCGGATCGTTCGGACCGCTGCACTGGCTCGGGACGGATGGTCAGCTCATGCCACGGACACTCCTGGAAAGGCAGGGCACGTGGCTCCAGCCGAGCCGTGTAGTGGCCGACGGTGACCGGGCTCTCGTAGTTATACGTGGTCCGATGGATGATGTTGTAACGCACGAGGGTTTAAGGTTGGAGGGTAGGAGGGTCATTCCATCCGCCGGATGGCATGGCTGAAGTAATGCTCGGTAATGATGTCGGAGAGTTTTTCCAGGCCGAGGGTCAGGGTGTCGCAGGTGGCGGTGACTGCGGCCTGGAGTTCCGCCGGTGTGCGGGCGAGGGTATTGAGATTAAGCGAACTGAGGTCTGAGAGGAGAACGTCGGTCTGCTGTTTTTCCGGCATGCGGGAGTCCAGGGTGGGATCCATGGGCAACTGGCTGGCCTGACGGCCAAGAACCATGAGCTGATGGGCCACGGAGCGCGGGTTGATATCATTGAGCAGCAGCAGATCCAGCACCGGGGCCAGCACGGGCCGGGCGAAGTGCAGACGGCGATAGGTCATGGTGCTGTCACAGATTTCCAGCAGGGGGCTGAGGATGCTGTCATCCTGGGGGGCTTGTTTTAGGGTGCCTTGCAGGAGGGTGAGGATGATGTTAGCCCGCTCCAGCCGGCGGCCGATTTCCAGAAATCGCCAGCCGTGGCCACGGGTCATGTTTTCATGCTGCATGCCACCCAGGGCGGCGAGATCTAGCACAAGGGTGTCGAGCGCACTCTGTGCGGCGGAAAGGCTGAACGGTCCCGCTGGCAGGCGGGCATCGCGGTCCAGCCGGTTGAAGAGACGCCACATGTCGTCCGAAAGGCGGTCGCGCGCGGCGGAGGCATTGTAGCGCAGACGGCCCAGGAGGTCGGGTACGCTGCCGTCGCGTTTGGGGTCTTGAACCAGGGCCTGCAAGTGGTCGCGCAGGCTGGTGGTACCGGTGGGCAGCAGGCCGATCTCCACCATCAGTGCCACGCAACTCTGAGCCTCGCGGCTTTGCACGAGGCCGCGTTCGCTGGCGAGGCGCTGCATGACGACACGGGCCATGCGCACGGTGAGCTCCAGCCGCTCTGCATAGCGGCCTAACCAAAAGAGATGATCTGCAGCCCGGCTGGGGACGCCGCTGGGCGGGCGGGCCGGACGGATGACGATGGGCTGCTGGCTGAGGTGGCCAAAGGCGGTGTCCTCCGTGCCATCGCCGAGCACCCAGGTATCCTTGCTGATGCCGCCACTGCGCATGGTGACGAGCCAGCGCTGGGGCTCTGGGCTGACGCGGGCCAGGCCACCGGGCATGGTGGCAAAGCCATCTCCCTGGGCGATGGCAAACGCACGCCAGACGAGCGAGCGGGGCTCTATCTTGCTACCGTTCCAGGTGGGGGTGGTGGAGAGGCTGAGAACCTCCTGCGCCACCCATTCATGCGGGGCTGCGCGGATGCTTTCCAGCAGGCGGGCCTTTTGTTCCTTTTCCTGGTCCTTGATGAAAACGGGGTCGCGGGCACCGCGTACGAAGGCGGGTTTCACGACCCAGCGGTCCGGATCCTTCATCATCATCTCCAGTTCCCGCCGCTGGCCGCACCACCAGGTGGGGACGCAGGGCAGCTTCAGCTCTTCCCCCAGGATGTGGCGGCAGAGGCCTGGCATGAAGGGGTGGAGGGCAGGGGTTTCGATGACACCGGTGCCCAGGCCATTGGCCATGGCGATATTGCCGCTGCGCCAGGCCTCCATGAGGCCGGGTGTGCCGAGGAGGGAGCCGGAATTCAGCTCCAGTGGATCGCAAAAGACATCGTCCACGTGGCGCACCATCACCTCCACCCGACGCAGACCCTCGAGGGTTTTGAGCTGGGCATTCCGGTCTCGCACGGTGAGGTCTGCCCCTTCCACGAGAGGGAAACCGAGGTAGCGCGCCTGGAAGGCATGCTCAAAGTAGGTCTCATTGTAGGGGCCCGGCGTCAGCATGAGGATGCCTGCATCGCCATGGCGGTGTTTCGGTGCGAGGGAGCGCAGCATCTCCCGCTTCAGCTCGAAGTAGTTGGCCAACCGACGGACGCGGGAGGCATTGAACTCCTCCGCATACACGTTGGACATGACAATGCGGTTTTCCAGGGTGTAGCCATGGCCGCTAGGGGCCTGCGCGCGGTCTGCCAGCACCCGCCAGGTGCCACCGGCATCCCGCACCAGGTCACAGCCGAGTGAGAAAATGAACTTTCCACCGGGAGGATTGACGCCCATGACGGGGCGAAGGAAGCTCGGATTGGCCTGGACGATGCCAGGGGGGAGCAGCCCGTCCCGCAGAAGTTTCTGGGGGCCGTAGAGGTCCAGAAGGATGGCATTTAGCAGGCGGCCACGCTGATCCAGCCCCTCTTGTACACGCCGCCAGTCCTGCTCTGCCACGATGAAGGGCAGCAGATCCAGCATCCAGGGGCGGCTGGTGCCCAGGGCATCGTCATAGATGTTGTAGGTGGCTCCGTGGTCTGCCAGCAGGCGCTGGATGCTTTCGCCACGCTGTTTCAGGTCCGCATCTGAGCACTGGGCGAGAAAGCTGCCAAAGGTCTTCCAGTGGGGGCGCAGCTCACCGTTGGGCAGCACCATTTCGTCAAAGACGCCAGGCATGGCCCGGTAATTGAGCAGGCATCCGTCGAGGCCACGCATCTGCTGCTGCTGGGACTGGCCCGCAGGCGGAAGGGGTTCGAGAGGGAAAGGCTTGGGGTTGGACATTCGGCGGGGCACTCCTTCATCGCCAGAATGGCGGGATCAAGCAAGGAAACAGATTCAGTGCCAAGGCGGGCAGGGAAGTTGACAAAAGCCGGGAGTTACGAAACAGGCACTCAATTTACGGTTCACGCCGGAATTTGGCGAAACGAAGATCGCGGCTTTTCGAGGGTGAACGGCCCCCTGTTTGTCGGAACCGTTTCACAAATGGAAGGCAAATGAGCTTTTCTGGGGCCCCTGTCGCAGAGCCTTTGTGACTGTTTTGTCACCGTAATCATCTTTGGATTTCAGGGACGTGACTTCACTATCCGGGCCGCAGCATAGGCCCTTCACAAGTCCTCGTGCGCGGGAAATCCGTCCTACTGATTCCACGTGAACACCTCCGTCCTCAGACTTTTTCCAATGCTGTGCCTCGCCATGATCGGCCTGGCCTCCGGTGCCGAGCCTGCCGCTGCCCCTGCGGATGCGGGCGATTCCATGAACCATGCTCGGTCGCTTTTGCAAAAGTGGGCTGAGACGGAGCGCCTGATCGCCTCCGAGCGACATGAGTGGGAGCAGGGCAAGGCCCTCCTTGAAGGCCGAATTACCCTGGTAGAGCAGTCCGTGCAGGAGATGAAAAAGAAGATCGCTGAGGCTGAGACCAAGCTGGCCGATGCCAAAAAACGTGCGGCTGAGGTGGAGCTGGAGAAAGCCCAGGCCAAAGAGGCCAGCGATGCTTTGCTGGCGGCTGCTGAAGAATTGGAAAAAGGTGTGAGGGCTCTCGTTCTTCGCGTGCCGACGAACGTCAAAGAGAAGATTAAAGTACTGGCAGACCGCATTCCCAAGGAGGGTGCCGAAGTCAAAAACATCACGGCTGCGGAACGCTACCAGAACGTGCTGGGCGTCCTGAATGAACTGAACAAGGCGAATTTGGAAATCGCCTCCCTGCCGGAAATTCATGAAGTGGGCAACGGCAAGAAGGCCGAGGTGAAAACGGTCTATATCGGTCTGGGGCAGGCTTACTTTGTCAATGCTGCCGGTGACATCGGCGGCGTGGGTGTCCCCAATACGGATGCCTGGGTGTGGAAGACAGATCCCACCATCGCCAAGAGCATGCTTGAAGTGCTTGAGGTTATGAAAAAGACGGTGAGCCCCAAGCTCGTCGAGCTACCAGCCACCATTGATTGAACCTTTTTTTGCCGCTTTTTAACTGTATGAAACCTTTTGTTATTCTTTGCGCTCCCTGGCTGGCTCTGGCCACGGCCCATGCGCAGGCGCCCACTCCTTCAGTGTTCAATTCAGCCGCCACCTCGGCCAAGAAGGACTATGAAAAAAGCCTGGAGGATCTGTCCAAAGTGCGGGCGGAGATCGACAAAGACAAGGAGCCGATGAATCGCAAGCTCTCCGCTGCGGAAGCGGAACTGGCATCTCTCCAGGAAAAATTTGCGCCTCTGACGCGTGAGCTTGATCAGGCCGAACTGAACGTGGTGAACCTCAAAAATGAGGTCAAGCTGGCCACCGATGAGGGCACCTACCTGACGAACATCATGGATGAGTTTACCAAGGGCTATGAGTCCAAGGTACACGTCAGCGAACTGCAGCGTCTGGGTGAGGCCCTGAACAAGGCGAAGGCTGCGAGTGATGATGAAAAAGCCACGGCGAAGGATCGTTTCATGGCGCAGGTCGGCCTGATCCGCGCGGCTATCACCCGGCTTGCAGAAGTCATCGGTGGCACCCGTTTTGAAGGGCAGGCCGTGGACAGCCAGGGCTTCGTGATGGATGGCAAATTTGCCCTCATCGGTCCCATGGCCTTCTTTTCCGCCAAAGGCGGCACGGGCTCTGGCATTGCGATGCCTCAGGTCGGTTCGCCCATGCCGATCATCCGCAGCATCACCCCAGAGATCAATGCCTCCATCGCTACGCTGGTGGAGACGGGCAAAGGCATGCTGCCGCTGGATGCCACCCTGGGCGGTGCCATCAAGGACTTTGTGACCAAGCACAGTTTATTAGACACTTACAAGCACGGTGGTCCCATCATGCACCCGCTCCTGCTTGTCAGCATTCTGGTTTTCGGCACGGCCATGGAGCGTATCTTCTTCATCCTGCGCGAGAAAAAACGCCGTCAGCCGAGGGATGTGCATGAGATTTTGGAGGCTGTGGAAGCCGGCAGTTTTGACAAGGCCATCAATCTGGGCCGCAAATCCAAAGATTACGTGGCCCGTGCCCTGTCCCACGCTCTTGAGCATGTGGAAACGAACATCTCCGATGCGCTCGGCATGGCCGCCTCCATGGAGATCAAGCGCTTCAAACGCGGTTTCTTCGTCCTCGATACGGGCATGACCATCGCCCCGCTGCTGGGACTTCTGGGCACGGTGACCGGGATGATGGCTTCTTTTGCCGCCATCGGTGCGGACATGGGGGCTCCCTCTGCCATTACAGGTGGTATTGCTGAGGCGCTCATCGCTACGGCCTTCGGTCTGGTCATCGCCATGACGGGTCTGGTGCCTTTCAACTACCTCAACAACATGGTGGAAGATGCCGAGCATGAACTTGAAGTCGCGGCCTCCAAGATGGAGCTCATCATTGAGAAGAATAAGAAGCACGAGGAAGAGTTGCGCCACCGTCACCGCCAGATGTTGGCCGGTGAAAGTGGTGGACTCCAGCAGATCACTGGCAAGGCCGCCGCCAGCAAGCCCCTCGGCCAGGACCCTCTCCCCGCCTAACCATGAAGTTTCGCAAAAAGCCCAAAAAGCACGCCAAGATCGAAGTGGTGCCGCTCATTGACGTGGTCTTCTTCCTGCTGGCCACATTCGTCATGGTGTCCCTCTCCATGACCAAGAACGAAGGCATCACGGTGAACAATCCTGCGGCCTCCACGGCCAGCCCGAAGGATAACAAGGATGCAACCCTGACGCTCAGCCTGGCCCAGACAGGAGAGATCTTTTTCAACAAGGAAAAGATCAATGCCGCCCAGTTGCCTCTGCGCCTGCAAAGCTTCAAGTCCGCCAACAAAGACGGCCAAGTGGTGGTGAATGGAGACGGCGACGTGCCTTATAAATTCATTGTTACCGTGCTGGATGAGGCCCGCAAAGCTGGCTTCACCAAGATCGCCCATTCCGTCGAGCGGAAGTAACTTCGCTGCCACGATCCTCCTGTCATGAAACAAGCTGTTGTTGGCCTGCTCGCTGCCCTGGGGCTTCATGCCATCGTATTCCTCTTTGGCGGTTTTTTGATTCCTAAAGGTGAAGAAGGCGTGAAGAAAAAGGAAGTGCTCGTGGAGGTGGAGGTGAACAAAAAAGAAGAGAAGAAGGTGGAGGAGGAGCCCAAGGAAAAGCTGGAAGAGCCCGTGCCTGACATTGAACAGGACATGAAGGACTTTCGCGAACTGGCGGCTCCGGCTGCCTCTTCTCCTGGCCCTGCGCTCAGTGCCGCCAGCCTTTCAGATCTCAGCTCCGCCCTTTCCGGCGCGGGTGGTGGGGAAGGGGGCTTTGGCTCCTCGGTCGGTTTCGGCAGTGGGGTCATCGGTGGCAGCGGCTCCGGCAGCATGGGTGGCATGGGAGACATGCTTTCCGGTGGCCAGCTTGATAACAAGCCGGAACCTGTGAACCGCGCCTCACCGAAACTTTCAACGGCCCAGCGGCAAAAGGCCAAGGGGGTCGTTAACCTGATCATCGTGGTGGGGCCTGATGGCAGTGTCTCCAAGGCGGATGTGACCGATACGCCAGATCCTTCCATCAATGCTCCCTGCATCGAGGCCGCCCGCCAGTGGCGCTTCAAGCCCGGCACCCGTGCCGGCAAGCCCGTGTCTTTTAAACTGAAACTCCCCTTCCGATTCGAATGAAGCGTCTCCTCCCTGGCCTCTTGCTCCTTGGGTTTTCTCAGCTCCAGGCGGCCTCCTCCCACAAGGCCCCCTATGCCCTGCAGATGTGGAATGATCCGGCTTTTGCACGCTACTTCGTGGGCACCTATGGCAACATCCCGGATGTGGAGCCGGAGCTGAAGGATGCGGATCGTGAGATCTTGCAGCAGCTCTTGCCACTGATGGCGAAGCCGCTGGATGCCATCCAGTTTTTGTCCAAAGTGGTGGGCAAGGATTCCAATGCAATTTTCGATTTTCAGGTGGCCAGCCTTTATCTGGACAATGGGATGAATGATCCGTCCGAGAAGTGGTTTCTCTCCGCTCTCAACAAGGCCCCGGCTTTTCGCCGCGCCTGGCGTGGACTCGGCATGGCGCAGGTGAAGGCCAGCAAGTGGAAAGAAGCCGTCGCCAGCTTGGGCAAGGCCATCGGCCTGGGTATTCAGGATGGTCCCACCTACGGTCTGCTGGCCTATTCATTGCTGGCCCTTGAACGTGCCTCCTCGGCTGAAAGCGCCTATCGCCAGGCGCTCATGTTTGAGCCTGATTCGCTCGACTGGAAGATGGGGTTGGTTCGTGCCCAGCTCAAGCAGTTGAAGGCCGCTGAAGCTGCTGCGCTCTGCGATGAAATCCTGCGCGACCACCCGGACCGTATCGAGCTGCTGAGCCTTCAGGCCGAGGCCTACATCGCCATGAAGGAGAATGGCAAGGCGACTGAGAACCTTGAAATTTTGGTTCGTGGAGGCCAGGCCAAGGGCGATGACATCAAGCGCCTGGGGGACATCTATCTTGCTACCAATGAACCTGCCCTCGCGCTGAGTGCCTTCAGCCGTTGGCTGGAACGAGGCGATAAAAAACCAGCGGAAGATGTGCCGCACATCGTCATGGTGGCAGAAAATCTCTCCGCCCAAAACGCCCTGCCCGAAGCTTCACTTCTGCTGGCCAAGGCCAAGTCTACGTCAGACAAGCAACTGCCGAAAGAAGTCGAGGCCAAGATGCTGAAGGTCGAGGCCCGTCTGCAAATGTCCGCTGGCAAAGGTGAGGCCGCAGCCCCTATCCTGCAACGCGTGGTGGAGCTGAACCCGATGGATGGCGGTGCCATGATGCTGCTGGGGCAACATTTCGCCGATGCCAAGGACAGTGTGAAGGCGACGGCCTACTACGAGCGCGCCACCAAGATTAAAGAAACCGAGCCCGATGCGCTCATCCGTCTGGCCCAAATGAACATCGCCGATGGCAAGCTGGCCGATGCGCTGCCAATGCTGAAAAAGTCCAACGACCTCAAACCCCGCGACGGCGTGCAGAAGCTGATCCAGGACCTGGAGAAGTTTTTGAAGAAGGGCAACAAGTAGCAGGCGGGCTGCATCTGCGGCTGCTCTATCGAGCGAACTTACAAGAAGCGCAGCTTGTAATGGATCCATGGCAAGGTGTCATGAAGGGACAGTTGCTGTCCCCTACCTGAGACTCTGCATTCGAGACTTGGCATCCGCCTTAATTGCGGCCAATGTTTTCTCGCCTACCATGGACCTAAAGCTGATCAACCGCGAGATCCTCCTTTCTTTTTGGAAGGTGCATATCTTGTACCACGCCACCGATGGTGAGGTGGTGGGGCAGTGGATGATCAAGGAACTTCGCCATCATGGGTATGATGTCAGTCCTGGAACTCTATATCCTTTGCTGAAGAGAATGGAGAAAAACGGCTGGCTGATCTCCACGGTGGATGCTTCACGTGGACCGAAAGCACCACGGGCCTATCGCATCACTAAGGAAGGGCGGGGCGTGCTAAAGATCGTGCGGCAACAGCTCAAGGAACTGGGCGTGGAAGTGGGGCGGCATTGAGGATCGTTTATTGAGTCCATGGTGGGGGGCCGTCAGCCAGACAGTCTAACTTGAGGCTGATGCCGAGAAGTATCCGTTTTTTTAGCGGGCTTTTTGTTCTTTTTGAAAGAAAACTGCGACGCTTCGTTTTACGGTGCCCGTAATCGCTTGTCGATTGTTTGTTGGCCTTCACTTTTGATTCCGTTAGCTCCCGCATGAATCTCGCTCGTTTCGCCCTCCGCCATCCCTGGACTGTTCTCGTCGCTGTGGTGGCGGTGTGCCTGGGGGCCTGGCTGGGACTGCAACGGATGACGCGGGATATTTTCCCGCCTCTGGGCATCCCCACCATTTATGTGGCGCAGCCGTATGGAGGTATGGATCCGCTGCAAATGGAGGGGTATCTGACTTACCGCTACGAGTACCACTTCCTCTACATCGCGAATATTGAGCACGTGGAAAGCAAGTCCATTCAGGGGGCTTCCATCATGAAGCTGCAGTTTCATCCTGGCACGGACATGAGCCAGGCCATGTCTGAAACGGTGGCGCAGGTGAACCGTTCGCGCGCCTTCATGCCGCCTGGGACCGTGGCACCGTTCATCATGCGATTTGATGCGGGTAGCGTGGCCGTGGGGTACCTCGTCTTTTCCACGGATGATCCGGGCATCACGCTGAATCAGATGCAGGACCAGGCGCTAAACAAAGTTCGACCTGCCTTTGCCACCCTGCCGGGGGTCTCGGCTCCACCGCCTTTTGGTGGCAGCTCGCGCGCCATCGTGGTGAATGTGAATCCAGACCGCTTGAAGGCCTATGGTCTGTCACCGGATGACATTGTGAAGGCTATCTCGCGGGGTAATCCGATCAGCCCATCAGGAAACATCAACTTGGATGGGCTTTACCCGATTGTGCCGACGAATGCGATCGTCTCCAACGTCAAGGATCTGGAGGCCGTGCCGTTGAAGAAGACTGAGGCAGGTGCGGTCTTCATCCGCGATGTAGCGACGGTGTCTGACGGTGCGGATGTGACCACCTCTTATGCTTTGGCCAATGGCAAGCGCACCGTTTACTTGCCAGTGACCAAACGAGCGGAGGCCTCCACACTGGAGGTGGTGAAGAAGGTGCGTGAGAGTGTGCCGGAGTTTCAGAAACTGCTGCCGCCGGGCATCAAGGTGAGCTTTGAGTTTGACCAGACTCCTGTGGTGAATCGGACGATCAATGATCTGGTCAAAGAAGGGGCGTTGGGCGCGGCCCTCACTGGGCTGATGGTGCTGGTTTTTTTGCGGGATCTGCGCACGGCGTTCATCGTGGTGATCAACATTCCTTTGTCCCTGATGGCTGCGGCTTTTGGCCTGTGGATCAGCGGGCAAAACATTCACCTCATGACCCTCGGTGGTCTGGCACTGGCTGTGGGCATCCTGGTGGATGAAGCCACCGTGACAGTGGAAAACATCCACACCCATCTGGCGCGTGGCAAATCCCTGGCGCGGGCGGCGCTGGATGGCACGATGGAGACGACCTTGCCACGTCTGCTGGCCATGCTTTGCATTTTAGCGGTATTTATTCCCGCTTTCTTCATGGTCGGTGCGGCACAGGCCTTGTTCGTTCCCATGGCTTTAGCGGTTGGGTTTGCCATGTTTGCCAGTTTCATTCTTTCCAGCACGCTGGTGCCAGTATTATCGGTCTGGTTCTTGCCCAAGAAAACGAAGCATGAAGAGAACCGTCTGAGCCTGCTTGGACGCGGATACCAGGGACTGGTGAAAGGAGCGGTGGCCATCCGTTGGATTCTGGTGCCGGGCTATCTGGCGGGGGCCGTCTTGATCATCCTCACCTTCGCTCCATTCCTGGGCACGGAGATTTTCCCAAAGACGGACAGCGGCCAATTTGCTATCCGTTTTCGTGCCCCGAGTGGGACCCAGGTGGGCATCACGGAAAAGATCGCCCAGCAGATCCTGAAGACCATCGCTATGGAAGCCGGTGGTGAAGATAAAATCGACATGTCCATCGGCATGGTGGGTGTGCACAATTCCAGCTTCCCGGTGAACCTGGTGCATCTGTGGAATGGCGGCCCGGAGGAGGGCTGGCTGGCCGTGCAGATGAAGCCGGAAGCCGGAGTCAGAGTGGAGGCTTTTCAGGGAAAACTGCGCGGCATATTTGCGCGTGAGCTGCCAGATGTGCGCCTGTCTTTTGAGCCGCAGGATATCGTCAGCCGCGTGATGAGTTTTGGCTCG
Source organism: Prosthecobacter algae (assembly GCF_039542385.1). NCBI lineage: Bacteria > Pseudomonadati > Verrucomicrobiota > Verrucomicrobiia > Verrucomicrobiales > Verrucomicrobiaceae > Prosthecobacter > Prosthecobacter algae. Next base: position 158,642 of record NZ_BAABIA010000009.1, on the reverse strand, counting down.
CCCACGCCTATCGAGATTGCTGTCAGCGGCCCTGCCTTGCCCGCCAGCAAGGAGCATGCGGAGAAGATCATGGCCAAGCTAAAAGAGCTACCCTTCATGAGGGATGTGCAGATCGCTCAGACGTTGGATGCCCCGACGGTGAATGTTCAGATAGACCGCGAACGTGCCGGTTTGTTAGGCGTAGATGTGGAGGATGTGACACGTTCTCTCGTCGCCGCCACCACCTCCAGCCGTTTTACGGCCCCTGTGTTCTGGGCGGATCCGGCCACAGGGATCAGCTTCAACGTCCAGGTGCAAATTCCTGAGGAGCGCACGCAGTCCATCGAGCACCTGGGAAACATGCCGGTGACCTCTAAAACGGGAAAGCCCGTGTTGCTGCGGAATTTGGCGAAGATTGAGAAAGGGACTGCGGTTGGTACCTATGAGCGCTATAACCTGGTGCGCATTGTCAGCGTGACGGCCAATATTGTGGGCAAGGACTTTGGCAGCGCCATCGCCGCCGTGCGTCAGGTGCTGGCCGACCTGGGCCCGGCACCGGATGGCAAAACCAAGGTGGATGTCCGTGGGCAGGTGATCCCGTATAACCAACTGTATGAAGGGTTTAGCAAGGGTCTGATCATTGCCATTGTGGTGATCTTCCTTTTGCTATGTGCGAATTTCCAGTCCCTCCGGTTGGCCTTGGTTGTCATCTCCACCATGCCAGCCGTTATGGCTGGGGTGGTGTTGGCGTTGTTCTTTACCGGAACAACCGTCAACATTCAGTCTGCGATGGGGGCCATCATGGCGGTGGGCGTGGCGGTGGCGAATGCCATTCTCCTCGTCACTTTTGCCGACCGTGCCCGCATCGGTCATCTGGGGGACCGTCGTCTAGGTGCCGTAGAAGGTGCCGTGAGCCGCTTGCGACCTATTTTGATGACCAGCTTCGCCATGATTGCTGGCATGATGCCGATGGCTCTTGGCCTGGGTGAAGGCGGTGCGCAGTCTGCCCCTCTAGGCCGTGCGGTGGTGGGCGGCCTGGCCCTCGCCACGGTGGCCACCCTCATTGTTTTGCCTGCTGTGTTCGCTTTGTTCGCCAGCAAAAAAACCACCTCGGCATCGCTTGATCCAGATGATGAATCTGGCGCTTTGTATGAAACAAAAGCCCTGAACTGAAGCATCCCTGGATCCCATTCCGCAAACTTTGTTAATCCTGAAATCCTGTGAAGCCTGTTTCTAAATTCATCATCCTGCTGCTGACATTTGTCACGTCTGGCGCTTTCGCTTTGGAACTCCCTGCCACGAAGCCACAAAAGGGTGCCATCCATCGTTGGATCAGCCTGCCAGCTACGCTAGCGCCCTGGCAGCAGGTGGCGCTGAAAGCGCGTGTGGCCGGTTATGTCAAAAGCGTTTCTGTCGATCTGGGAGACCAAGTCTCCGCCGGGCAGAAGTTGATCGAAATCGAAGTGCCGGAACTTGAGGCTGATCTCATCAGTCATCGGGCAGAAGTGACTGCCGCTGAGGTGGAGGTGAAACGCTTGCATGAAGCCCGGAAGAAATCACCGGATCTCATTTTACCGCAGTCGGTGGATGATGCCGAGGCCAAGCTGGCCATCGCCAAAGCTGGCATGGACCGCGCTGCCACCCTGCTGGAGTTTGCCCAGATCAAGGCTCCCTTTGCTGGTTCCGTGGCCGCCCGGAGAGTGGATCCAGGTGCCTACGCCGCCCAAGGCGGAGATACGCTTCTGCATTTGGTGGACGCCAGCACTTTGCGTTCGCGGGTACCGGTGATCGAACTGGAAAGCGGTTTTCTCAAAGTCGGACAGCAGGTGGAAGTGAAGGCTGAGGCCCTGGCTGGTGTCGTGAGCAAAGGCTCTGTCACTCGCATTTCGGGTGAACTGGATGAGGCCACACGCACCCTCCTTATCGAGGCCGATCTGAAAAACGAAGACGGTCGCCTGCGCCCTGGGCTTTACGTCACCGCCAGGATCGCGGTGGAGCAGCATGACGGTGCCACGATCATTCCTGTTTCGGGGTTAATAAAAGAGAAGGCGAACAGCTTTGTCTTCAAGCATGTCAATGGCAAGGCCGTCAAAACAGCCGTGAAGCCCGGCTTCAATGACGGAGTGAATGTCGAGATTCCTGAACTGAAGCCCGAAGATCTCATCCTGTTGCCGGGGGCGGTGCCTTTGACAGACGGGCAGGAGGTGACGGTGAAACCCTGAGAACCTCCGGCAAAATATGCGGGTGAAGGCCCAGTCGCATAGCCTGTAGCTACTTTTAAGCCGCTTTATTTGACCATGAAATTCCTTTTGTATTTTTTGTTAGCATCCATTGCTGCGGCAGAGCCCATGCATGTCAGCTTGCCTACGGTGATGAAGCTGGCTGGGGCGAACAATGACGAGATCGAGCAGGCCCGGGTGAAGCATACGGAGACCATTGCGGAGTCCAAGCAGGCCTGGCAGCGCTTTTGGCCCACGCTTTCTTTGAATGCCGGTTATCGCGGGCATGAAGGACGGGTGCAGGACATTGGCGGCGCGGTTTTTGATGCTCGCAAACAGCAGTACACGGTGGGTACTGCGGTGATGATTGACTGGTCTCCTGGCGACATTTATTACAGCGCTTTGGCTGCCAAACAAAAGGCCTTGGCGGCGGAGCACTTGGCTGAAAAGACGCGTCGTGACATCGTTCAGGAAGCGGTGGTGCGTTATTATGATCTCCTCGCTGCGGAGGCGGACATGGCCGTCATCGAAGATGACCTTCGCCTAACCGAAGATTATGCAGGTCAGCTCGGCGGGGCCGTTGATGCAGGCACAGCCTTTCGTGCTGACCTTCTGCGTGTGAAGACGCAGGTGAGCCGGGCCAAGATCAGCATGCGTCAGGGCCAGGAAAAACGTGATCTGGCTGCGGCTGCGTTGGCAGAAATTTTACGCCTGGCTCCGGAGACGGCTTTGCGTCCAGCCAAGGCTGACCTCGTTCCGGTGAGTCTGATGAGCACTCGGGGAGTGGCCACGCTCATCTCGCTGGCCAGCCAGAACCGGCCCGAGATGCGTGCTGTAGGGGCGGCGCATACTGCTGCGGCTCTGGAAAGCGATCGCACTCGCGTGGCCCCCATCATCCCCAGCGTGCAGGCCGGTTACAGCGTCGGCGGGCTCGGGGGTGGTTATGCGGGTGAGTTTGGCAATTTCAGTGACCAGCAGGACTTTTTTGTGGGCCTGGGGTGGAAGATCGGCCCGGGCGGCTTGTTTGATCGCCAACGACAGAAAATCGCCGAAGCCCGGGAACAAGGGATCACCCTGCAAACGAACCAGGTCAAAGCTGCTATTGGCCGTGAGGTGGTGGAGGCCGTGTTGAAGGCGCAATCTGCCAAGGATCAATTGGCGATCAATGATGAAGCCGTGAGTGCTGCTGAAGAGATGGTAAAGCTGGCGAAAGACCGCCAGGCGAGCCAGCTCGGCGTGGTGTTGGAGTATCTCCTCGCCCGTGAGGAGCTGACCCGCGCCCGCCAAGGCCGAGTCAAATCCGTGACGGAGTTTAACAAAGCCCAGCACGAACTGAAGAGAGCGGTGGGCAAGTAGGAAGGATGCGGAGACGATGATCTGTCGCAATTCAGCGACAGTTTCTGTCGTTGAACAGGTGGCTCTCCTGCGGATGCTGGAGAGCTCTTTTTCTCATGCGACTGCTTTTCCTTTCCCTTCTTGCTCTTAGCCTGTCTTCTGTGCCGCTGCTGGCCAAGGCCCTGCGGCCCAATGTCATCCTCATCGTGGCGGATGATCTGGGCTATTCCGATCTCGGTTGTTATGGCTCGAAAACCATTCGCACGCCGAACCTGGATCGTCTGGCCGCAGAGGGAACCCGGTTCACGTCCTTTTATGTGGCCCAGGCGGTGTGCAGTGCCTCGCGCGCGGCGCTGATGACGGGCTGTTATCCAAATCGAGTGGGCATGCAGGGGGCGCTGAATCACACCAGCAAAGAAGGCATCAACCCGGACGAGTTTCTTCTACCGGAACTCTTCAAACAGCGCGGGTACAGCACTGCCATTCATGGCAAATGGCACCTGGGCACGGCGGCGATGTTTCACCCCATGAAGCATGGTTTTGACGAGTTCTGGGGCATCCCTTATTCCAACGACAACAGCAAGTTTCACCCCTCGCTCGCCGCTGAGATGCCGCCACTGCCGCTCTACGAGGATGAAACCGTGGAGCAGGTGGATCCTGATCAAAGCCAGTTCACCCGGCGCATCACTGAGAAGGCCGTCAGCTTCATCCGTCGCAATGAGAAGAAGCCCTTTTTCCTTTACGTGCCTCACGTCATGCCACACGTGCCCATCTTTGCTTCAGATCGCTTCAGAGGCCAGTCGCCGCACGGTCTGTATGCCGATGTGGTGGAGGAACTGGACTGGAGCGTGGGCATGATCCTCGCCGCCGTCCAGCAGGCGGGCGTGGCAGATAACACCCTCATCCTTTTCATGTCTGATAACGGTCCCTTCCTCAGCTATGGCAACCATGCTGGCAATGCCGCCCCACTGCGCGAGGGAAAGCTGACGAGTTATGAAGGAGGCGTCCGTGTGCCCTTCATTGCCCGCTGGCCCGGCCAAGTCCCTGCCGGAAAGGTGAATGAAGAACTCTTCACGGCCATGGATCTCATGCCCACCTTCCAGGCCTGGCGTGAGGATGCCGAAGCTTCCGCCCCTCTCAAAACACAGGATGGCAAAGATGTGACAGATCTCTTGTTAGGCAAAGAAGGGGCGAAAAGCCCGCATGAAGCCATCGCTATCTATGCTGGTGGCGAGCTGCAGGCCATCCGCAGTGGCGAGTGGAAACTCCACTTTGCCCACCCCTACATCACCCCTCATGAAACCCCCGGTCGCGATGGCAAACCCTCGAATTGGGAAAACATGAAACCCGCCGCCATCACGCAATCCGGCATCGAAGGTATCGCCACCCGCCACGGCTACAAAGTCGCCCAGCAACCCCTTGCCCTGTATCATCTCAAGGAGGACATCGGCGAACTCAACGACGTTAGCGCTTCTCATCCTGACGTGGTCGAGCGTCTGAAAAAACTCGCCGAGCCCTTTCGCCAGCAGCTTGGCGACAGCCTGACGCAGACCGTGGGCACCGAAGTCCGCCCCCTGGGCCGGGCGGAGTGATTATGAGGGAACGCCGCTTCATTCATTCTCATGGCAACACTGCTGTTTCCAGGATGGCCATGTGAACGATGTCCAGTGCCTCTAGATCGGGTGTTCCGATGGGTTTCCACATACCAAGGATCCGGGACGTACCGGGCATGAAGGTAATAGAGGACTGCACTTTTTCGGTGGGCACATCGGACAGTTCCATCGGCACGGCGGCAGGCGCTTGTTCGATGTTTTCAATCCGGGGTACGGGTGCTGCCGGGTGATGGATAAGCGTGTAGTCGAGCGTGGAGGTCAGTCGGTCAGGGCTGGATGATAACGACCCCTCAAAGGTTGTACCGATGGCTTGTGGCTCATATTCGAATCCAACATTACAGTTTTCGTCTGTCACGACTTCGCTCAGCACCGGGTGATCTTGGGTATGCTGCATTTTGATCTCGCGACCTGAGAAAGTGCAGCTACTAAGGGTGGCTAGGATCTTGGCTTGAGGAGTGTCTTTTTTGGAAAGCAGCAATTGCAACGCTTCTCTAAGATCGTTTCGACCACTTTGTTGGGCTAGCAATTTGTTGGCTGTAGTTCGGTCGGTCTGGATCAGATGAAGTGTCAGCATGCACCTCTGAGGATTGCTGCCTATCACGCAGCCGCCCAGCATGGCATCTACCATCTGCATGGCCTCCCAAGTGGTTTTCACCGTCAGGCGTGAGTTGAGTTCATGGTATGTGACCTGTGATTCTGCGGGGAGTGAGATGCCGTTGGCTTGCAGCATTTCCACGGCCGCTTTGGACTTGTCTGAAGGGGGCGTGGAAAGGGCCGCACTGTCCATTACAGTCCAAAAATTGGAAGGCATGGAATAAGTCTGGGTGATGAATTCGGTGGGGGCGCCAGCCTTGGGCCGGTTTGCAGACAGCTTGACCGATTTCTTATCCACCAGGCCCGGATGCCTGATCACCCGGCAGGTAATGAAAGCTGCATCCAGCATCTCGGCATCGCCTGAGGTCTGCCAGCAACCTATGAGCTGAGGTCTGCCGTTGGCGAAGACTAGTTGTCCTCTCATCCTCGCGAGATCAAACTCATGCCGGGGCAGGGAAAAGCTCGGTTTGGATTCCCCTTCCGAAAGCACTTCCTTCCATCGCCTTGTGGGACTGGACGGGTAGCTCAAGTCAAAGTCCAGCAACAGGGTTTTCCGATCTTCCTCTACCTTCGGAGTGATCTCGATAGCCAAGCCCGTGAGGTGAGGTTGGAAAAACAGATTTGGCTGCGGGTGAGCATGGCGTGTCATCTCTGAAAGGAGGCTCATGCTGAGGTGCGATTGCTGCACTGTTTTTTCGCCGTCCCGGCTTTCCTGATGGGCGGTATGCAGGCAGCGGGCCTCTCCCTGAGCAACTGCTGCGTGGAGCCTTTGCAGGAGTTGTTCGTGATCTCCTGTGATGGCGGCATCATCGGTTAGGTCGCGCATCAGTCGGTTGGGGCCACGAATGATCTCCGTGGTCATGGCCACCGTCGCGGGTGCTTGGTTGATCATTTCCTGAGTCCATTGGTCCACCTCCGTCAGTGCTTCGGGGGTGGTTTTCACCACCATCCGGCCTGCTTCGTTGAGACTTGCCACACTGCCCTCAGGGAGTGTTATTCCATTCGTGGTCAGCATCTTTGCAAGCCCACCTGGACTGGCATCGAACGCTTCCAGCATCGCCGTGGGCAGGTCGAACTCATGCGTCATCATCGTTTTCAGATCCTGAGGCATGACTAACTGTGCAGGGTCGTTTTCGAGAACCTTGGGAACCTCCAGCCGGCCCGTCACAAACAGGGCTTGGCTTATATCGTGTTCACCCGGCAAGGTGTCGCCGTTGGCTGGCCACAGTCCGGCCAGGCGGGTATCCCCGCTGTTCATGGTCAGCGTGGTTTCAAAGGCTGTTTTCTGGACGGTGGCCTGGGTCTTTCCTGGTGTTCTTGGTTTGGAAGTTTCTGTTCGCACTCGCACGTTAAATTCTGGTGCCAATGTGAGTCCCAGGGAGTGACCGTCACTTTCGGCGGAGGCATCGATTCGCAAGCTCATCCCCAGCCGTTGCATGTCATTCTGGGCGCTGGCAAAACCATTGGCATCCAGTGTCAGACTGTATGTATGTTCGCGGTCTGTCACACAGTCTAGAAAACAAGGTTCGCCACTCTGCTGACTCGTTTGTATCCCGCGTAGCAGCGTCACACCCGAGCCGTGTTTGCCCGCCTCGGCCAGCAAACGATGCAACATTTCCGCCTGATCTTCAGCGTATGGCTGCGTGGCATTTAACTGGCGAAGCAAAGCCCCTGGAGCCTGAATGACGTAAGCCGTCACTTGGACATTCTGTGGATTTGTCTTTGGAAATGATTCAACGAACCCCTTGATGAGTTCCAGGTTTTTTGGCGAGTTCTGAACAGTCATCTTCCCACTCCCAGGATCAAAAAAAACTGCGGCACCTGCTGGAAACTCAATGCCCTCTTTCAAGAGTAACGTCTTTGCGGAGGCGAAATAGGGAGCGTCCGCTCCAGGTTCTCCGGACTGATTGGCGGATACGCCGAGCTCTAGAAAATTCGCTGGGATCTGAAATGTGCGTCTCTCCATCGCCACCTCCTGGCTCTGCAAACTTGGGCCGTCTGAGATGGAGACGAGCAAGAAACCCAGAGCCAGAACCGGACAAATGCGCATGATCCCTGAGACTAAGTGAATCTGCCCTTTCGAGTCGAGCCCAAAGTCTGGCCTTGTTAGCGGGCAGGCTAAAACAAAAACGCCCAGCCTGCTTTCGCAGGCTGGACGTTTTAAAAACAGACTAACCAATGATTACTTTTGAAGGGCGGCAATGCGCTTGCACACTTCTTCGACGTTCGCGCGGCTGTTGAAGGCGCTGATGCGGAAGAAGCCTTCGCCGGCGCTGCCGAAGCCGCTGCCGGGGGTGATGACGACGTTGGCTTCGTTGAGCATTTTGTCGAACATCTGCCAGCTTGTCACGCCTGCGGGGCAGCCAACCCAGACGTAGGGGGCATTGACGCCACCAAAGACCTGGAGGCCCGCGTTTTTGCAGGCTTCGACCAGGAGCTTGGCATTGCCCATGTAGTGCTCAATGAGAGCGGCGACTTGGGCTTTGCCCTCGGGGCTGTAGATGGCCTCGGCACCGCGCTGGACGATGTAGCTGACGCCGTTGAACTTGGTGCTGTGGCGGCGGCTCCAGAGGGGATGGATGGCCAGGGGGCTGCCGTCTTTCTTTTTGCCCATGAGACCTTTCGGGATCACGACGATGGCGCAGCGGACACCGGTGAAGCCGCCGTTTTTGGAAAAGCTGCGGAACTCGATGGCGACATCGCGGGCACCTTCGATCTCGTAGATGCTACGGGGGATGGCGGGATCCTGGATGAAGGCCTCGTAGGCGGCATCGTAGAGAATGATGGTACCATTGGCCTTGGCATAGGCGACCCAGGCCTCAAGCTGCGCACGGGTGGCGGTGGCACCCGTGGGGTTGTTCGGGTAGCAGAGATAGACGAGGTCCACAGGCTCACTGGGAATCTCAGGAACGAAGCCGTTTTCTGGGGTGCATTTGAGATAATGCAGGCCTTCGTAGGCACCGGATTCATCGGCGTCGCCCGTGTTACCAGCCATGACGTTGGTGTCCACATAGACGGGGTAAACCGGGTCTGTGATGGCGGTTTTGTTGCCGCTGCCGAAGATGTCCAGGATGTTGCCGGTATCGCACTTGCTGCCGTCGGAGATGAAGATTTCATCGGCATCCACGTTGATGCCACGGGCTTTGTAGTCGTTGTCGGCGATGGCGTTGCGCAGGAAATCGTAACCCTGTTCTGGGCCGTAGCCACGGAAGCTGGAGCGGTCGCCCATTTCATCCACAGCCTTGTGCATGGCGGCGCGAACGGCCTCAGGCAGTGACTCGGTGACGTCACCGATGCCGCAGCGGATGAGGCGCTTTGCGGCTTCCGGATTGCCTTCGGTGAAGGCCTTCACGCGGCGGGCGATTTCGGGGAAGAGGTATCCAGCTTTGAGCTTGAGGTAGTTTTCGTTGAGGTAGGCCATGGCAGAGAAAAATGGGCCGCCAGTGTGGCGAATGTGCGCCAGGATGCAACAGGGGAAGAAAAACGCCCTGACCGGTGAAGGTCAGGGCGTGTGAAGTAAACCGAAGGCTATGCTGCCTGGGTGGCGAGATGCTTACAGCTTGCGCACCCAGATGTTACGTAGGCGCACAGGTGGGTTATTTTTGTGATCCTGAAGACGCAGTGGCGCAGTGGCGGGGAAGCTGCCGCTGTAGTCGGTGATGTTCTTGTGCTTGGTGGGGCCCATGATTTTAGTATGCACCTGCACGCAGACGCCGTTCACAAAAGTGGTGACGTAGGCGGGCTCCACCACTTTATCGCCTTCCAGTTTTGGCGCGGTGAAGATGATGTCGTAGCTCTGCCATTCGCCTGGCTTTTTCACGGCATTCACCAGCGGAGGGGTCTGGCCATAGATACAGCCCGTCATGCCATCGGCATAGGTGGGGTTGTTATAGGTGTCCAGCATCTGGCACTCATAACGGTCCATGAAGAAGACACCGCCATTGCCCTTTTTCTGGGAGTTGCCTTCGGTGTGGGGCTCGCTTTTCCACTCGATGTGGAACTGGCAGCTCGCGAACTGTTCCTTGGTCCAGGAGTCACCACCGTCCACGATGAGTTCACCATTTTCCACTTTCCAGGCGCAAGGTCCCAGTTCCTTGGTGGGCTTGCCCTTGTCGTCCTTTTTATAGGAGACAAAAGCGTCCGCATTTTTACCATCGAAAAGCACAATGGCATCTGCTGGGGCATCTCCCAGCTTGGCACCTGGGGCCACGTATTCAGGCCGTGGGCGGTCGATGTCATGCACCTTCCACTGGGTACCTGGGATCACGGGAGTATCGGAATAGCCAATGGGAGACGGTTTCTCAGGGGCAGCAGCAGCGGGCTTGTCAGCCGCGCTGAGAGTGGTGGCCAGGGCCAGCAACAGGGCAGGGGTAAGGTAGGACTTCATGGTGATGAGGAGGGAACGAAACGAGCACGCGCGGAGCATGTTGCAAGAGCCGTGTGAGAAAGAAGCAAAAAGGTGTTGCATGCCTGGGGACCTGTGGCATCTTCACATCCCAAAAGATCGCGGGGTGGAGCAGCCCGGTAGCTCGTCAGGCTCATAACCTGAAGGTCACAGGTTCAAATCCTGTCCCCGCTACCAAAGGAAGGCCGTGCAGCAATGCACGGCCTTCACCGTTTCTGGTGCGTAACCAAAGCAAATATGAAACTTTTCGGGCTTGTTTTATGCTTGCATCACAGAAAGGTGAATCAGTAGGATAACCTTGAGATTGAGGGGGGCATAAACCGACAACGACATCGTGAATGAATACTCAACAGGACAACCTCAATTTGATTTCAGAACGGGCGGAACAACTTTCGTTCATGCTGGAGTCATCTCCCGACCAAACCAGCAGGCTTGTGCTGAACTCAATCGACAGCGGGCGCGCGCAATCAAGGAAACGGCTCGAGACGATGCATCCAGCGAATCGCTTCCGCCTGATGTTTGGGTTGACTCCTTTGCCCGAAGAGCCTCGACGTTAGAAGTGCCATTGATCAGTCTTCAGGATCTCGGCTTTCTGGAGGATGGTGTTGAAGGCATGAGTTCCAAGTATCTTGGTAACATCGGACTGGGACGTGAAGCCAGTGCTTGGGCTGATCGTACCTATGGATGCGTTTATAAGCTGTTTGATCTCAAATTGGATTCCGAAAATCGGGCCTCAATGGGACTCAAACTTCAGATTCAAGGAAGGCCACCCGACGAAGTGGAAGTCATCCAGCAGCCTGCAGTTTTAGGAGACATCCTGGATAAAATTTGTCTACTCCATGAAGCAGGCGCTTGTCCGACGGAGATTATAGGCCTCTCCAAGGATGGTAAATATCTGATCGTCAAACAACCTCGCTGCAAAGCTTATGATGACTTTGACAAAGATCAGGAACTCGCAGTGAAAGCGATGAACGGAGTGGCCCCCAAAGGGTCTTATGGCAATGAGCTCTGGGTCTTTTACGCTGAGCATAGAGTCTGGCTGCTGAGTGACCTGCACAAAGGCAACATTCGACGTTTGCCTGATGGCTCAGCGACCATTATTGATGCCTTGATCGGAGAGTTGCCAGACTATTATCTGAAGCACCATCCTAAACTTCATGAGGCGGCTGTTAAGGCTAAGGCATTGGCTCTGGGGGAGGTTGTCCCACCTGATGATCCCTTCTATAACGTGGACGATGATGATCTCTGAGTGAGACAATATCACAGCCTCATCCCACTCAGCGGCCCTGTCTTTCCACCCGCCATGGTGGCGATCATTTGGCGGCGCATCCAGGGGAACTGATGCATGAGCGGAAAGGCGAGGTCGCGCAGCCAGCCGAGAGGAAGCAGATCGGATTGAAAAAAGGGCGTGCTCCAGCGGGTGGCAAACTGGTAAAAACGAAGGTGGCTGCGCCGGGTGGCCGAGTAATGGGGAAGGGCCTGCTCCAGGGGATATTGAGCCAGGGCATCGGCGAGGGCTGCGGCATCCATCAGGGCGAGATTAACGCCCTGACCCAGTTGGGGACTGAGGGCATGCGCGGCATCGCCCAGGATGGCGATACGGTCCCCATGCCATTGGCGCATGACCACGTCATGGTAGGTCGCGGTGGCGACTTGCTGGTGGGATTCGATCTGCTGCAAGAAGGTCTCTGCCTGAGGAGCAAGGCGCAAAATCTGCTCTTTCCAGACAGCAAGGGGAGTGGCTTTCCATTCGGGCATGGCATCCAAGCGTAGGCTCCAAAAAAGGCTGAGCAAATCCTCGTGCGTGCCCGTGGGGAGATAACCATTGAGCTCGCGGGTGGAGCCCACACATTGCCAGAGCTCCTGAGGATGAAACTCGGGAGTACGTTTGCCGATGAACCATAAGGCCCCCCAGGGATAGCGGCGGACTCGGGCGGGCACACCGCATTGTGCGCGGAGAGCCGACTGAGCACCGTCGCAGATAAGCAGAAGATCATACGGCCCATGGGTGCAGCCTGCGGTATCGTGCAACAGGGGGCGGCCTGTGCTGTCACGGGAAAGCCGTTCCATCGTCGTGCCCCATTGTATGGTTGCTCCGGCTTGAGGCATCGCCTTCAAAAGCACGTCCAGAAAAGTCGCGCGATGAGTGCCTGCTCCCTTGAGATTTTGGCCTAACTCTTGATACGATAAATTGAGCAGCACACGGCCGCTGCGAGTGCGGCAATACAGCCTGGAGACGGGGGCTGTGTGAGGAAGCAGTTCGGTGCGCAGGCCCAGGCGTTCTAAAACGGCCATGCCTGTGGGCTGGAGAAGAAATCCGGCTCCGACGGGCAGGGTTTTTGCGGCGCGTTCGAATAGCGTGACCTCATGTCCTGCACGGGCGAGAAAGAGGGCGGCCGCAGGCCCTGCCGTGCCGGATCCGACGATGGCGATGCGGAGGTAGGCTGGCATAGTTATTTCAGATTGTCTCCAATCTGGCGAGTTGCGCCTTCTACGCAAAGGCTGGCTCGCAGAAGGGTGCCCGACCGTCCGTTGGCATTACGGGAGCCGCATGTTTCAGTCGGCGGAACCTTGGGCGATTAGCGCCCCACATCAAAGTAGAAATCGTGCTGTTCCCCCTGGATCTGAACGGTGATTTTGAGAGGCTTTCCTCGGCGCAGATCCTGACCGTACATTTTGACGACACCGCCAGCAAAGGCACCTGGCATGATGGTGTCCCGCCGCAGCATGGAGGTGGTGTCGCCCAGTGCGGCATCCCTAGACATGGCGATGGAACTGATCTGGCTGGAGGTATTGGCCTGGATGTTAGATCTGGCGATGGCACTGGCAGCGGGGTTGTAAGTGGTCGTCGTGCCGGTGTAGTTGGCGCGGGCGTAGCCGCCGCTGCCGTAGGCATAGGCAGAGCCTGTGTGATAGCTCTGTTGGGGCATGGAGGCGGCCATGGACTGTGAGGCACCGTTCATAGCGGCGGCGAAGGCCTGAATGGCGGCTTCGGTCTCGATCCGTTTGCGCAGCTTTTCATAGGTGAAGACGCGCACACTCTTTTCGCCACTGGTTGCCGTGACGTTGTCGGTGGAGAAATCAATGACGCCTTTGCTGCGGTTGTTCACCACCACTAAGAATTCTGGCAAGCTGTGAGTGGCTCCTGAAAACCGGTCGGAAAGCAGGCGGACCATCACCTCATTTTGCTTTTTGGAGATCAAAATCGGATTTCCCTGCTCATAAATAGGCGGGACCGGATTGGATGCCGAAACCTTGAGGCTAGAAGAACAATTGCTAAGCGAAAGACAGCAACCAAGGGCAAACAGGGCGAGAGTCGGGATCTTCATGAGGGAGGATGAAACTCTCTCATACGACGAGTTGATTCTCCTAAGCAAATAGTTTTAACCGAGTGCCTGAAAATGTGGGATACGAGGCAATGAGGATTCGATTGCCTTACTTAGATATTCGGCCCCTCGCCTATTTTGAAACTACAGAGAGCTTGGGTCAGTTGTTCAAATTTGACTGGTTTTACCAAGTGGCAGGCAAAACCGGCTTCACGGGTGCGGAGATGATCTTCCTCCATACCGTAGCCGGATAGGGCAATGCCTGGCAGGGTGTGGCCTCGGTTGCGCAGTTGCTGCATGAGGTCGAGGCCTGAACCATCGGGCAGTCCGAGGTCGGAGATGAGAATGTCAAAGCGATGGGTGGCGGAGTCAGCCATGCCGAGAGCTTCTTCCACATTGCTAGCGCACTGCACGCGATGGCCCGAGCGCTGGAGCAGGTGTGCCAGCACCTGGCGGGTGTGTTCGTGATCTTCCACCAGAAGGATCTGCAGGACTTGTTTGGCTATCTGCCCATTGGCCAAGGCTGTAGGTTCCAAGGGGGGATCCTCTTCCGTGAGAATGCCAAAGGGCAAGGTGACGATGAATGTTGCTCCCTGGCCGGGGCCTTCGCTCGCTGCGGCGATGCTACCTCCGTGGAGGCTGACGATGGCGCGAGCAATGGCCAGCCCCAGCCCAAGACCGCCAAACTGGTGCTGGGTGCCGGGTTTTTCCTGTTCAAAGGGTAGGAAAAGCTGGTCGGCCCTAGCTGGGTCAAAGCCGACGCCAGTATCCTGCACAGTAATCTGGGCTAACTTTTGAAGCTCGTCTGTGGAAGTACTGATCGTGATGGTCCCTGAATGAGGGGTGAACTTCACCGCATTTTTGAGGAGATTCCAAAACACCTGCTGAAGCCTGGCGGAATCTCCTGCCAGCCGAGGGGCTGCTGAGGTGAGCCGCAGCCGTAGGGTGAGGTTTTTTGCCGCCGCGTCTTCTTTGATGATTTCGACGGCGTGATGAATGAGCGTTTCCAGATCGCAAATCTCTTTGCGGAGGTGCAGCTTGCCGCGTGAGATGCGTGTGAGGTCCAGCAGATCGTCGATGAGGCGTGCCTCAAGAGTAACGTGCCGTTCGATCATGCCCAGCGTGCGGCGCACATCTTCGGGCAGGCGTGGGTCTTCACTGAGAACGGAGGCGCTGAGGAGTACTGGCGTCAGCGGTGTGCGCAGTTCGTGGGAGAGGGCTGCGAGGAAGTCATCTTTGGCCTGGCTGGCTTTTTCGGCCAGTTCTTTGGCTTCCCGAAGGGCTTGTTCAGCCTTTTGACGTTCCGTAATGTCCCGGATGAAACCGACAAAAAGGGGCGGCTCTGCATCCGTGACGGCATTGATGCTGAGTTCCACGGGAAATTCGGTGCCATCCCGGCGCAGGGCGGGAAGTTCCAGCCGCTTGCCGAGCACGGGACCTGATCCGGTGATCAGGTAATTTTTCAGGCCCTGATTGTGGGCGGCTCGCAGTCTTTCTGGAATGATGTGGTCCGCCAGCATCTGGCCCACAATTTCCTCAGGTCGCCAGCCAAAGATGCGTTCGGCGGCCTGGTTCCAGTCTCTTACCCGCCCATTCATGTCCATGAGAAGGACGCCATCCAGCGAAGTCGCCAAGATGGAACGGCTGCGGAGTTCCTCTTCATGCAGGGCGGACTTGGCACGCTGGGCGCGGGCCTCCTGGACATCCACGGCGCGGCTGGCAGAGACGATGAGGGCATAGAGGAGAATGAGCCCGCCAAAGAGCATGAGCGCCGTGCCCTCACCTGGAGCCACATGGGCGTAGGCCCGGGCTTTGCCAATCAACCAGGCGAGGAGGATGAGAGATGCCGTGGCGCCGGGAAGCAGCCAGCGTAGCAGCATGCCACCCGCCCCCTGTGACAGAATGCGCCTTACCGGCTGGCGTTCACCGCGAACCGCCAGAACGCCTACGGCCAGCATCACGAGAGCCACCGCTGCATGCAGCAGCAGATTGGTGGATTTGAGGAGGCCGGTGAAGCCACCTGTGCCGGAGAGATAGCCCACCAGGCCAAAGCAGGCCGGAAGCGCGGACATAACCGCCAGGATGGGCGCAATGAAGATGCTGCGAGGGCGACCAATATGAATCGTCCAGTCCAGCCCGCAGAGCGAAACGCCCAGAAAAAACAGAGACAGCGCCGCATTGAGGCTCATTCTTCCCGGGGCGACCACATGGTTGTTGGCGTGATCTCCGGGAAAAGTGGCGGCTGCCAGCAATGTATCCACCCCCAGGTTGATGCCTGAAAAGTATTCTAGAGAAGTCAGTCCCCCGATCAATGCGGGGATAGCTCCCAATAGACTGGCAGCCAACTGCTGTCTATTTAGTTTGGCGGGTCTCCCCGCGTGATGCCAAAGCAGCAATGAAAGAGCCCCAGCACTGAGGGCCAGCGCCGTGTTTGCCCGCGTGAACATGGCTCCTGGCCAACTCGCGACAAATTGCAGGGACGGTATCCACCAGACGGCCAGATTGCTCAGGCCAATCATCAGGACCACCGCGCTGACGACATGAACAATGATGCCACACACATGCCCGGCAAGCGGGAGGGGGGAATCAGCCCTTGGGGCAGGGGATGGCGGCAACGTCTTGGATGTCACAAAGGCAATACATCATAGCTTCCGTTACAATGTCTCCTTGTCCAAAGCGGATTTCGTTTAATGTGCGCGGGCAGCGATTTTGAATCGTGCTAATTGCCTTATAATCATGCGATTCCAGGCTCCAGGCTTACCTATTGATGTCTACCTGGCCCAGGTTTTCCACCCAGTGTTGGAGGAAGAATTTCTTTTTCTCGGGCAGCAGGGTGTCTGCTGTGCCGATGAGTGGGCGCAGGGAGGTGGACATCTGGAGGGTGACGATGATGAAAATGGCGAGCCAGGTTTTTAGAAATCCGGTGGACTGCATGCCCAGGATAGCGGCGGTCTGGAGCAGGAGCCGCGAGCCGAAGTAGAGGCCAATGATCCAGAAGATGAGTCCAAGGAAACCCATGAAGGCGAGGGACTCTGTGGAGGTGCTGAAAACCCAGATCACCGGGGCGAAACCGAGCAGTAGCAGGCCGGCCAAAGCGACGGTGCTGAGCATGACGGCGGAGATCTGGCTGAGTCTGGCATCCAGACCATCAAGCGCGCTGAAGATATAGAGGCTGGGCAGGCAGATCAGCACCGCCGCGATGATGCCCAGTGTGACTTTCAGGGGCGAGGCCCAGAGCTGTGTGCCGCCGGAGAAGCTGCCCAGGAGGAGGCCAAAGATGCTGAATGAAATGAGGGTGCTGAGAAGCAACCGGGCGGGCACTTGCAGGCGGCCTTGCTGACATTCGTGCAGGATGCGTCCGGGGTTTTTTAGCAGGTGCTCAATGACACTCAGAAGTGTCACGGGGCCTGACATCGGCTCTATGTGCAGAGACGAAGTGATTTTAGTCGCGGGAGGGACTGGGGCGGGTGGCGGGGTGGCTTCTGTATTCATGGTAGGAAGAGGATGGGGTTTATAACCAGCGGCGGATCGCACGGCTCAGTTTAGGAAAAACGAGGCAGGCCAGCAGCAGGAACAGCCAGGGTCCGAGCTGGTGGACGATCTGCTGGGGCATGGAGGCGAGGACGAGCCGCCCCACGGATTCATAAAAACTGCCGTCAAAAGGATCCGGCCTGAGGAACTGAATGGGCAGGTCCGGATTGCCAAAAAATGGCCTGAGGTTGTAGGAGAGCTGGGCTCCCACAAAAAGGTTGCCCGCCAGCCAGGCGAAGAGTGTGTGCCAGCCTGTGGCTGTGCTGCCGGAGAACGTCTGGATGAGCCGCAGTAGCTTATGATTGGCCACGATGCCAGCAAACGCGATGATGGTGGTATGCGTGAGCAGGATGGCCCGATACCAGTCTGCCGCTCCTGGGGTTCCGGGCCTCGGTGCATCCAGAACGACCGCGATGGCGATGGGGCTGAGCGAACCCACGATGAGGCTGAAAATGGCGAAGCTCATCAGGCAGGCCCGCAGGGTCTGGCGGAAGGACATTCCGGATCCCAGCAGGAGTCCCAGCATGCCGTTGATGAGGCCATTCACCAGCAAGGTCAGAAAGATGAGGGCAGGCATCTTGACGGCAACAAAGACTCCCTGCAAAGGCGCGCGCCAAAGTCCGATGGCGAAGCCGTAGGCCGCACAGCCGACGATGATGGCCAGAACCAAGAACCGAGAAGCTAGACGATCATTTGGCTGCTTTAAGCGATCTGCCAGCACCAACGGATCTCCCTGGACCAGAGTCTTGAGCTGTTGATGAATGGCAGGACTGGTTGGCATTGCTTTGTGTGACAAAGTATAATGCTTTGTCGCACAAAGTGTCAATTTAAACCTCAATTTTTACGGATTGGTTTTGTGCAGCAAAACTGAGTGCTGACTGCCTCAGCGTAGCTTCAGCACACGAAAGATCTCAGCCATCGCAGCGGGATGACGGAACGCGCCGTGCCTGGTCGGCACGACCAATTCTGAATCTGCATCCTCCAGATGGCTGCTGGTGTAAGGGACGATACCATCGCTGGTTTTTTCCAGGGGGAGTTTGCTGCCACGGTTGCCGATGATGCTGTGGACCTGGACATGCTCAGGAATGGGTAGATCCGCCAGGATGCGCAAGGTGGGCTGCCGTGGAGAGAGGGCACTGACGCTGTCTAAATGGCCTCGGCCAAGGGCTTCGTAGGCAGGCGTAAAAGCTCCGGGATTGGCCGCAGAGACACGTTGGAAAAACTCCTGGAAAGGCGTGGGTGGCTTGGTCAGCCAACTGCCGGCGCGACCGATGGGATTGTCGGCAAATGCGCTGCCCCGGTGAGGGGTGCAGATGAAGACGATGCGGCGGATGCTGCGGTCTGCCTGCCATTCAAAGGCTTCATTCAATACAGAACGGTCTTCCGGGGTCAGTTTTAATGTTTCAGGCGGCTGGGTGAAGGCGGCATTCCAGAATGCATCTCCAGGTTTCACCACTAGGCTTTTGCCGATCAACCCGCCCATGCTGTGGGTGATGAGGGTGGTCCTCTGCATGGCTGGATCATCCCCTTCAGGATCCAACTGGCGGCGCAACTCCTTGAGCTGGGTGCGAAGTATCCGTGAGGAGTAAAGTGCGGGAGCCGATGTGTTGTAAAGGAAGTGCCAGATCTGGTAGCGGCTGCGGATGGCTTCGTCCGCCCACAGGTCGTTGCTGATCTCGGCCCAGGCCAGCGGGGTGGAGAGTAGGCCGTGGATGAGGATCAGCGGTTCCTTGCGCGGATCGTAGGCCTCCATGAGGTAAAGCTGGGTCTGGCGTTTCGGCGTGCGGGTGAGCATGTCCAGGATGGCGGACTGCCGCAGCTTGCCAGCGCGTGAAAGGGCGGAGGCCCAGGGGATGGAAAAGTCAGCGGCGAGGGGTTGCTGGATGCCGTGCTGAGTGAGGGTCTCGTATTTCAGGGAACACAGCAGGCGGATGCGAATGTGGCGTCCTGTCCTTTGGGGTGGGCCTGCTTCCAGCACGGCGGTGAGCGGCCTGGCAATGACTTCGGGCGGGAAAAAACGTTCGATAGGCTCTCTCTGCTGGTTTTCACGCAGGGCCAGCAGTGGGGCGCCAATGCCAGGCCGCAGGTGATGGTCGATACGCAGTACTTTGAACCCGTCCGTCGCCTGGATTTCGTCGAAATAGTTCAGCGGATGGGGACTGGAGGGATCACCTTCAAAACGCACATGGTAGCGGCTGGCGGGCGGTCCCTCTGCGGGCAGCGAACTGCTAGTCGGAAGCTTCTGTTTTTTCCAGCTTTCGACGAACTGGGCCAGGGCCTTTTTGCCAGGGGCGGATTCAGGGCCTTCCTCGAGCACGGTGTCCAGCAGGTCACTGAGGCTGGGCTCGACGGTGGGTTGCAGCCTTTGAATCGGCGACTGCATGGCACGCCGCACTTTGGCCGGAGCCATAGCGCATGAGGCGAGGAGCAACGGCAGGCAGATGAGCCAGACTGTGAAGCGGAGGAACATCAGGTTGACTGGGTGACGATGCGCACCTGGATTTCGATGAGGTCATTGACCAGATGTCCGGCGAGTCTGTGAAAGAATTGGCCGGAGCCGTAGAGGACGCCCCAGCGGGTGCGATCAATGCTGAACGCAGCCTGGGCGGCATAACGGCCATTTTCTGCCAGTCCGGCTGCGGCGGTGAACTGAATGGGGGCGGTGATGCCCTTCAGCGTCAGTTCGGCGGTGATGTGAAGGTTTTGAGTGCCTGGGGCTGCCTTGGGGGCCAGCTTGGCCTGGAGGATTTTGAGGCGGGCTTCGGGGTGAATCTCGGTGTCAAAAAAGTCGTCGCTGCGCAGGTGGGCGATGAGGACATCGTGATAGGGGTTTCCGGCGAGGTCGTCGCAGGTGATGTCCGTCATTCCAAGAATGATTTCACCTCCCGCCAGTTCACCATGACGAATGTCGAGGTGGCCTGAGCGGATGGGTAGATGGCCCCAGTGTTTGTTGAGGAGATTGCGGCCCAGCCATTCAACCTTGCTTTCGGTCACATCAATCGGTAGGCGGCCTGCGGGCAGAGGTTGAATTTCGGGCTGGTTTCCGTTGCCTTGCAGAGGTAGTCCGGCGGTCGTCCAGGCTGCCAGGCAACCTTGGAGTGTGAGGACCCTGGCATAGCCTGCCCGCAGCAATTTCTGGGCAGCCATTGTGGCCTCATGGCTGTCCTGCGACTCCCCATAAAGGCAGACTGGAGTTTGCAGGTCGGGAACTAGATCGGTGAGGCGGCTTTGAAAAGCGACCTCATAGACGCAATTGTTGACAGCGCCCTCAATGGCACGCTGCTCATAGTCATCCGACAGGCGAACGTCCATGATCACCAGCTTAGGCTCCTCATGGCGCAAGGCATTCAAGTCACTGGCAGTGAGGCGGTGAAAGGCGTTCATAGGCTGGGAAAAAGGAGATGCTCACAGGTGAGTAACGCAACGACAAAAGTCTGACCTTTAATTCGCTCACGGCATGACACCTGGATTCTAACGGCGAAGTCGATAATTGCCAAAGTTTAAGCGATGGAAGGTCGGTGTGGAACCGCTGCCGTGAGTTTTTCGGGCTTTCGGTGAGGTTCATGTTGGCGCTGACGTGTGTCGTTCCTATGTTTACTTCATGAGTTGTGCAGACCTCCTGTCCCGGACACGATTGAAAAGGACGGCCCGTGTGGGAGTGGTGATCTGCACATTTTTAACCGGAGTCATCTGTGGTCTGACGTTCCTGGGCTGGTGGCAGGGCCAGCCGTTGCTGGTGAGCTGGGTGACGGGGTGGCCCAGCATGAAAATTCTCACGGCCGTTGGATTGTTTGGGGCCGCCATTTCGATGCTTCTTGTTTCGGCGAGTCGCTGGCCGGAATTAAGGAGGTGGCGGCCTGCTCTAGGCATTGCGGGCCAGTTGCTGGCCTGCATTCCCCTGGGGATGGGGTCGTGGATATTGATGAGTGCACTCTCAGGGACAGCGTGGGTGCATGAAGGGATGCGCAGCCCATCGCCTGCTTCGGGGGTTTGCATGCTGCTTTTTGGGGTGGCGCTCCTCACTGTTCGCTGCCGGATGCAGAAGATTTTCAGCCTCTTTTCGGGCCTGGGGGCGGCGATTGGATGGCTGGCCTTGGTGAGTCTGCTGTATGGCAGTGATCCTCAGCGGCCTAACTTGATTTTTGGCATCGTTTCCCTGCCGGCTTCGCTGGCCCTGCTGATCCTTTCCATGGGGCTGGCCTTGCTGCGGCCTCACGAGGGGGTGGTGAGAATCCTGATGTCGCGCAGTCCGGCGGGCAAGCTGGTGCGACAGCTACTGCCGCTGGCCCTGCTAGTGACGTTTGTTTTTGGTTTGGTGCGCCTCTGGGCTCAGGCGCGATGGTCTCTCACGACGGAGTTTGGCGCCGCCTTTTACTGCACAATGACGATGGCGATCCTGATCTTGGTGATCCTCCGTCATGCGCAGACGGTGCAACATTCTGACAGACTGCGGGCAATGGCTAAAAGGCGGGCAACAAGAAGTCTGGAGGAACGTGAGCGGCGTTTCCGTGGCATTTTCAACAACACCTCCCAGTTCATAGGAATGCTGACCCCAGACGGCGTACTGACTGAGGCTAACCGATCCTCCCTGGAGGCGACAGGCTTGACGGCGCAAGACGTCATCGGCAAGCATTTCTGGGAAGTATCCTGGTGGCGGCAGGATGAGAGGGAACAAGCCCGGATACGTGAAAGCATTGCCAAGGCGGCTGCTGGCGAAGCCGTCTATTACCAAACGGTCTATCGTTCTTCGACCGGGGAATGGCGACCTGTGGATTTCTCCCTGAGTCCGGTTTTTGATGAAGCGGGCAAGGTGATCTTTCTGGTGCCGGAAGGGCGCGATGCCACGGATCATCATCGGGCGACTGGCAAGCTGGAAAACATTTCTCAGCGTCTGGTTTTGGCCACGCAGGCTTCCGGGATTGGCATCTGGGACTGGGATGTGGTGACGAACAAGCTTGTCTGGGATGAAACGATGTTTCGCATCTACCAAGTCTCATGCCCAGAAGGTGGACCCTCCTATCAGATCTGGGAGAACTGCATGCATCAAGATGACCGTGAAGGGGCTGTGGCCGCCCTGCAACTGGCCCTGGGCGGGGGTGCGGATTTTAGCACGGTGTTTCGGATTGTGTGGCCAGACGGTTCAATCCATTATATTCAGACGAAGGCCATAGTGCAAAAAGATGGGGAAGGCCGGCCTGTGCGCATGCTGGGCACCAATGCGGACATCACCAAGCAGGTGATGGCGGAGGCCAGACTCCAGGAAAGCGAGGAGAGATTCCGCCATGCCTTTGAATACTCGGCCATCGGTTTTGCCCTACTGGATCAAGACGGCGGATGGATGGCGGTTAACCGTGCGCTTTGTGAGATCGTGGGCTACACGGAGGGGGAGCTGGCAGGGCAGCGCTTTCATGACATCACTCACCCGGAAGACCTGGAAAAAGATTTGGAGAATGTGACGAGGCTGATCCGTGGCGAAATCACCCATTACCAGATGGAAAAGCGCTACATCCGCAAAGGTGGCCATATCGTTTGGGTGCTGCTGACCGCCTCACTGGTGAAGGAAGATGACGGCAGCCCTGCTTATTTCATTTCGCAGGTTGAGGACATTACTCAGCGCCATGAGGCAGACCTGGTGCTCAAGCATCAACAGGGACAGTTGCGCAAATTCATTGAGCATACGCCTGCGGCGGTGGCCATGTTTGACCTGAAAATGAACTATGTGGCGGCCAGTCAACGATGGCTGGAAGACTATCACCTGCAGGCGCAGCCGCTTTTGGGCCGCAGCCATTATGAGGTGTTCCCAGAGATCGGTCCAGAATGGAAGGCCATTCATCAACGCTGCCTGGAAGGGGCCGTGGAAAGCCGTGATGAGGACATGTTCATTCGCCAGGATGGACAGACAGAATGGCTGCGGTGGGAGGTCCGCCCTTGGCTGGAGGCGGGCGGGGAAATCGGCGGCATTGTGATGTTCACAGAAGTCATCACTGAACGAAAGAATGCGGCGGAGAAGATCAGAACGTCTTTGGAAGAAAAGGAGGTGCTGCTGCGCGAGATCCATCACCGGGTGAAGAACAACATGCAGATCATCTCCAGCCTGCTCCAGCTCCAGACTAGTTCCTTACATGATCCGGCGGATGTAGCGATCTTCAAAGATTGCCAAACTCGGATCCATGCCATGGCCATGGTACATGATCGGCTCTATCGCTCAGGCAATCTGTCCACCATCAATTTCGGTGCGCATCTGTGCGAAGTGGCCAATCTGATGGCCTGCGGTCAGGCGAGCAGCATGACCCATATTCGGCTGGAGACCCAGTGTGATGATGTGGAACTGGACCTGGACAAGGCGATACCGCTGGGGCTCATCGCCACCGAGCTCATCACCAATGCCTTCAAGCATGCCTTCAAGGGACGTGAGATGGGGTGCATCCGCATTTCACTGCGGCGCACCGGCGGCAAGCAGATGCAACTGCAGGTGGAGGATGATGGCAATGGGCTGCCTCCTGGCAGTGATCCCGTGAGCTCGCGCACTCTAGGGCTTCGGCTGGTGCGGTCACTCAGTCACCAGCTTCGTGCACGAATTTTGTTTCCGCCAACAAGCGGCGGTTGTTGTGTTGAGATTACTTTTGATGTTTAACCCTGCTGGAAATCAAAAATACCATGCCCATCTACGGTGATATTGTAGCCCCAGCAGCCAGTAGCCCTCTGACGGTTTTTATCGTTGAGGATGAAAGCCTCGTGGCGATGGACTTGGAGGAACGGCTGACCCAGATGGGTTATCAAGTCGCCGGTATTGCGGACAATGGGGTGGATGCCCTGAACACCCTGGCTACCCTGAAGGTGGACCTGGTGCTGATGGACATCCATTTGCGCGATGGGATGGACGGTGTCGATGTGGCTGGCAATCTGCGGAAAACCTCCAATGTCCCGGTGATCTTTGTCACGGCGCATGCCGACGAGGCAACCCTGCGGCGTGCGGGGCAGACGGAACCGTTTGGCTATGTGCTGAAGCCTTTCGATGAGCGTGAACTTCGGGCCACCATTGAGATGGCCCTATATCGTCATCGTGCTGAAAGCCGCCTGCGCAAGGTGGAGCGCTGGCTGGCCACCACGCTGCGCAGCATCGGAGATGGAGTGATCGCCACGGATGATCAGCGGCGTGTCACTTTGATCAATCCGCTGGCTGAATCCGTGACTGGCTGGTCTTGCTATGAGGCCATAGGAAAGCCTTTGGAAGAGGTGCTGGCGATTTATGGTGAAGACGGTGTCAATGAAACACCGTCTTTTTATGACGAGGCTATGAAGGCCGGCGTGACGATCCACATGGGTGAAAACAAGTCCCTGCGGACCAAGGATGGCCGCATGCTGCCGGTGGATGACAGCATCTCCCCCATCCGGGACGACGAGGGGCGGATCAATGGGTGCGTGGTGGTCTTTCGTGACTGCACGCACAGCAAGCAACTGCAGGAGGAGCGGCGGCGGCTGGAGACCAAAATGCAGGAGACACAGCGGCTGGAAAGCCTGGGCGTGCTGGCGGCGGGGATCGCCCATGACTTTAACAATCTTCTCACCGTGGTCACGATGAACGCCTCGCTGGCCAAGGTCTTTGTGGCCAAGGAATCCCAGGTGATGCGTGGACTGACAGACATCCAGTCGGCAGCCGAACGTGCGGCACAGCTTTGCAACCAGATGCTGGCCTATGCGGGGCAGGGGCCCGTGGCTAAAGAAGCTGTGTGCATCAATTCACTCACCCGGGATACGGCCCAACTGTTGACGACGGCCATCAGTAAAAAAACCGCTCTTTCGCTGGATCTGGGAGACAACATTCCCAAGATCAGCGGCGACCGCAGCCAGCTCCAGCAGGTGATCATGAATCTGGTGATCAATGCCTCCGAATCGTTGCAGGACCTGCCAGGGAAGATCAAGCTGAAGACCCGCTACATGCATGTGGAACAGGCCCGGCTGGATGCCTGCCGGGTGGGAAGTGCCCTCGAGGAAGGGGATTACCTGATGATCGAGGTGAAAGATACTGGGGAGGGCATGTCGCCGGAGATTCTGGCACGTATTTTTGATCCCTTCTTTACCACGAAGTTTACGGGCCGAGGTCTAGGACTGGCAGCCGTTTTGGGCATCGTCCGCAGTCATGGCGGTGACCTTGCTGTGGAAAGTGTTTCTGGTGGCGGGACGACGTTCCGCATTTACATGCCGACCTTGGTGGTGCCTGAGGAGTCGGTCGCGGAATCCAATTTTGAATCGAACACCTGGCTTGGTACGGGGTATGCCCTGATTGTGGATGACGAAGTCACCATCCGCATGGCTGGACAGGCTGTGCTGAACCACCTGGGATTTCAGGTGGAGCTGGCCGAAGATGGTATGCGCGGGCTGGAAAAAATCCTGAAGCAGGCGGTCAATTACAAAGTGGTGCTGCTGGACCTGACGATGCCGAATCTGGACGGGCGGGATGTTTACAAACTGGTGCGGGAACGCATGCCCCACCTGCCCATCATCATCATGAGTGGTTATTCCTCGCATCAGGCAACGGACCTGATGAATGACGGTGGCCCTACCACGTTCATCCAGAAGCCCTTCACGGTGGAGTCCATCCGGGAGAAGTTGGTGGCACTTTTAGGCTAAAAAGGCATCCAAAAGTGACTAACTGCCTGTCCTGGCAAGAAACTGGCGCGCGGAAACCGTATTTTCCACGGTTCCTCCGTCATGCACTTTCGTCACCTATTCCCTTTGCTCGCCACGCTGTCTCCTTTGGTTCATGGCGCGAGTGAGCCCGTGACCTTTGAAAAGCACATCCGTCCCATCCTGAAGGCGCAGTGCTTTCACTGCCATGGCGAAGAGGGGGAGATGAAAGGCGGCCTGGATGTGCGGCTGGCGCGTTTCATTCTCAAAGGCGGTGATGAAGGCCCCGCCATCGTTCCTGGCAAGGTGGCTGAAAGCCACCTGCTGAAGATGGTGCAGGAAGGTGAGATGCCCAAAGGCAAGGCCAAGCTGAAGGACAAGGAGATCGCCCTCATTGAACAATGGATCGCCCAGGGAGCAAAGACGGCCCGGCCCGAGCCTCAGACACTGGGGCCTGAGCATGTCTTCACGGATGAAGATCGTGCGTGGTGGTCGCTCCAGCCCATTCGCAAGCCTGCGGTGCCTGCGGCCAATAAGAATGCGCAGAAGATCACCAATGCGATTGATGCTTTCGTGAGTGACAAGCTCACGCCTAACCAACTTTCGTTTTCGCCTGAGGCGGATGCCGTGACGCTGATCCGCCGCATCACCTTTGATCTCACTGGCCTGCCGCCGACTCCTGAAGAAGTGGAAAGCTTCGTCAAGGCGTCGGATCAGGGCGCTGCTGAGGCACGCAAAGCCTACGAGGCGCACATTGAGCGCCTGCTGGCCCGGCCAGCCTATGGGGAACGCTGGGGCCGCCACTGGCTGGACATCGCCGGGTATGCGGACAGCGATGGCTACACGGACAAGGATCTGGAACGCAAGTGGGCCTTCAAGTATCGGGATTATGTCATTCAGTCTTTGAACAAGGATAAACCCTTCGACCAGTTTGTGCGGGAGCAGCTCGCTGGAGACGAAATGGTGCCGCAGCCGCACAAGAACCTGAATGCCGAGGCCATCGAGAAGATCACGGCCACGGGCTTTCTGCGCATGGCCGCAGACGGAACCGGGGCCATGAATGACAAGGCGGCGCAAAATGCGACCATCGCCGACACGATCAAGATCGTCAGCACGGCCTTTTATGGAATGACCATCGGCTGTGCACAGTGTCACGACCATCGTTATGACCCCATCACCCAGGCGGACTATTATCGTCTGCGTGCGGTCTTTGAGCCGGGCTTCAACACGAAAAGCTGGAAAGTGCCGAATGGCCGGCTTGTTTCCCTTTTGACGGATGAGGAACGTGCCGAGGCCGCCAAGGTGGAAGCCGAAGCTAAGAAGGTGGATGCTGCGCGTCTGGCGAAGGCGGAGGAGTTCATCACCGAAGTGCTGGAGAAGGAACTGGCCAAAGCGCCGGAGAAAGATCGCGATACTCTGCGGGTAGCCTACCGCACCGTGGTGAAGATGCGCACGCCTGAGCAGGTGAAGCTGCTGAAAACATGGCCGCGCATCAACCAGCTCAGCTCGGGCTCGCTGTATCTTTATGATACCACCTACAAGACCAAGCACGCAGACACGCTGAAGAAGATGACGGAAGAGGCCACGGCCGTGCGGGCCAATAAGCCGAAGGAAGAATTTCTGCACGCCTTTGACGAGGTGCCCATGAAGCCTGAGCTGGTGCCTGCCACGTTTATTTTTAACCGGGGAGACATCGAGCAGCCCAAGGAGAAGGTGAAGCCAGGAGACCTCACGGTCCTGGCCGGGCAGAGGCAGATCGAGGTGCCGGAAAAAACGGCCACGGTCCCCACCACGGGGCGGCGGTTGGCCTTTGCGCAATCTTTGACGGATGGTAAGCATCCCCTGCTGGCGCGTGTGATCGTCAACCAGGTGTGGAAACGTCACTTTGGCAAAGGCTTGGTCAATACCCCAGATGACTTTGGTCAGTTGGGTGAGAAGCCAAGTCACCCCGAACTGCTGGACTGGCTGGCCAGTGAATTCATGAGCAGTGGCTGGAGCTTGAAGCAACTGCATCGCCTCATCCTGACGAGCACGACTTATCGCCAGTCTTCTCGACGGGATGCGGAGAGGGATCGCATTGATCCGGACAACCGCCTTCTCAGCCGCATGAATGTGCTGCGTCTGGAAGCCGAGACGATACGGGATTCTTTCCTCTCTGTCTCGGGCAAGCTGAACCCCAAGCTGGGCGGCGAGTCTGTGCCGGTGACGTTTAGCGAAGAAGGCCAGATCATCATTGGCATTGATACGCGAGATACGGCAGGTCGTCAGACCGGCAAATACACCTCGCTGAATGGGGAGGAATATCGTCGCAGCATCTATGTGCAGGCACGGCGTAGCACGCCTCTGGAAATGTTTGCCGCCTTTGATGCCCCAGCCATGACGGATGCCAACTGCGCCAGCCGCCCCGTGACCACCGTCAGCCCACAGAGTCTGCTGCTGATGAATAACGGCTACATGCGCGAGCACGCCCAGGACTTTGCCCTGCGTGTGCAAAAAGACGTGGGTGCCGATCTGGAAAAGCAGGTGCAGCGCATCTGGCAGCTCAGCTTTGGTCGCACCCCCAGCATGGCCGACCAGCTCGGTGCGGTGGACTTTGTAAAAGAGCAGACAGCTTATTATAAAACCCACCCAGCCAAACTGGAGCGTGTGACGGGTCCGCCTGAAAAGAACGATGCAGCCCCTGAGTTGCTTGGTCTTACGGCTCTGTGCCATGCCTTGATGAGCTCGAACGAATTTTTGTATGTGGACTGAATCCTCCGTTTCCCGTCGTAGTTTTTTATCCAGTGCCTATGGCATTGGCGGCATCGCTTTGGCCTCCTTGTTGAGAGACCAAGGTCTGCTGGCCAATCCGGCGCTCGCAGGGGGGCTTCCGCAGCACTTTGACCTCACGCCCAAGCCGGCGCACGGGTTTGGCCAGGCGAAGGCGATGATCTCCATGTTCATGCAGGGCGGGCCCAGCCACATTGACATGTTCGAGCCGAAGCCGGAGCTGATGAAGTTGGATGGCAAGGACTTCCCCGGGGAGATCAAATACGATGATGCCGCTGGTGCTAGCCGGGAGGTGATGGGGCCGCAGTGGAAGTTCAAGCCTCGTGGGAAGAGCGGCATTGAGATGAGCGACCTCATCCCTTACATGGGCAGCATTGCCGATGAGATGACGCTCATCCGCTCCATGCACACGGGCGTGAACAATCACGGCCAGTCCATCTATGCTCTGCTGAATGGGCAGGTCGTGGGCGGTCGCCCGACTTTGGGAAGCTGGATCACTTATGGTCTGGGCAGTGATAACCAGGACTTGCCTGCGTATGTGGCCCTGACGGATCCGCGCGGCCTGCCTGTGCTGGGCGTGGATAACTTTAGCAATGGCTGGCTGCCCTCCGTGTATCAGGGGACGGTGGTGCGCTCCAAGGAGCCTCGTATTCTCAATCTGGATCCCCCCATGTCGCTGAAGGGCGAGGCGCAGTCGCGCTACCTAAACTTCGTCCAGCGGCTGAATCGTGAGCACGCAGATTCACGCCCGGGTGAAAGTGATCTGGAGGCTCGCATTCAGAGTTTTGAATTGGCTGCGCGTATGCAAACGGCTGCGAAGGAAGCCCTGGACATCACTCATGAGAGTGAGGCCACGAAGAAGCTTTACGGGCTGGACAAACCGGCAACAGAAGAGTTTGGCAAACGCTGCCTCATCGCCCGCCGTCTGGTGGAGCGGGGCGTGCGGTTTGTCTCCATCTTTACTGGCAATCAGACCTGGGACCATCACAGCAGCATTTTGACTTCTTTGCCAAAAGCCTGTGAGCAAGTGGATCAGCCTGCGGCTGCCCTGGTGCTGGACCTGAAGCAGCGTGGGCTGCTGGATTCCACCGTGGTTCACTGGGGTGGTGAGATGGGGCGTCTGCCGGTGATTCAGAACCGGGCCGGGGCAAAAGACCGCACCACGGTAGGCCGTGACCACAATACCTATGGCTTCAGCATGTGGGTGGCAGGTGGCGGATTCAAAGAGGGCTACGCCCATGGTGCGACGGATGAATTTGGCCACCACGCGGTGGAGAAGGTGGTGAACCATTATGACTATCACGCCACCCTTCTGCACCTCTTTGGTCTGAACCCGAAAAAGCTGACCTACAAGCGCAATGGCACGGAACAAGTTCTAGTGGAAAATCCTGCGGCCAGAGTCGTTTCGGAGTTGCTGGCATGAGTGACGAGCCTGCGGAGACGTGGCCGTTTCTGGAGGCTCTGTTTATCTCACCTGCACGGGGGCTGCCCATGCAGCGGGTGTCTTCCATTTTGGCCGTGACAGGCCGTGGGCTGAAAGGGGATCGGTATGCGCTGGGAACGGGGTATTATTCGGGGCGGTATGACTGCGAGATCACTCTGATTGACGGTGAAGTTCTTGACCGCATTTCACAGGAAGATGGTATTCCCATTCGTCGTGGTGAGCACCGGCGGAACCTGGTGACTCGGGGCCTTGCTTTGCGATCCCTAGTGGGGCAGCGGTTGCGGATCGGAGATGTGCTTCTGGAATACCATCGGCCAAGGCCTCCCTGCGACTATCTGCAACGGCTCACCGTGCCTGGAATGACCAAGTCGCTAGGTCGCGGGGCAGGCATCGGGATGAGAATCTTGGAGGGAGGTCAGCTTCACGAAGGCATGGAGATCGAAGTCATTTCGATGCCAGCCAATTGCCTTCGAAGCCTGCCTTGATCCAATAATTGGTTAGGTTAAGGTGCGCTCTTTAAGGTGCTGAGCATTTCCAACAAATGATCGGTGAGGATGGTGGAAGTGTCCTCCTGCACTTGATTGGTGCCCAGCCAGGTTTCGTAGCCGCCAAGGGGGTGTTGTTCTAAAGTGGGGAGGTATCCATGACGGGCATTGGCCAGGCCGATGACCATCGTCTGGGGGAAGGGGCTGCGCTTTTTCAGATCCAGTCCAATCTCGACAAAGGTCTCAAACGGGATGCCGCAGATGGCAAAGTCGCCGATGCGCAGGGCTTGGATTTTCACGGTGATTGTTTCCTCCGGACGCTCTGCAGCGCCGATGACGTTGCGGGCATAGTTTTGGGCCAGGCGTGGGAGCTGGGCGATGGCTTCCTTATCCTTTACCGCCAGCACCGCTTGGGCCTCTGCCACTTGTTGAGGCGTGGGCCGACGGAACTTGAGTGTGACTTCTTTTTGCAGCATGCCAAGCTGGATGTCCGAACGGTGTTTGCCAATCTTTTGGTGCGCTAACCAGGCGGTGTCGGCAGCCTTTTGAGCGACGATACGGATCTGCTCAAAGGGCTCGCGTGGGGGACGAGTCACGCCAAAAGGGATGTTATTGATGTCGCCAGAAGTGCCATTGGACATCATGGCCATAAAACCCTCATCAGAGCGCATTCGCGAGGGCATGATGCGAGCAAATTCACCAAAGTAGTCGGCTGACATCTGCCCCTGAGGAGCCCCGCCTACATAGTGCAGGGAGTAATTGGCAAAGAGGGCCAGGGCCTTGCGTTTTGTGTCTTGGACCGAGAGAATAGTGATGTCAGGATCGGTGGGGCCAGCGGGGCGTGCCAGGACGTCTGGGCTGGTGCCTGGGTTGGTTTTGACCTTGTCCAGGCGGCCAAAGGGATTCAGCGGCATCTTGCCATCCTTCACATACCAGCGACGGTTGAAGACTTCATCTGGCAACGGGTGGGCTGCCGCCCCGGCCGCCGCTGGGCGGAGGGCTGCGTGAGCCTGGATGATGGCAGCGGCGGTCCCTTGTACAAACCTTTGGTAATACGCGGCGGCGGCCTCGCTGCGTGTATTCAGGGAGGGGCCACTGTGCGTGTGGGTGGAGCAGATGAGCATCTTGTCTGCCGGGATTCCTGTCTTGGTTGAGGCGATGGCTTTCACTTCATCCAGCACGTCCGGGCCTGCTCCTAGATTGTCCACCACCACAAGGGCCACCTGCGTGATGCCATCTGACAAGACGAGTGCGCGAGCATGAAAGGGATCGTGCGCTTTCTCAGCCATGTTGGCGCTGAAGCCCCCCGGCATGTTCAGGGGAAACTGCTGAGGGGTAATGTCCACCGCTGCGGCTCCGGCTTGGAGGTCTGGTTTTTCCGCTGCCTGCGTGACAACGGAAAACGTGAGCAGGCCCAGGAAAAGGACGATTGATTTCATAAGGGTGAACAAAGCTGGAGCATCAGAAACTGAGAGCCTTTAAGGAGGTGAGACTCACGCGGATTCTGGGAGGAAAGTTGGAAAGGCGAATCCTGTCGTTGGTAATGGCGCTGAGGTGCATTGGGCCACATGGAGTTCCACGTTTCTTCCACCCCAGCGGTAGAGGGTTTTGACAAGCCCTGGGGCTAAGCAAGGAACGAGGATAACGGTGGATTTACCCCTCAAGGTATCGAGTGCCTGCCAAAGAAGAGCTGTAGCAGCTTTTTCATCTGTCACCGCGCCAGGGCCGATCATGCTGGAGGATGGATGCACGCTGACAACCATGTAGCCGGTGAGCTCACCCACGGCATTTTCTTGCACCAAGACGCGCCAGTCACCCACGTCATTGCGCAGGAAAAAATGGAAGTCTTTTTCACGACGAATGCCCTGGGTGGCGAACTCAAAGTCTGCGATGCGTATGGCATCTTCAACTTTGGCGAGACGCACTCGCTCATGGCCCTCGGGGGCTGGAATGGTTAGGCCGGTTTCAGGGACATTAAACAGTACATCCTGAAAGATGGCCCCCGGTATAAAACCAAGACGTGTGTAGAGCGAGAAAGAGTCCAGATTCAGCAAGCTGGAGACGAGCCGAGCCCGTTTTCCAAGGCCCAGAGCTTTGTCCAACGCGGTCTGCATCATCTGGCGTGCGATGCCCTTTCCCGCCGCTTCAGGCGAGGTAGCCACGATGCCGATGGAGAGGTGGGTTTCCCTCTCATGGGTGAAGCAGATGCCTAGAATGGCCTGAGTCACATCATCACGCACAGTGATGGCTTCGACAGGGTCCAGCGCTTCGTAAACTTGGGGAAAGAGCAGGAAGGGTGCTGGGCTGTCACCAAAGCGGGCTCCTTGGCCAAGACGGCTCTCATACCACTGGACCAAGGAACGGTGAAGCAAGCCTGCGACGGCCTCATGATCGGCTGAACTTAAGGGGCCAAACTGAAGAGTGTGTGACATGATCAAAACTAGAACAAACCCTCGAGCTTAGCATCTGCAACTGGCCTGCAAGTTTTAAGCGATCAATTCTGGGATGGGCTTGCCATGATCCACGATGGGCGTGGGGCGCCCGTTGAAGTCATTGATGGTGACTTTGGACGAATCAATGCCGAGGTGGTGATAGATAGTGGCGAGGAAATCACCCGGTCCGCATGGGCGCTCGATGACGTCTTCACCACGCTTGTCCGTGGCGCCAATAATGCCGCCAGTCTGGATATTGCCACCTGCCCAGATGTTTGAAAAGGCGCGTGGCCAGTGGTCGCGACCTGGCTGCAAAGTGCCTGCGGGGGCACTTGCATCCCCAGCACCAGTGCTGCGGTCAAAGCTGATCTTCGGTGTGCGACCGAACTCACCCGTGACGACGACGAGTACCCGCTTGCTGAGACCGCGAGCGTAGATGTCTTCAATCAGAGCCGAGACGGCGCGATCATAGTTGGGCATGCGGAAACGCAGGGCTTCAAACTGGTGATGGTTCACCGCATGGTCATCCCAATTACTCACTCGACCGCAGAGGGGGCCGCTGAGGCTGCTGGTGACGATCTCCACGCCTGACTCCACGAGACGTCGGGCGAGCAAGAGTTGCTGGCCCCAGCGGTTGCGGCCATAACGGTCCCGTGTGCGAGTGTCTTCTTTACTGAGGTCAAAGGCATCGCGGGTCTGGGGATTGGTAAGCAGGGTGACGGCTTGAGATTCAAATTCATCCAAAGCTCCCAATTCGCCCTCGCGATCAAAGGCACGCTCCATCTTGTCTAGGCTTTTGCGCAGGGCCACACGGTCACTGAGGCGCTTCATCTCAGCATCATCGGAAAGGCCGATATTTGGCACCTGGAAGTTGGGGCGGTTCGGGTCATCACTGACCCCAAAGGGGGCATAGGCATCGCCCAGATAGGCGGGGCCATTGTATTCCAGGGGCGGATTGACACCGATGTAGTTAGGCAGCGGATTCGAGCGTTTGCTGTTTTTGGAGCGAAGGTAATGCGCCACAGACATCCAGTCAGGCAAGCGGGGTTTGGGCTTGTCCCTTTCATCGGAATCTCCAGAAAGCATCTGCATGGATCCGGCAGGGTGCCCGCCAGCTTTCTGGTTCATGGAGCGGAGGACGGTGAACTTGTCTGCAATCTTGGCCTGCATGGGCATCAGTTCAGTGAACTGGGTGCCAGGCACTTTGGTACTGATGGTTTTAAACGGTCCGCGATACTCGCTGCCGATGTCAGGTTTGGGATCGTACGAATCCACGTGGGAGAGGCCCCCAGGCAGCCAGACCATGATCACGGCGGTGCGCTCGCTCTGCGGTTTCAGCGCATTTTCGGCCCGCAGACGCATCAGCCCCGGAAGCCCAAGAGAGGCAAAGCCTGTGAGGCCGATCTGCATGAATCCTCGACGAGAAAATTGGGGGCCCGCACAGCGGATGATCGAGGGGGATTCAAGAAGCGATGACATGAGAAAAAAACGTGTGATAGAACGAGACTTTATCGGCCTATGTGAGCCGGGATAACCAAAAGGTGAGAATTGCTCTTTAAGGTGAATTGGCCCCAAACGAAGCGAGTTCTTTGCCGCTGGCACCGTCCCACAGACGCAGCAGGCTGTCTTCACCGCCAGCGATGAACAAGGCCCCGCTGGGCGTGCTGGCGGCGGCTTGCATGAAATTGGGCAGATTCGCGATGGAGCGGACCTGCGCGCCTTCATCCGTCACCACTCGCACTAGATTGTCTCCAGCGGCGGTGATGAGTTGATTGGTTGCGCCGATGTATTGGAGGGAGGTGACCTCCTTGGTCCAGCCTTCGATCTTCTTTTTGCGTTCGCCGAGGTTCATGTCCCAAGTCATCACCACCCCATCTGCACCTGCGGTGGCTAGCACTCGACCATCGGCACGGAAGTCCACGCACATGACGTGATGGGTGTGACCTTCGAAGAGGTTCACTTGTTTTCCCGTACTCACATCTGTGACTTTGGCGATCTTGTCCGAAGCTCCAGAAGCTAGGCGCTTGCCGTCCGGGGAAAAATCGAGGCTCAGCACCGCATCTTCATGGCGGTCTTTCCAGCTTTGAGTCGCCTTGCCCGTCAGAACATCAAAAAGCAGGATGTCTCCAGAGCGAGACAGCTCACCGCCGCCTGTGGCCAAGGTCTTGCCATCCGGACTGAAGGTCACGGCATTGACGCGATCTGCAAACACCTGCGGGGCCTGGTCGCCGCCCAGTGTCCGCTCCAGTGCCCACCGTGGTGTGGCCCCCGCATGGATCTGCACGGTTTGGCTGGCGATAAAGGAGCCGTCAGCAGCCTGGACTAAGGTGGTGGTGGGAGATGCCGTGGCCGTTTCCTCCGCCAGAGGTTGACCCGAAGCCACGGCCCAGACGCGCAGGGTGCGGTCATCAAACCAAGCCGCGACTCGTTGGGCATCAGTGGAAAAAGCCAGGGCCAGAGGCTTGGCGGTGCTCTTGATCAGCTTCAGCGCGGCTAATTCAGCGGTGGCTTTGTCCTGGATCTTTTTTGAAGCTTCGATGGCCGTGTTTCCTGAAGTCAGAGTGGTGGCGTTTTTGCTTTTGGAGGCCGTGATGCGCTGCACCTCTTCCTCGGCATCTTTGACATTGCTGTCGGCTGCGGAAATGGCTGAGAGGACAGAAGTCTCTGCGGTGGTGGCGGTGATGAGTTTGTCCTGGGCATCCTTGAGCTGTTTTTCATGGCCAGCATAGGCCTTGCCTCCGGGCAGGGCGGCTATTTTGGCCTGGACTTCGTCCACTCCTTTTTTGGCGGCAGCTTTGGCATCCGTCGCAGGCTTGAGTCCTTTCTGCTTTTCTGGAAGAACTTTCTTCATGGCCACGATGGCTTCATTGGCCTTTTTGAGAAGCTCATCCAGGGCTTTGTTCTGCGCTTCGATTTTGGTGTTCTCAGCTTTGTGAAAGGCTTGCTCTAAACCCTGTGCTGCAACAGCCCAGTTCAGCTCGGCGGTTTTCTTGGCGAGCGCAACCGTGCCGCGAAGTTCAATCAATGGCTTTGCCGTTACAGCATCCCAGACACGCACGGAGCCATCGGCACAGCCTGTGGCGATCTGTTTTCCATCACCGGTAGCGGTATGGCTGGTGAAGGTCGTTTTGGCTGCATCGGCCAGCTTTTTTAGAACGGCGGCTTCGATAGGACTTACTGCCTGGGCTGGCAGTGGAGTGGCTTGAGTGGGGGCAAGATGCCAGATTTTGACTTCTCGGAAACTCCCGCTAGCGAGACGTGTGCCATCCGTGCTGAAGGCTAGGGACTGAACCATGGCACGATGTGCCGTACCGTCTTTCAAATTCGGATCTGTGATCTGAGTGATGAATTGGCGGGTGGCCAGATCGTAAACGAAAATTTGGTTAGACCTGCCGCAAGCGGCATAGCGTCCATCTTGGCTCACGGCCACACTGTAGATGGGATGTATGCCTGCGGCGAGAGGTTGCCAGGCGACGGTGCGCTGCTGCTGGGTGGAACTCTTTGCTCCCTCATTGATCCACTGGGTCAGCATCGCCACTTCCTTCGGCGTGAGATTGACGGCACCCGATTTGTTGTTAGCGGGAGGCATCTCTAAATCGTTTTGATGCAGGGAGGCCAGCACCACGAGGCTTTCGGCACCTTTGCCTGGAATGATGCTGGGGCCGGACTCGCCGCCTTTTTTCATCATCTCTGGAGTCTCCATGTCCAGGTCCGCCTTGGTGGTGGTCTTGTTGTGGCAGGAGATGCAGTTGGCTTTGAGAAAAGGATGGATGTCTTGATAAAAGTCGAGCTCCCCAGACATGCCCTGAGAGGCTGCTGCGAATGCGATAAGGGGAAGTAATTTCACAGACATAGGGTTACGGTTTAGCGGTGGAGATAGCTACCCCCGTGGCAGCCTTGACCGAGATGTGGATGGGCCGAGAGACGATGATGTCCACAGTGTCCTTCGGTTCAGCGACAGCGCTGACGGATTTCATGCGCTTCACGGCATCTGCCATGAGGGCCTCGGCTTGCTTCTGTTTTTCTGCTGCGACCTTGGCGGCTTGGGCATCGGTGGCAGCCAGTTTTTTAGCTTTGGCAGCCGCCGTGGTGGCCAGTTGTTCTGCCTTCTTTTGTTCGGCCTCCATCAACGGTACAGTCGCAGGGTTGTAGCGGTACTTGCTCACTCCACTGCCATAAAGGGCAAAGGTATAGTCACCGGGGGCTGTTTTCAACGCAGCTAAATCCAAGGTCAGTTCAGCGGTGGTGGCCTTGACGGGAATATCCACTTCTTTGAGTGTAGTGAAGCCTTCTCCATAGGCCTTCAGCTTGATTGAAGTGCCCGTAAATTCGTTGTGCCAAGTGATCTTCAGCGGGATATTCAGCGTCTCGCCCACCTTAGCTTCCCACACTTTGTGTTCAGCCACTTCGATGGTGATGGGTGCGTGCTCAGAGTCCGTCACAGAGACAGGAATGTCCGCCATCAGGCGCGGGGCTGGGATCTCGCCTTTCGCATCCTTTACAGGCCATTCCATGCTGGCAAGACGGCATGGGCGGGTGACTTCCTTGCCATTTACCATGGCTCGGCCAAACAGGTTTGCGATGGTAAAGCCGGGTTTAGCATCATGAGAGGCGCTGAGGATGAGATGACCCATCGACTTGCCTTTGGCAATTTTGAGGCCCTCCGCAGTCACACCAGCGGGCAGGTTATCCATGGCAATGTGGATGTCGCCGTCGAAGCCATCGCGCCGCTGAACCACGACCTCAAAAGCGCGAGACTCACCCGCGCGAAGGGCCATGGGTTTGGAAAGGGCGGAGCGGTCTCCATTGCGTAAGGTCATGTGCACAGCCCAGGCGGCCAAAGAAAAATCCGGTGTGGCTTGGCGCACAATGAGCCGGTAAATATTGCCTGCCTCGCTGCGTGTCCCGCCGAAGAGATCACGCACTTGGAGCCGATAGGTTCCATCTTCCTTGATCTCAAATTTGCCATTCACGTCGGGAGAGCCTGCATCATAGGGCGGGCCATCGTAGGAGTACCCATTGGTGGAGACCTTCATTGGCGGGGCGATGTCGTAAAGCTCTGCCACGTCGCTGAGGGTTTCCTTGCCTGCGGTCTGGGTGACATGCTGCACCAGGACAAAAGGGTCTGTGTTTAAACCAAGACGCTCAGAGGCCACCTCCACCCACCAAACTTCGCCTTTTTTGGCAGTGAATTCATAGGTATCCACATCGGCTGCGGGGAAAAAGCTGCCTGCGAGGTCGCAGGGGAGGGCGATCTTTTGGGCTTGGACAGCTTGATTGTTAGGCTCAGTTTCCTGTGCTGTTGCCTTAGCGGCTAGATTCATAGGTGGCCAGGACATGGCGCTCACGGTTTGAGTCTGTGGCTGGCGCGGGGCAGGGACGTTCTGGGCCACTTCCTGAAGAGCCAGCCGATAAAAGTGCCGTTCGCCTCCTTGGAAGGTGAGGTCGCTTACCTTGATGTGGTAACGTCCATTCTCAGGTGGGGTGAAGTCCAGCACTCCACCCGTGCGATTGACCATGAGATCACGGCCCTGGGCATCGGCCAAAATCACCACCGGAGTCAGTCTGGAATCAATGCCGATAGCGGCGCAGTCCACGGCTACACGTTGACCTTTTTTGCCTTCAAAGGCATAAAAATCCACAGCACGTTTGGTCATCGTTGCATTGCAGATGGAGTTCGCGGGAAGAGCCATCGCTGTTTCGAGCGTGTTGTTAGGCTTGCTGCGGGTGATCTCTGGCAGTTGGCTAACGGAAAAGGCGCGGACAGAGGAGACTCCGAGACGGGAGATGACCCGTGCATCATAGACGCCAGGAGGAACATCGGCTGCGATGCTGACCTTGAACTTGTTTGGCAGAGCTTTGCCGTCCGGGCCCGTGAGCGGTTGTGCGGTGATTTTGGGATGAGAAAAAAGCAGGGCGCTGATGTCCTCCACCGACTCACTGCTCAATGTCACTTCGATCTGGCTGCCAGCCTGGCCTCCCATCGGCATGAGGGTGAGCAGGTGTGGTAAGGGAAGGGTAACCTGCTGGGCGGGGGAAGTGCCAGCTAGTGCAAGGCCTAAGGTGGCCAGTGCGGCTGAAAAGGATGTTTTGAGAAGCATGGCGGTTAGTGGTTGTAGAGAAACTCTTTGGTATTCAGCAGGGCCCAGATCAAATCTTCGTACCCTTGTCGGCGTGCTCTTTGGGAGTCCAGAGCTTTGCCTTGGGCATCGGCACGAGGCTTGGCTAAGTGAGTCTCAGCGATGCGCACTTCATCGGCGGTAGGCTCACGCGAAAAGGCGGCTAGGTACAGCTCGCGGATGCGTTTGGGCTCCGGTATTTCCGCCTTCGAAAGCACATCGGCACGGCCATTGTTAGTCACCAGCTTGGCCTTCACATCCGAGGCATTCATCAGGTGCAGGCTCTGGGCGAGGCTGGCCGACTGCACGCGCTCGCATTCACACACACTGGCACCTTCTGGACGGCCAAAGACTTTGAGGAAGGCGGAGGCGCGGTTGTAGCTGTTGTCTGGCAGGGAGATGGCGCGGGTGCCTGGAGGCAGGTCGGCAAAGTCGGACTTGGCACCTGTGATGAGGTCCATGGCATCCAGCAGCACCTCTGCCTGCATGCGTTTGGGATAGTAGTGGGAGAAGTTCTGGCGATCCACCGCATTGTGCTCATTGGGCATGGCCGAAAGCTGGTAGGTATGACTTTGAGTGATGACCCGGACGACGGCCTTCAGATCGAAACCACTCTCAATAAAGTGTTTGGCTAGGGCATCCAGCAGTTCGGGATTCGTGGCTGGATTGGTATCCCGGATGTCATCTTCAGGCTCGACCAGGCCCCGTTTGAAAAAGTGTTTCCAGTAACGGTTGGTGAGGGATTTGGCAAAGAATGGGTTGGACGGTTGGCTCATCCAATCCGCCAGTTTCAGGCGCGGATCTTCATCGGCAGGAATATCAAGAGTGTCGCTGCCGAGCGCAGCAGGTTTCACGGGCTGACGAGTCTTTTTATTTTCAGTCTGGGCAATGCCACGTTTGTGGAAGATGAGGTCCTCCCCAGCGATGGCCGTGGGCTTGCGGCCGACCTGGCTGAAGAAGGCTGATAGACTGTAGTAGTCGTGCTGGCTCCAGCGCTCAAACGGGTGATGATGGCACTGGGCGCACTGCATGCGCACGCCGAGGAAAAGCTGGGCCACGTCCTCCAGTTGCTGTGTGGGTTCCTTGACCCGTTTGTACCAGGCCACGGGAGGATTCGAAACGATGGTGCCCGTGGAGGCGAGGATCTGGCGAACGATCTCGTCATACTTTTTGTTCGCCAGGAGGCTGTCGCGCATCCAGGCATGGAAGGCAAAATTGGCGGTGATGTCGGCGGCATCATCCCGTTTGTTTTTCAGCATGGCTGTCCACTTGTTGGCAAAGTAGTCTGCATAGTCGGGGCTGCTGAGCAGAGACTCGATGAGGAGGTCCCGCTTGTTGACTTCCTTGCTGCTGAGAAAAGTCTTGGTTTCTTCGAGAGTCGGCAGCCGACCCGCGATATCCAGCGAGACACGACGGAGAAAGGTGGAGTCATCACAAAGCGCAGAGGGCGGAACCCCGATTTGCTTCAGATTGGCGAAGACATAACGGTCAATGAAGTTCTTCTCTGGCGGGAGTATCTCCACTGGGGCTCCCAGCGGAATGGAAACACTGAAAACAGAGACAAGGCCGGAATAGCGCACCATCACGGCCACATTGCCGGGGATGTCCAGGGTCTTGACGTGTCCGTGGTGGTCAGCCTCGGCCATGCTTTTGTCATTGGCCTCATAGAGGGCCATGTGGGTGACATCGCGCGTGCTGCCATCGGAGTAACGGGCGGTGACTTTCAGTTGCTGGCCCGTATGCACCTTCATTGAAAGGCGTTTAGGCTCCACCTCAATGCTGGTTACCTTAGGATCTGTGGGCTGGGCATACGGCATGCCTTCGCTGATCCAGCGGACCAAGGTCTTGTACTCTTCGGAGTTAGGCTCCAGTTTTTTACCGCCACCGTGAGGCACGATGTTGGCGGCTTTCATCACCAGCAGGCTTTGCTCGGGGGCTGGTGGGAAGACACGTCGACCTTTGCTTTCCTTGACGATGTGTTCGTAATCTTCTTCAGGCTCAAAACCCAGCAGCGAAAGACGGAAGCCGCGCTGGCCCATGCCTGCCTTGGCGTGGCAGCCGCCAGTGTTGCAGTCGGCCTTGGTTAAGATGGGCTGCACATCGTTGATGAAGTTCAGTGGGCGGGGAGAACCGGCTCCATGGATCGCACTCGCGAACAAGAAGGTCATCCAGGCTATGAATCGGACTTGGAGCTGCATGAGAAGATAGCTACGGTGAAAAGAAGGCCGATCTTTAGAGGGAGGTAAAGATGGGCGGTCAAAAAGGCTCAGGGTGTTGTGCCGGCCTCGGTTGAAGATTTGGTTAGAAAAGCTAGCAGGTCGCGCAGTTCGGCATCCGTGAGGGATGCCACAAGACCTGCGGGCATGAGCGAGGTTTTGAGCTCTGTGCGGCTGACGATGTCGGCTTT
This sequence comes from Prosthecobacter algae, assembly GCF_039542385.1. Lineage (NCBI taxonomy): Bacteria > Pseudomonadati > Verrucomicrobiota > Verrucomicrobiia > Verrucomicrobiales > Verrucomicrobiaceae > Prosthecobacter > Prosthecobacter algae. The sequence continues at coordinate 117,356 of NZ_BAABIA010000009.1, read as the reverse complement.
CTGGAAGGTCCGTTCCTTGCCCGTGAGGTCCCGATACACCTCCGTGCTGGAAGATCTGAGCAGGATACCGATGAAGTCTGTGCCATCGGCCAGTTTCAGTTGGGTGGGATAAAACTGCGGGGCGACTTCGCGGTGCGGCTCCAGAATGCTGCGCAGGAGGGCGCTGCGATCTCCTTGCTGAAAAACCAGGCTGAGGTCTGGCCCCACCACATTGCCCCGGCCACTGTGGCGATGGCAGTTGGCGCAGAGCGCGACCTTGGGGTGGAAGAACAGTCGGCGTCCATTTTCGGCATCTGCTTTTCCAGGCAGGGAATCCAGCAGTCGTAGCCAAGCGGCGGTGTTCTCAAAGATAGGGCGCTGCGGATTTAGGGCAAAGGTCTTGTCTTCTGGGGTGAAGCGAAGTGCCCGTTGAGCTTCTTGAGCGAGGGGGGATGCCGGGTGGCTGGAAAGGGCTACGAGCAGGCTTTGGTGCGCTGGCAGGGAAGAGGTCGAGAGGCCTTGGATGGCCTCTGTTCGCAGGGCGGCGGGTTGATTTTCGTCCCGGGCCAGTTCGGCCAAGATGGCTCGGGCATCGTCAGCATTCTTAGCCGCCAGACTGCGCACCACTTCCAGGGATAGCTGGTCGTCTTTCTGGCCCAGGAGATCGCGCAGCAGTGCGATGGTGATTCGTTTATCTGCCACCGGGGCCAGACGCAGGGCGTAGCCTTTGATCTTTGCTGGAGTGGCGGTGTCGAGGATGCGTCCCACGAGGACTTCAGGATTGGTGACCCCGGCGCCCGGTTCGCCTCGAAGGGTATTCCAAGTGGCCAACGCCGCTTCAAAGAGGCGGTAATCAAGGGTGGGATCTGCTAGCATCTTTTCGACATCGGCAGCAAAGGAGATGAGCACCGCATCCGCAATCCAGCGCAGGCATTCAAAGCGGATTTCAGGATCGGGATCGCCTAACAAAGAGCGTACCCATTTTTCTTCGACCAGATCGGTCCGGCGCAGGGCCACCAGGGCCCAGACACGGTCGGCAGCGGGCAAAGCCTGGAAGGTTTCTGGCGTCCAGTTTTCACGGGCCAAGGCGGTGAGCGCTGCATCTGAGAGATACGCATCCTTCCCACGCGCATGGCTTAGCAGCTGGGTCACGGACAGTTTGACCTGTCCGCTGCGCAGACCTTGGGCCAGCTGGGCGGCGGCATTGGGCGCTTCGGCGGAAGGTTTCAGCCAGGAGGCTTTGGTGGCATCAATCTCCAGTTTCCAGAGGCGGCCTCGCGCATGAATGGGGTAGGAGCTGAAAACCCAGTCCGTCATGTAAAAGCTGCCATCCGGCCCCTGCGCCATGCAGACAGGCCGGAAGAAGTCACTGCCGCGCAGCAGTTCGATCCGCTGCGATGTATAGCCTGCACCCTGGCGCGTGAGGGGAAAGTAGTCCACACAGTGATTGCTCCAAGAGGGAATGAGGACACCTCCGCCCAGTTCCTTAACGGCACAGGGCCCTTCACCACAGGGATGCACCATGCCCAGTGTGCCGCGCAGTTCCCCATTCCAGGCGACAAAGGGGTGCACCGGGGCACTCCCATACACCCACTGGAAACCGTAGTCAGCCCCCTCCACGATATTGAGCAGGCGACAAGGTGGGCGGCTGCCGGGATCGTTTTCGGCGGCGAATATTTCGCCATCCTTGCGTACGAGGAGGCCGAAAGGATTCCAAAAACCACGGGCGATCCGACGCATCTTCTTCCCCTCTGGAGTACAGCGGAAAATACCGCCTTCGCCTCGTCCGCTCACCTTGGAGCCATCGCGGGCGGTGAGAGTCCAGTCCTTGCCGAAGTTTTCGCCCAGGGCAAAAACGAGGCCACCATCGGGATGCCAAGCCATGCCGCTGAGGCCGTTGTGCGGGTAGTCGGAGACCGTGTCCAGCGTGGCGAGATTTTCTTCCAAGTCCCCGACACCGTCTGCATTCGTATCCTTCACACGGAGGATGCGGGATCTCTCGGCGAGATAGACCCAGCCATCACGGCCTAACTGAAGGTTCATCGTAGCCTGGGTCTTGTTGTAAAACACCCGTCTGTTTTTGCCCTGCGCATCAAAGGTCAGGATCTCATCGTGAGCCGGACCGGTGTAGCCTTCCGGGCGAAAGTGGGTGTGGCAGGCAATCAGCCAGATTTGCCCCTTGGCATCCACATCAATGCCCGTGGGCGTTACCAGCTCGGGATGCTCGGCTAGCAGGGTAAGTTTGACCCCTGGCTGCAAGACCTCAATTTGAGGAAGGACCTCGGCTGGCACGACGGGCATCTTCGGTGCCTCGACTGCCCATAGGGTGGACTGGAGGAGAAGAAGGCAGGAGAGAGACAGGCGCAGCATGAGCCTTATACGGGCGGCCACAGGGTGCTTTTGAACAACAAATGCAGATGTTTTGAAGTGGTCACAGAAACATGTGCAAAGGCTCTATTTAAGCGGAATTGTGAAGGGTCGTGAACACGTATAATTAAGTTATGCTTTCGCGCCTGTTATTGTCTTTGAGTCTCGTTGTGAGTCTGTCTGCAGGAGCTGCGGAGCCGTCTGCGGTGAGGATTGAGAAGAACATTGAATACCTGCCCAAAGAGCGGACGGAAAAGGCAGATCTTTATCTGCCTATAGCAGATGGGAAAAAGCATCCTGGCGTCCTGATCATCCATGGCGGCGGCTGGGCGGGCGGCATCAAGGATGCGGCGAGGGAGATCAACATCGGAACTACCTTAGCCGCCCAGGGATACGTGTGCCTTAGCATTGACTACCTGCTGCACAATGCCGCCAGCGACCAGCCCTGCTGGCCGCAGAATCTGCATGATTGCAAAACGGCCGTTCGCTGGATGCGGGCGAATGCAGGCAGGCTGCATCTGGATGTGGATCACATCGGTGTCATTGGAGGTTCCGCGGGCGGTCACCTCGCCAGCATGGTCGGCGTGACGCAGTCCGCCGATGGGCTGGACCCCACCGGACCCTATGGGGAGCAAAGCTGCCGGGTAAACTGCGTGGTGGACATGTATGGGCCTGTGGATGTGCTGGCCTGGAAGGATGTCTCGGCACTGCGTGGTAGCCGGGCCGCAAAGCCGGAGCTCTACAAGCAATTCTCAGTCCCGACCTACCTGGATAAAAACGATCCTCCCTTTCTCATTCTCCATGGCACGGCGGATACGACGGTGGACGTGAGCCAGTCGGAGAAGTTTGCCCAAGTGCTGTCCTCCCATGGCATCGAGCATCATTTGGAAATCATTCCTGAAGCTCCGCACACCTTTCATCTTCAGCCCAAGCAGAAAGATCTTCGCCCCCTGGTGCTGGCTTTTTTTGACAAGCATCTGAAGCCGCAGGTGAAGTGACCGCTTGCAGCCGGGGCTGACCGCGCTCAGATGCAAAAGCATGTCTGACATCGCCGACCGTCTCCAGGAAATCCGCCATCGCCTGACCCAAGCCGCTGCACGCTCTGGCCGCAAGCCGGAGAGCGTGGACTTACTTGCAGTATCGAAGACCTACCCTGTGGAAATCATCCAGGAAGCCGTGGATGCCGGGCAGATCCTCTTTGGTGAAAATCGTGTGCAGGAAGTCTTGCTGAAACAGCCGCAGCTTCCAGGAAAGTTGCAGTGGCATCTCATTGGTCCGTTGCAGTCTAACAAAGTGCGTAAAGTCCTGCCTCTGGTGCAGATGATCCATGCCGTGGATTCCGTGGAAATTGCCAAAGACATCAACCGCATCGGTGGGGAACTGGGCCTGCATCCGAAGGTGCTCATCGAAATCAATCTGGCTGCGGAGTCTTCCAAACATGGGTTTACCCCCAAGGCGATTCGTGAGCAACTGGAGGCCCTTTATGAACTGGACCGCCTCTACATTCAGGGGGTGATGTGCATCCCTCCGTTTGATCCGTTGGCGGAGAAGAGCCGGCGTTATTTTACCCAGCTCCGTGAGGTGCGTGATGAACTTGAAAAGGTCGGCGGAGCGCCTTTGCCCGCCCTGTCCATGGGCATGAGCCATGACTTCGAAGTCGCCATTGAAGAGGGCGCTACTATCGTGCGGGTGGGCAGTGCCATCTTTGGCTCGCGGAAGCCGGCGAAGTAAGAAGCCGTTACTCCTTCGGACCCAGGATGGCCTCGGTCATGCGCAGGGCTTCCATATTGGCTTTGACCTGGTGCACGCGGACGATGCGGGCGCCCAGCTCTCTCGAGTAAGAGGTCAGCGCCACGGTGGGCCAGTCGCGGTCATTCACATCGTCACTTTCCAGCAGGCGGCTGATGAGGGTCTTGCGTGAGACCCCCACCAGTACAGGCCGTCCTTGCACGGCCAGCAACGGCAGTGCCTGCATGAGGGAGATGTTATGCTCCAGTGTCTTGGCAAAGCCGAAGCCGGGGTCCAGCACAATGCGTTCTGGGGCGATGCCTTGCTCCGCGAGAATGTGCAAGCGCTCCTCGAAATAGGTCTGTACCTCTGCCACTACATCCTCATACACAGCCTGCTGCTGCATGGTGCGCGGGGTGCCCAGCATGTGCATCACCACCAGCCCCACTTCGGTTTCAGCAGCCACCCGGCACATCATGGGATCTCCGCGCAGGCCGGTGACGTCATTGATGATGTCCGCCCCAGCTTCAAGGGCAGCGCGGGCCACATTGGCCTTCATGGTATCAATGGAGATGAGCGTTTTCGTTTCAGATCGGACGGCACGGATCACTGGCAGTACGCGCTTCAGTTCTTCTGCCTCATCTACCGGGTCTGCGCCAGGGCGGGTGGATTCCCCGCCGATGTCCAGGATATCTGCACCTTCAGCGACCAGGGTCAGGGCATGTTCCACCGCACGGCCCGTGTCCAGGTAGCGGCCACCATCGGAAAAGGAATCGGGGGTGACATTGACGATGCCCATGACCATACCGCGTTGGGTGAGGTCATAGTCCTGTCCTTGGATGCGCCAGTGGAAATTCATGCGCTCAGTTCAGACGAGAAGACTGCGAATCACAACACAGTTTTCAGCAGGGCGGCCAGATTTGCCGAGGCGGCCTGGCCCACGCTCACCACTTCCGCATGGTGCAGCGTCTGCGCTTTCAGCCCAGCGGCCCAGTTGGTCAGCATGGAGATGCCAGCCACCTGCATGCCCAGGGCACGGGCTTGGATGGCCTCCGGCACGGTGGACATACCTACCGCATCGGCCCCTAGCGTGCGCATCATGCGGATCTCTGCCGGGGTCTCATACTGCGGTCCCAGAGTGGCCGCATACACTCCCTGGTGCAGCGGCAGGCCGAGCTGTGCCGCCGCCTGGAGAAATTGCGTGCGCCACGCGGCGGAGTACACCTCGCTCATGTCATGGAAATGCGGTCCGCCCCGCAGGGGCGTGGTGCCCAGGAGGTTAAGATGATCCGTGAGTAGCATGAGATCTCCCACCGCCATGGATTCCTTGATGGCACCTGCCGCATTGGTCAGGATGATGCGCCTAACACCAAGCGTGTGCATGAAGCGGATGCCTGCAGTCAGCTCATGTGCGGACAATCCCTCATACAAATGACGCCGACCTTGGGCAATCAGGATAGGTTTGCCATTCACGCGGCTGAGGACAAAGCGCCCAGCGTGACCCGGAACCGTGGAGGCACTAAGGCCAGGAATATCCGCGTAGGGAACTTCGGCCTCAATGCCCAGGCTATCTGCCACACTGCCCAGTCCCGAGCCGAGCACGATGGCGGTTTCAGGACAGGCTTGCTGAATGCGGGATAAGGACATCCGGCACTGACGTTGAGGCGGCAGAAAGTTCAATCATCGGCTCGGGGAAAGTGAAGAGGTATTGGTCTCTCTGCCTGCCTATGCTTTGTTTGCATACCAGGCATGGATGAGGCCGGTCTGGAGGAAGAGGACCGGTTTCTCGAAGCCGCCGGTGGTGATGAGGGAACCAACCTCCTCCAACGGCAGCAGGGCAACGTCCCGGCTATAGGCGGTGCGCATGGCCTCGATGCTTTCTTCGGTCAGGTCGGCGGAGAGCATCATCCGCATCCAAACATCCAGGAGGCTGGGGTAGGAGGGGGAGGCCACATCGTAAGCGAGGTCCGCACTGGCCAGGAGACCGCCGGGACGGAGGCGGCTGGCGATGCCACGGAAAAAGGCGATACGGTCTGCTGGAGCGAGGATGAAATGGGAAACGAGCAGGGAGGTGGCGGCATCGAAGGCATCCGCAGGCGGAAGGCTGTCGAGATACCCCACATGAAATTCGCACCGGGAGGCAATGCCGCTTTCCTCAGCCTTGCGGCGGAAGACGGCCAGCATGGGCGCGGAGGGCTCCACAGCGGTGAAGTGCCAGCCGGGGTTTTTCTGCGCCAGGTACATGATTTCCGCGCCGGTCCCGGCACCGACGCAGAGGATTCGCGCTTGCGCAGGAAGCGGAGAAAAAACAGCGCCGATGAGCAGATGCAGGGCATCGCGGATGGCGGCAATTTTGACGAATTTCTGGTCGTAAGCGGCGGCGTGGGTTTCGTCGAAGGCGATCTTCGGAGCGGAATCTTTCATGAGGACAGGGCCGGGCAGCGGAAGCGTGTTTTATGAAGTTGAGTGGCCGGGACAGCTTCAGCTCAGACGAGCTTTCAACTCATCATGCAGGGCCTGCACGAGGGGCATGGAAAGGCCAGCCACGGCGGCCTGGCGAATAGGCTGCCCCCAGATAGCCTCAAGCTCCACCTCACGGCCTTCCAGATAGTCAATGAGGGAGGAGGGTTTGTAGGCGGCCATGGTGCGGGTGTTTTTAACCATGGTTTCAATGAGGTTTTCCGGCAGTGTATGCCCAAGGCTGGCGGCGGTCTGGATGATTTCGGCCATGAGCTCACGCACGCGAGTTTCCTGGGCCGGGTTTGCCAAAATAGCCTCGGTATCCATGCCGCCTGCGGCAATAGAAAGGCCGTTGAAAGGAATGTTCCAGACGAGCTTTTGCCAACGCGCTGCGGCTAGGCTTTCCATGACCTGACAGTCAATCTGGCTACGCTGAAACTCAGCCGCGATCTGGCGCGTGCGGGGCAGGGGAGCGCGGGTGTGTTCCCCCAGATTGATCCGGCCTTGGGCGATGTGATTAATCTCGCCAGGGGCCGTGCGGTTGATGCACACGAAACACAGGCCGCCGAGCACACGCTCGCCACCGAAATGTTCGGCGAGGAACTCCTCATTACCCAGTCCATTTTGCAGCGTCAGCAAGGCGGTGTTCGCATGTAGAAGCGGCGGCAGGAGATCCAGCAGTGCCGCATTGGATGTCACCTTCATCGCAATGATCACAAGGTCACAGGGACCGATGTCGGTGGTGGTTTGATGGGCTTTCACTGGCAACTGCACATCGCCTAGTGGACTGGTGATATGCAGGCCCTTTTCGCTGACGACCTCATAATCACTGCGCATCAAGAAATGCACGTCATGCCCATGCTGAGCCAGCCGCCCGCCATAATAACAGCCGACAGCTCCAGCACCAATGATCGCCACGCGACCTAACTCAGAAGGAATATCCACAGAAGACACGGATTTCAGAGGCATGAAGAAGCCAAATATTCCGTGTACTTCTTGGTTTTCAGTCTTGATCTATCACGCAATCAGCTTGCCTGTGATAGGCTTCTTCAGTTCGTCCGTGACGAATTCCACCAAGGCCTCCACCGCCACCAGTTCCTGGCTGCGGCTGACGAGGTTTTTGATGGCCACCTGGGGATACTCGGCACCGAAGACCACGGCCAGACGAGCTTTCTGGTTTTCAGCAGCTTGAAACTGCTTGCCCACTTTCTGGGCGCTGAAGCTGTAATCCACCCGTACGCCTGCGCTGCGCAGGGCCTGCACAGTGGCCAGAGCCGGTGCGCGTTGAGCTTCATCGGCGATGACGACATAGGCCTCCACGCCTTGCTGGGCGTTGAGGTATTCCGTGATGCCAAATTGAGCTCCAGGTGTTTTGGAGAGCAGGATACCCAGCACTACATCCCCCATGGCAAAACCTGCCGCTGGCATGTCCACGCTGCCATCGCTCATCAAGGAACAGAGCTTGTCATAACGTCCGCCACCGGCCACGGCTCGCAGGCCGTGCTTGAGGTCGAAGACTTCAAACACGGTGCCCGTGTAGTAGGCGAGGCCACGCACGATGCTGGCATCAATCTTCACATAGGACCATAGGCCACGTGCACTGAGGTCGGCCTTCAGCGCGGCAAAGGCCGGGTGATCCCCGTCCGTGCCTGTCATGAAGGACCTGACTTCATCCAAAGTTAGGCCAATGGCCTCCAGTTTCTTGGTGGTGTCTTCAGGCTTGGCTCGTTCGATTTTGTCGATGATCTGTAGAAAGGCGGAGGTGTGCTCCACCGCGATGTTTTTGTCCGCCAGGAAATCGGTCCAGATCTGGCGATTGCTCAGACGAATAACAAAATCCTCAGCCTGGATGCCAAAGGCCAGCATCACATCAATGGATAGAGCAACGAGTTCTGCATCCGTGCCCTGGCTAGCATCCCCTAGGATGTCTGCATTGAACTGGATGAACTCACGTGTGCGGCCTTCCTGCGGCTCTTCATAGCGAAAGCAGGAGCCGATTTGGAACCACTTCATCGGCTTTTTATAGTCGCGATGACGGGTCGTGGCCATGCGGGCTAGGGAAGGGGTGACCTCTGGGCGCAGGGAAATTTCACGCTCAGCCTTATCTGAAAAGCAGAAAAGCTGGCTGGTGATCTCGTCCCCGCTCTTTTTGCGGTACAGGTCGGTAGACTCCACGACGGGAGCTTCGTATTCGACAAAACCATAGCGGCGCGCGACAGAGCGCCAGGTGTCGAAGATGTAATTGCGCAACGCGCACTCCTCGGGGAAGAAGTCGCGAAAGCCTTTGACGGTGCGGAAGGAGGCCATTAGAAGGGCCGGACACATGGCCCCCTGCTCAATGAATTCAACCAAAATTCAGCCTAGGGGCGTTGTGTGAGAGGTGCCCATGCTCACAGATCTGCTGCTTCGAGACTTCCGTTGCTTTGAAGAATGCCGCGTCACGCTGCATCCGGAGATGACGGTTTTTGTCGGTCGCAACGCACAGGGAAAGACCTCCCTCATGGAGGCCGCATGCGTGCTTTTACGCCTGCAATCCCCCCGCACCAGCAACCGGGCCGAAGTGATCCGCCTGGGAGCTAAGACGATGCTGATCGAGGGCACGCTGAAAGACAAACGACTGCGTTGCGCACAGTCGGTCACTGCTCGCCGTCTGGCCGTTGAAGGTGCTGTTTGTGGCAAAACGGCGGAATACCTCTCGCAAAGTGGGCTGGTCGTCTGGATGGATCATCGTGACATGAACTTGCTGCGTGGCAGTGCTGAACATCGGCGGCGTTATCTTGACTTTGCTGCCAGCCAGATGTTCCCCGACTATTTGAAGGCCCTACGTGGTTATGAGCGTGCTCTACGGGGGCGTAACTACGTGCTCAAGCGGGATGCCGTCATCGCCTGGCGGCAAGCGGATGCTTTTGCGAAAGTCATGGATGATTTTGGCCAGGTCATTATCGCTCGTCGTCATGAACTGGTTCAGATTCTGCAACCGCACGTGACACGCATTCATGCCGAACTGAGCGGTGGGAGTGAATGTGGCGTAACCAATTATGCACCTAGTTTTTTCGAGGGCAGTCTGGTGGAAGGACTGGCTGAGAGACGTGAAGAAGAGCAACGCCTGCGGCAAACATCCGTGGGGCCGCATCGGGATGATTTGCTGCTGCTGCTCAATGATCTGGATGCCACCTCCTTCGCCTCAGAAGGCCAGCAGCGCAGTCTGGCCCTGTCACTGAAGATCGCTCAAGCTCATGCCTTGGAGCAAGTCGCAGGTCAGCCTCCACTGCTTTTGCTGGATGATGTATTTGGTGAACTGGATGCTCATCGTCGCCGGGCCTTGCTCAGGCTGTTGCCCGCAGGCACACAGAAGGTCATCACCACCACGCATCTGGATTGGGCTCAAGGGGAGGCTATTCCAGGATTGGTCTATCAGGTGGAAGTGGCATGTGTGACCACCGTAGAATGAAATAATTTCTGCTCCTTCATGATCCTTTGTCGTGGGTTTGCTCGCATACCCTGATATGGCTACCCAAACTTCATTTTCAGCGAAAGCGACGACCGCTACTTTTATTGTTCATTTTTGCCTGACCTATGTCTTTGCCGCATGGATTTTCATCACGGCCATGGGGTCCTTCACTGAAAACGTGACTGATGAAATGGCTTTCTGGAACAAGTGGATGTGGATTTGGACGCCATTGGCCAGAGCCCAGTTTAAAGTGGAGGATGCAAATTTGTGGAACCTCCATCTACTAGCTTTCGGCTGGTCAATGATCGTCGGGATGATGGTCGGTTTGGTTGGAGAGTGTCTTGGGAAATATTCCAGCGCGGCAGATTCATCGGATTGAGGTGGATATGGACCTCTTTATCGAGGCTCACGGTCTCCTTAAATTTTCGATCAAGAGGCTAAATACCTGACTTTTGGCCCAAAATTGCTCAAAATCGGGCCGTTTTACCTCTTTTTCACCTTGGGGAATCTCTCCTTGACCCTAAAAACCGCTGCCCTTACGTTCGTGGCCAGTCAGGAGCCCGTGGGTGGCGCTGCTTTTGTGATCTGAAAAAAGCCGGATTCCTTCCACTACCACACAGGGTCCGCTGCTAACTCTTTCATTCACAACCTTTTATAGCTCATGCTTGGCAAACTTTTTGGCTTCGTCGCCAACGACATCGGAATCGATCTTGGAACTGCTAACACCCTCGTTTACGTCAAGGATCACGGCATCGTGCTCCGCGAACCCTCCGTGGTCGCCGTAAAAACCGGCACCAACGAAGTGGTGGCCGTCGGGGATGATGCAAAACGCATGCTGGGGAGAACCCCCGGTGGTATCACCGCTATCCGCCCCCTAAAGGATGGCGTCATCGCAGACTTCCGTGTCACGGAGGCCATGCTGCGCCACTTCATCCGTAAGGTGCACAACAACCGTCGCGCCATGCGTGGCCCACGTGTGGTCATCGCGGTGCCCTCTGGCATCACGGAAGTGGAAAAGCGCGCCGTCAAAGAAAGCGCCGAACAGGCAGGAGCGCGGGAAGTTTACCTCATCGAAGAACCCATGGCCGCTGCCATCGGCGTGGGCCTGCCAGTGCAGGAAGCTGCCGGCAACATGATCGTGGACATCGGCGGTGGCACTACGGAAGTGGCTATCATCTCCCTCAGCGGCATCGTTTACAGCCGCAGCGTGCGTGTGGCCGGGGATGAGCTGGATGAAGCCATCATCAATTACATGAAGCGTGCCTATAACCTCATGATCGGTGAGCGCACGGCGGAAGAGATCAAGCTTCGCATCGGCTCTGCCTTCCCCCTGGGCAAAGAAACCACCATGGAAGTGAAAGGCCGCGACATGGTCGCAGGTCTGCCCAAGACCATCACCATCACCAGCCAGGAAGTGCGTGAGGCGATGCTGGAACCCCTGAACGCCATCATTGATGCTGTGCGCACCACGCTGGAGCGCTGCCCGCCAGAACTTTCCGCTGACCTTGTGGACCGTGGCATCATGCTCGCCGGTGGCGGTGCACTGCTGCGCGGTCTGGACAAGCTGCTCCAGGAAGAGACTGCTCTGCCTGTTCACGTGGCAGAAGATCCCCTCAGTGCTGTGGGCGAAGGCACGGGCCGTGTGCTCAGCGAACTGGAGTTCCTGCGCAAGGTCAGCACCACTGAGGTGTAAGAGTGTCGCAGGTGCAAACCCGATCCTGTGGCCATCAGTGAAGCTGCTGAAGACAGGAGAACAGGCTAGACCATGAAAAAGCTCAACATCCTGGCGCTGCTGCTTTTCATCGCGGCGGTCGTTTCCGTGTTCACCATGGATACGCCCGTCACGCGTGACATCCAGAGCCGCACCATGACGGTGCTGTCACCCTTCATCCACTCCAGCGCGGCTGTGGAGCAAAGTGTCAACAGTGTAACGGCCTCGCCTGAAGATCCACGTGAGATGAAGCGTGAAAATGAGCGCATGCAGATCGAGGTGGAGAGACTCCGCATCATCTCGCAAAAGTATGCGCAGGTGCTGGAAGAAAATAACAAACTGCGCGACCTCATCGAGTTCAAACAGGCTGCTCCGTTCAAGTCCACAGCAGCACGTGTGATCAAGCGTGTTTCCTCCACCTGGTGGAACAGCATGATCATTGATAAAGGCTTGCTGGATGGGCTAGCCACAGACAGCCCGGTAATCAGTGCTTCGGGTTTGATTGGTAAGACCGGCAAGATGGCCGACCACATGGCCGAGATCATTCTGCTCACCGACGAAACGTGCCGCGTGTCTGCAAAGATCGAAGGCACCTTGGAGCAGGGGATCATTTCAGGAGAGCGGGCAGGTTTGGATATGCGCCCCGATTTGCGTCTGCGCTTCCTTAGCAAGAACATCCTCATCAATCCTGGAGCCAATGTGCTCTCCACGGGTGAAGGCGGAGTCTTTCCCGCGGGCCTGCTGATTGGGCGAGTGAAACGTTTTGAGAATCGCGACCTCTCCGGCGAAGCGATTGTGGAGCCAGCAGTGGATTTTTCCTCCCTGGAATACGTGTTTGTGGTGGAAATGCAGCCCGCCACGGAGCCCACGACCAAACCTGAGCAAAAATGACGAACGAAGTGTGGACTCCGAATGACAAAGCAGCCTGCCATGATTGAATCACCCTCCGCCTGCTCTCTGAGCGAGACGGAGATTTCCTCATCCTGCCGTAGTCTCCTGCCCGTCTCAGCGTTTTAGCCGTCATGGTCTTTTATCCCGTCACCTTCCTGCTGCTGCTGCTCACCTTCGTGGTGCAGGAGTTTATTCCCGGGATACCCATGGCGCAGTATGCTACCCTTTTTCTGCCGCCTGTCTTTTTCTTTGCGGCGTCGGTGGCCGTGCCTTTTCCCGTCATGCTCATGCTGGCCTTTGTCACCGGCTTCCTGTGGGATGCCCGCTATGTGCCCGGCGTCTTTGAGCCTGTGGGCAAGACCGCCCATTCCCTGATCAGCGGCAGCGGGAATTTGCCTGAACTGGACATGGCCGGCGGCGGCTTTGGGTTCGGCCTATCCATCTTGCTGTTTGGCTTGTTAGGCATCTTTTTGCAGGGCGTGCGGCCTTTGTTCAAACGTGGCCGTTTGGAACTGCCCGTGCTGTTGGTGGGCTTCACCACCTTCGCCTGGCTGCTCAGCGAGTACCTGGTGATGACTTTCCTTCGGGGCAGTCTGCATTTCCCCCCCATGGTCTGGACCAAGATGGTCACGGACACGCTGCTGGCCATGCTGGCCTCGCCGCTCATCTTTCTTTTCCTGTATTCCCTGGCGGGTTTGTCACGTTACGAGATCAAATACGAAGGACTGAGGTACTCATTCGATGGTCGTTAAATATCGCTTCCGCCTCTACTTGCTCACCCTCGCCATGCTGGGTGGGTTTGGCATCCTCACCTATCGCCTCTGGACGCTGCAAATCGTCCGTCATGAGGAATTCGTCAACAAGGTGCCGGAGGCCCGTCAGCAGCGGGCCCGTGTCCCCGGGGTGCGTGGCGAGATCAAGGACCGCAACGGCATAGTGCTGGCCACAAACAAGGCCACCTTTGAGGTGCAGGTAAACCTACGCGAGGTTTACGAGGAGTACGCGCGCCAGTGCAAGGTGAAGAAGGTGGATATCCCCACCGTGCCATTTGAGTACATGGACAATGGGCTGCCCCGTAAAAAGCTGGAACCCGATATCGTGCGGATGTTTCAGGAGCTCATCATCGGCCGTCTGAATGAGATGGGACTGGCGGTGGAGTTCAATGCGGAGAAGGACCTGCGTACCCATTACCGCAGCTTTGGCGGCGTCATCCCTTGGGTCTATCGGGACAGCCTCACCTTTTCTGAATTCAGCCGCTTTGCTGAGCATAACCTCGGCCTGCCCGGTGTGACCGTGGCCGAACGCGGCAGCCGCGTGTATCCATTCGGCTCCATGGCTTGTCATATCCTTGGTTATGTCAGCCTGCCGGATGATCAGCGTGTCTCCGTGGAAGAACGGAAAGGCTGGGACTATTACATGCCGGATGACTTTGGCGTCGCCGGGGTGGAAAAGAGCTTCGACAAGCATCTGCGCGGCAAGCCCGGCGTGCGCACCATGCAGGTCAATGAGCGCGGTCGTCTGGTGGGAGAAGTCAGCTTCGATGCACCCCGCAAAGGCAATGATGTGCATTTGACGCTGGATGCGCGCATCCAGTACATCGCTGAAAAAGCCCTTCGGGATGGCAAGATCGGCCGCGGTTCCGTGGTCGTCATCCAGCCACAGACCGGCGAGGTGGTGGCCATGGCTTCCGTGCCCAGCTATGATACCAACAGTTTCATCCCCAGCATCCGTCAGGCCGACTGGGATGTGCTGATGGACAATCGCACGGTGCCTCTGATGAACCGTGCCACCCGGCCCTTTGCGCCTGGCTCCACCTACAAGGTGCCAATTGCCCTTGCAGGCTGTTTGGCCAATATCCAGGGCCGAAATTTTAACTGCAGCGGCAGCGTCACTTACGGTAGCAAGGCCATGCAGTGTTGGATCCAGCGCCAGAGCGGTGGTTCTCACGGCTCCCTGGGCCTCAGCGATGCGCTGATGCGCTCCTGCAACTGCTTCTTCTATCAGTATGGCAACACGGCCGGGATCGATAACATCACCAAGGTGGGCAAGCTGCTGGGCTTGGGCGAACGCACTGGCATTGAGCTGGATGAAGATGAGGCTGGCATCCTGCCGAACCCCAACTGGCTGCGCCTGAACAGCCCGCAGGAACGCTGGAGCAACGGCTACACTGCCAACACTTCCATTGGTCAGGGGTCCGTGCTGGCATCTCCTTTGCAGATGGCCTCCGTCACGGCGGCCGTGGCCTCGGGGAAATCCTTCAAGCCGCATCTTCTCCATCGCGTCATGGATGGTGATGAGATGGTGCTGGATCAAAAGCCGATACTGCGGGCAGACCTTGCCCAGCACTTCGATCCCAAATCTCTGGAACTTGTGCGCAAAGGCATGTGGAAGGTGGTCAACGATGCAGGCGGCACCGCCAAAGGTGCGCGCATTCCAGGGGTCGAGGTGGCGGGCAAAACCGGCACTGCCCAAAACTGGCGGCGCAATGAGAAGAATGTCCGCGTCGTGGATAACCATACGCTTTTCATCAGCTTTGCTCCTTACGTAAATGCTAAGTACGCCGTTTGTATCCTGGTGCAGGGCGGCAAGTCGGGCGGTGGTTGTGCCGCCCCTGTTGCCCACCGTGTTCTGGAGCAGGCGCTCGCCCTTGAAAATGGATATCAGGTCACACCCGCGCCGCTGGCTGCGGTGGACGGCAATTTCAACGCCATCGAGTCCGTCACCTATGAGGACCTTGGCGTCCCGGTGGTGGCAGCGGCCGATGAGGATGGCGACACCGGCACCAATGAGCCGGCCAATGAATCTACTGACGAAGCGCCGCGCATCCGCAGCGCCCCTAAAATTCGCAGGGAGGCCGACCGTGAAGGGTCGTCCGGTGTCAACTCCAGCCGTGCGGTCCCGAAAGCTGAGCCTGTCCGCAGAGCTCCGCTATTCAACCGTGGAGGCAACACCGACGAACCTTCGACACCACCAGCCCCAGGTGGTTTTTTACGGCGGATCTTTCGTTAGTACCTTGCCTGTTTTCTTACCCCTAACCTTACCTATTTTTTTATGCCCCTTGGAATCGTGAAACGCATCAAAGAGTTCATCACCGGAAAAAAAGATCTCAAAAGCGGAACCCGCCTGGTGATCAACTGTGAGAAACTGGAAAACCGCGTGGCCTTGCTGGATAACGGAGTCTTGGAAGAATACACCATCGAACGTGTGGGGACGAGCACCATCGTGGGCTCCATTTTCAAAGGCCGAGTGAAAAACATCGAGCAGGGCCTCAAGGCCATGTTCATTGACATCGGTCTCGACAAAAATGCCTTCCTGCATTTCTGGGATGCCATCCCGGAGGCCCTTTCCAACCAGGGCATGGAAGAAGTGACCCGCGGCGGTGCGCAGAAGAAACGCAAGCGCATTGAGGCCAAGGACATTCCCGATCTCTACCCAGTGGGCTCGGAAATCATGGTGCAGGTCACCAAAGGTCCGATTGGCAACAAGGGCCCCCGTGTCACCACCAACGTCTCTCTGGCGGGACGCCTTCTGGTGCTCATGCCGCAGAACGATCAGTTCGGCATCTCCCGCAAGGTGGAAGATCCAAAGGAGCGCGCCCGCCTGCGCAAAATCATCGAGAAGGTGAACCTGCCCGAAGGCATGGGCCTGATCATGCGCACCGAAGCCTCCGGCAAACGTGCCCGCCACATCATTCGCGATCTCAGCCTCCTCATCGAGCAGTGGAACGACATCGTCGCCAAACGCGACGGCCAGAAAGCCCCCGTGTGCTGCTTCCAGGAGCCTGAACTCATCGAGCGCACCGTGCGTGATTTCCTCACCGAAGAGATTGACGAAGTGGCCTGCGATGACCTCGCCACCGTTGAGCGCATGCAGAAGATGGCTGCCCAGATTTCCCGTCGGGCCAAGAGCCGCATCACCTATTACCAGGGGCAGACAGCCCTGTTTGAGCACTACGGTATTCAGAAGCAGATCGATAACGCCTTCTACCGTCAGGTCTGGCTGCCCTGCGGTGGCTACATCGTCATTGATCAGACCGAGGCACTGGTCTCGATCGACGTGAACACTGGCCGCAACAAAGGCGCGAAGGATCAGGACAAACTGCTCCTCGATACCAACATGGAAGCAGCCCAGGAAGTGGCCCGCCAACTGCGCCTGCGCAACATGGGCGGCCTCATCGTGGTGGACTTCATTGACATGAAGCATCGCAAAGATCAGCAGGCCGTTTACAAGGCCATGATGGATCACCTCAAGCGCGACAAAGCCAAGACCCAGGTCCTGCCGATCAGCCAGTTTGGCCTCATGGAAATGACTCGTCAGCGCCTGCACGAAAGCCTCAGCAGCGCCCTTTATGAACCTTGTCCGTATTGCAAGGGCCATGGCCAGGTGAAGACCACCATGACCATGAGTGTCGAGCTTCAGCGTCGACTCAGCGCCATCCTGGGCCGTGGCAAAGAGGATCAGAAAAGTCTCCTCGTGGTCGTCCACCCGGAAGTCATGCAGCGTCTGAAAACAGAGGACGGCGAACTGCTGGTGGACCTCGAGCGCAAATACGGCGCCCGCCTGACCTTCCGCAGCGATCCATCCCTTCATCGCGAAGAAATGAAGCTCGCCAATGCCACCAATGGCGAGGAAATCCGCAACTGACGTTTTCGGTGCATTTTGGATTTGAACGTATTCCGCTCCGCCGCTTGTCATAACGCCTATGTCTTCAGCCTCTTCTTCGTCTAAACAACGACTCGTTCTCATCGTCTCCGGTCTCGCTGTTGCTGCCGTGCTTTACATTGCCTGGCAGTTCGGCGGTTCAGAGCCCGTGCGCCCAGATGTGGCTGAAAAGTCCCAGGCCAAGCCAGCGGCAAAAACGGACATTCAGCCGCTGGCACCTACCACCCAGATGCCTGCTGGATCCGCCCCTGCCACCCAGTTGACGACGGCTGAGGAAGGTGATGTGCTCATCGACGAGATTCTGCGTTCTGAAAAAGAGATCCCGCAGATGGCTAGGGACTTGCAGGAGCTTGTCAAAAAGCTCAATGGCGAAGCCCAGGTCAATGCCAGCCGCCATTTGGTCAACCTGACCAGTGATGAGGACTACAGCCTTATCGCCGGTCTCCTGGTTGACCAGAAGACGAATCCCGAAGTCATCGAAGTGCTGTTTTCAGACCTCATGAACCGCGAGCGGACCCTTCAGTTGCCGTTGTTCCTGAACATCCTCAAAAACCCCCAGCACCCCCAGAATGAGGAAGTGCGCAACGTGATGAGCATCCTCGCGGGGGATGATTACGGCACGGATTATCCCGCTTGGGACAAATGGGCGGCAGAGGAGCTGAAGACGCTCCAGGCCCAGTAGTCCAAACTTGAATCCTTCTGTTGGCGGAATCTTTGAACCGTCTTAGTGACAGTGCTGTCTCCCATCCTGCCTTGCACTCTGCATAGGCATTTGATATCCTACAGGCTTCCCTTTTTTGCCCATGAAAAATCCTGACGAACTCATGCTCATCCCTCACGAGGAGGGATTCCGTGCATGGCGTCTTCGTGCTGGCAGCGAGGCACAGGCCGACCAGGATTCGCGCTCCCGCCGTGGCACCGCCTGGATCGCCCTTCCGGCGCGCAGTCTCATCACGGTGCCATTTCGTTTTCAGGGTGTGGATCCCGCACGACGCGAATCCATGGCCCAGTTGGAGCTGGAGGCTGCGGGTTTTGGCCAGGAAACCTCGGACTCCAACAACTTCGACGTTTGGAATCTCGGTCAGGATGATCGCGACCAGCGCTCCATCAGTTTCATTCAGGTGGCCCCGCTGCCTGCGGATATTCTGGAAGAAGGAAGCGATGCCAAATTCGCCCCATCGGTGGCCTTTCATCAGCTCCAGCCGGGGGAAGCCCTCATCTGGCGCGAAGCAGGGGCCCTGGTCCTCGCGATCCCTCATGAAACCGGCGAACCGCTTTACTGCCAGGCCCTGGCTGGCCGTGTGCTGGATGCAGATGCTGCAGCGGAGATTCGTTGCATCCTCGCCTCCCTGGAGCTCGGCGGCCTAACGCCGAGTGTGCAATCGCTAGCTGTGGTTAGTTCCGCCCGCGCTGCATTGTCGGTGGGAGAAGAGGGGGCGGAAGCCCCAGCTTTGCTGGAAGACCTCATCACGGATGACTTCACACGCGATCTGGACATGCCGGTAACGCTGCGCCAGGAGCAGACCCCTTCGCTCCCACATCATGCCTCCCGGCTCATTCCTGCACCTGTGGTTAGGCTGCGCCACGAACGGCAGCAACGCCGCATGGTCATGATGGGGGCGCTCGCCTTCACCTTTGTGCTCATTGCCGCGCTTGGGGCCTTTGCCGCTCGCGTCGCCCTGCGCCAACACTCGGTGGCCAAAGAGGCGGCTCGTCTGGAAGCCCTGGAGCCAGAGTTGGTCACCATCCGCGATGCCCAGGCGGCCTGGGAAGACATGCGCTTTGCCGTCACTCCGGAGCTTTATCCTGTCGAGGCTCTGCATCAGCTTGTGCAGTTGCTTCCCCAACAAAACATCCGCATCACCAGCTTCGAACTTCGTGAAGACGGCATCGTTATTGCCGGTGCCGCCTCCAGCCTGGGCCATGGCATTGATTTTCGCGAAAAGCTGATCTCGCATGAGGCCTTCAAACGCTGGGTTTGGGACTTTCCCAATCCGACCAATCTTAACGATGGCACCGCCACCTTCCGTGCCGAAGGTCGACCTGCGGAACTGGTGGCTGCTGAAACGGAGGTGACCCAGCTATGACCGCCAACGAACAACGTCTTGCCCTGGGTCTAGGGGCTGTGGTCGTCATCGGTGGCGCTTTCATTGGTCTCACCAAGCTCAAGAACTGGAAACAAAGCGTGGATGTCCGCTCCATTGAGGTGGAGACACGCCGTTTGGAAGCCGAAGATCTCCTGGCTCAGAAAGAATTTTGGAACGAGCGTTTCACTTGGCTTACCGAAAAACAGCCCCTTTTCACCCGCCGTGGCGAGGCCGACAACGGCTTCCTGGAGCAATTGGAAACGTCTGCTGGATCGCATGGGATTAAGCTCCCAAAAATTCAGCCTATCGAGCCGACTGAACGCGCAGGCATTGTCTCCTCCACCTTCAATTTGGAAGCCCATGGAGGTTGGAAGGAAATCAACGAGTGGCTACACGACCTGCAAAAGCCAGATTCCTACATCAGCATTCCTTCGATGACGATGACCGTCAATAATGACGATACCGCCCAGATCATCGTGAACTTAAACATTCAGAAATGGTTCCGCCTTCCACCTCTATGAAAAGGCTGCTCACATTTCTAATCCTGGGTTGTGTTGCCATGAGTGGGCTCGCTCAGGAGAATGCCGTCGAGCCAGATGCCTCCTCCCCAGATCAAGCCGGGGCGGAATCTCCCATTTCCACTCCGCCCACTGCGGCGGAAGTGCTGAGTGAAGAAGTCATTCCCAAAGCCTTCGAAAATGCACGTTACCAGGAAACCTGGAAGAAGAATCCCTTTTTGCTGATTACCAACACGCCATCTGGTCCAATCATCGATTGGTCCAATGACTGGGCCCTAGCCGGGATGTACAAAAGCACCACGGGTAAGATCACCATCAGTGTGCAGAACAAGCAGACAGCGGAGTTCAAGCGGGTGACTAGCGATGGCGATGCCAAAAGCGAGTTTAAGCTGGTGTCCGCCAACTTCAACCGCAACCGCAACGAAGCTTCTGTGGAGCTGGAGAAGGACGGTAAAAAAGCAACGCTCAAGTATGATGACAACCTCACCTCCCGGCCCGTGACGGTGAGCAACACCTTCAAGGCCCCGGGTGCTGGCCAGCCTGGAGCCGTCCAGGGCAATCCCAATCTGCGCCCCCCACAGCCGGGGCAGCCTAATCAGCCTGTCAACGTCACGCCTCCTCGGGGTGCTATTTTGCCAGGAGCCGTACCTGCCGCCAATACGCCGAATACCGGTGTGCCAGCCGCTAGTAGCCCCCCCACCATTTCCCGCCGTCGCCAGTTGATACCCGCACCTGTTGTGCCGCCAGCCCAGCCGCAGTAAGCCTTTAGCCAGTCCATCCTCATGATCGTTTCCTACCGCCGCATTCTTCTGGCTGCCTGCCTTGGCCCAGCGACTGTTCTGTTGGCTCAGATTCCACCGCAGGCGCGCCCGACCAATCCGAATGCCGTGCCCCCTCCTGGTGCTGCTGGCTTTAATCGCCCCAGGCCTAATGTGCCTCCGACCGGGGGGGCTCCGCAGCGTCCCGGAGCTGCAGGCAATGCCGCCAATCCAGGTGAAGAACGTCCCGCCATCCGCCCCGAAGATGCCATTAAGCCCGGCGGCGGTGTGGAACTCCAGTTTCCTAACACCCCTCTGTCCCAGATTCTCCTCGTCTATGAAGACCTGACGGGGCTGAAAATCATTCGGGATGCTGCCATCGAGCAGGTGACGGTCTCCATCGAGACCACGGGGGAGCTGCCCAAGGACAGGGCCATCATGTTCATCGAAAAGAGCCTTTTGCTGAACGGCTATTCCTTTGCACCGGCGGGTGAGGGCATGGTCAAGATCCTGGGCGAGGGCAAGAAGGCCCAGGCTGAAGGTGCTCCTTTGTTTGAGGCTGCCGCTGACTTGCCAGAGACGGATCAGGTGGTGAGTTTTGTCGCCATTTTGAAGTACCTGACTCCGGATGATGCGGTGAAGGCGATTGATCAGATCATCCCCCGCCATAGCTATGGCGTCATCACGCCGGTCCCCAATGCCAAGGCTTTGGTCATTGTGGAAAACAGCAACACCATCCGTTCCATTCTAGGCCTGCTGGAGCGTCTGGATGTGAAACCAGGAGCTACAGTTACCAAACGCATTCAGCTCGTCCGCTCAGATGCTGAAGATGTAAAGAAGGCCCTGGATGAGATCCTGGGACTCGATGAAAAAGAGGGGGGAGCAGGGGGTGCCACTGGTCGGCCCAGCACGCCCACCATTGCTCAGCCCGGTGGCATTCCCCAGCCACAGCTTGCCGCACTTCCGGCAGGTGTCGGTGCCGAAGGTTCCACCGCAGCCGAGGTAAAGCCCAAAATTCTCGCCATCCCCCGCACCAACCGTCTGCTGGTCATCGCCATGCCGGACACCCTCGAATACATCGAGACCCTGGTGACGGAACTGGATGCGGCCTCTGAACTTCGCACCTTTGTTTCACGCACGCTGAACTATCTCGGAGTCGAGGCTGCGATGGGCATCATCAGCGATGCCATCGCTCGCACAGAAGGTGAAGACTCAGGCTCCGGTGGCAGCGGCGGCGTGAACAGCCTAGGCCAGTCCAACAGTTCCTCTTCAAACAACCGCAATAGCAGCACCGGGACCTCCGGTTCAGGCACGGGCAGCAGCGGTCTTTTTGGCAACAGCAGTAGCAGTGGTTTCGGCAGCAGCAGCAATGGCGGATTTGGCAGCAGCAGCAGTGGATTCGGCAGCAGCAGCGGCGGTGGTTTTGGCGGCGGTGGAAGTGGCCTGGGTGGGGGTGGCGGCGGTAATCTGCAGCCTCTGCGGCCAAACAATGGCCCGCGTTCCCTGGTCATCGGCAAAACGCTGCTCATCAGCGACCCGACCGCAAACTCCCTTTTTGCTTCCGGCCCGCCTGAGCATCTTCGTGTGCTCAATGAAATTCTGGATGAGCTCGATCGCCGTCCTCAGCAGATCCTGATCTCCGCTGTGATCGGTGAAGTGCAGTTGAGCAAAGGTGAAAGTTTCGGTGTCGAGTGGCTGTTCCGCAGTCGTCGCAATGGCACGGCCACCGGGGCCTCCAGCAGCCTTGCCAGCCGCCTTGGCAGCGGGATCGCGCCTCTGAATCCTCGTTTGCCTCTCAGTCTGACGGATCTTGCTACTGGCAACGGTTTCGCTTTCTATGGCGCGATCAGCCAGAATGTGGACGTGATCGTCAATGCATTGGACAGCTATCAAAACTTCAAGGTCATTTCCAGGCCTTCGGTGTTCACCATGAACAACACACCAGCACTGATCAGCAGCGGTCAGTCCTTCCCTATCGCCACATCCACCCAGGGACTCGTCGGTGGAGGTGCAAACAACGGCCTCCTCTCCAACGTCCAATATCAGGATGTTGCTCTCAGCTTGAACATTGTTCCTCTCATCAACTCCGACGACGAACTGACGCTGCAAATCTCCCAGGAGAACAGCGAAGCCACGGACAACACCGAGATTGCGGGGAACGAATATCCCGTGTTGAGCAAGCAGCTTCTCAACACTGTCGTGATGTGCAAAAACCAGTCCACAGTCCTCTTGGGCGGACTGATCCGTGAGGGCAAAAGCAAGGACAGAACGGGTGTGCCTATCCTTTCAAATGTGCCTGTTTTGAACTTCCTCACAGGCTCCCGAGGCAAAGACGATGCCCGCCGCGAACTTCTGATCTTTATCGAGCCTCGCATCGTCCGGGCCGATTACGATCTGCCTCCTTCGGCCCAGGACAGCCCTGGCAATAGCAGCTTTGGCCGTGAAGTCACAGGCTTCATGAACCACGAAAAAAATCGCCAAAGCTATCCTTCCAAGGAAGTCTATGCGCCACCCCCCGTCAAAGAAGGCCGCCTTCGTTCTTTGGTGAACAAATTGTTTAAGCGCGACCCTAAGGCAGAAGAGATTCCTTTTGGCACTCCGGAACTGCAATAGTGGTCTCTTCACAGAGGTTAGCATCTGCAGCCGTTTATCTCGGCTGCTAGAGTGTAATTCTCCAATGACGCAGGTGTTCTATTCTGGTGCCTGTGAAGTGAATTGAGGAGAAAAAGCAAAAGAACTCGCCAGGGCCTACAAGCCTTTCTGAAAGTCTTGCACAGCCGGGAAGTCCTGCCGCCAGTTTCTGACAATGGCGGGATGGATTTGGCAGTGCAGCACTTTTTCCCCATCTGAGGCATCGGCGATGATGACGCCATGTGGGTCCACCACCACACTGCGGCCACAGTAGGTGTAGTTAGGTTCCTGCCCGCAGCGGTTTACCCCGACGACGTAGGCCTGGTTTTCGATGGCTCGGGCTTGCAGCAAAGTCAGCCAGTGCTGAATCCGGCGCGCGGGCCAGGCGGCGATGTAAACGAGCACTTCGGCCCCCTGGGCCAGAGCTGCACGTCCTAGTTCAGGGAACCGCAGATCGTAGCAGACCAGCGGTGCTACTTGGAGGTCCTGCCATGGGAAGATGGCGGTTTCTGTGCCTGCTTGGTGAACATTGGATTCTCCGCCAAGACTGAAGGGGCGAATTTTGCAGTAGCGCACAAGCTCCCGGCCATCCGGGGCAATGGCGAGCGCCTGATTGCTACCTAGCTCATCCGACACCGAAACCACTAGGCCGCCCAGCACAGCGCATTGCCAGCGGGAGGCCACCTCGCGAAAGAAATTTTCCGTTTCAGCCGCCATGAGCTCGGCGGTGATCGCCAAGTTGCAACTGAACCCGGTGGCAAACATTTCAGGCAGCACAATCAGGGAGCCGGGCAGGGGAGCAGCTTCCGCCAAAAGTGCGCGGACCTTGGTAAAGTTAGCGGCTTTGTCCTCCCAAACGGAATCAAGCTGGACGGCGTAGAGATGCATGGGAAAAGGCGGGTGAGCGAGCAGTGAAAACTGCACCCCAATGCTCTTATTGTAGAGTCTCCAAGACGAAAAACAACCGACGGTTGTGGTCTGTTTTAATTCCTACTTGACGAGTGTATTTATAAAGAATAGGAATATGCGCGGAGCGGCCCGCTGCCTTGTTATAAAGCAGCCTTGTCGGGACCTTTTTTCTCATGAACCTTCATCTCTTTAGCTTGCTGACCATGCTCCAGAAGACGGCCCTCGCGGTGTCTCTGGGCGGTTCCGTTTTCATCACCTCGATGATGGCTGCGGATGCTGGCCCGACGAGCTATTACCGCGCACCGAAAAGTTACAGCACGACTCGGGATCCTGACCTGCCCAAATACGCCACGCAGGCCTCCAAACTTGGCTGGGATGTTTTGCAGAATGCGGCATGGCTAGACCTCGGGCTGGATTACCGCTTTCGTTATGAATATCGTGATGACGATCTCCGGCGTGCCGAGGCGGGGCTGGACGAGCCGCTGCTGCACCGCACCCGGGCCTACCTGGGCATCCATGATGTGCTGGATCCTTTCCGCTTCGCCGTCGAGATGCAGGATTCCCGCCGCTACAATGGCAACTACCCGCGGGATAACCGGGATGTGAATGAGTTTGAGATCATCCGCCTTTATGCCGAGCTCTACTTTGAGGATGCCCTGGGCACAGATGCACTGGGTAACAGCCGCCCAGTAAGCCTTCGCTACGGCATCCATAACTTCGAGTTTCTGGACCGTCGTCTTATCGGGAACAATCAGTGGCGAAACACGGCCAATACCTTTCAGGGCTTTCAGGGCCGCGTGGGGCAGGAGAGCAATGACTGGCAACTGGACCTGCTGGCGGTGCAGCCGCTGAACCGCCAGAAATATGACTGGGACAGGCCGGTGGAGCAGCAGTGGATGTATGCCGCCATCGGCCACTGGCGCCGCTGGTCCGATGTCATCACGCTGGAACCCTATTACCTTGCCCTCAACCAGTCTGCGCATGGAAAGGTGGAAGAGCGGCTGGTACATTCACCCGGTCTGCGTGGGTATGGCGTGGTGGGGGAGACCGGCTTCGATTATGATTTCAATTTGGTTTATCAGTTTGGCTACAGCGGCTCCAAGGATCTGCAGGCTTACGGTGGTTCGGTGGAGGTGGGTTACAGTTTCAAGCAGCCCTGGCAGCCGCGCTTCAGTCTCTTTTATGGTTATGCCAGTGGTGACCAGGATCCCAATGACAACGAGGACAACCGCTTTGAGCGTTTCTTTGGCTTTGGCCGCCCCTGGTCCGCGAATGACTACATCGTCTATGAGAACATCAGCACTCCGAAGCTGCGGCTGGAGCTGACGCCAAACAAGAAGTTGCGAATGGATCTGGGATACAGCTTCTATTGGCTGGCCAGCGACACGGACCGCTTTTCTGCCGCCAATCTTCGTGATCGTCAGGGCGACAGCGGCAGCATGATCGGGCACGAGTTCGATGGACGCATCCGCTGGCAGGTGACACCCAAGGTGGAAGCCATCCTCGGTTATGCCCACTTCACGGCTGGCGATTTTACCCGTGGCCAGGGACGGCCACAGGACACCGACTTTGCTTATCTGGAAATCAGCCTCAAGGCATTCTAACAAGAATTGATTCAAAAATACACCCGATGAAAACCATGAACCGCAGACACTTCCTTTCCACTCTCAGTGCCGCAGGTCTCGCTGCCTGCAGCAAAAAGCCAGCCGATGCCAATGCCCCGCTGCGCTTTGGCCATTTCCCAAACATCACTCACATTCAGGGACTGGTCGCTCATGCCCTGAGTCGTCAGGGCAAGGGCTGGTTTGAGCCGCGCCTGGGCGTGCCTGTGGAGTGGTTTGTTTACAATGCAGGTCCCTCGGCCACGGAGGCTATCTTTGCCCGTTCGTTGGATGTGACTTACATTGGCCCCAGCCCCGTGCTGAATGCGTATGCCAAGTCCAAAGGCACGGAGATCCGTATTCTTTCCGGGGCAGCCACAGGTGGCAGTGCCCTGGTGGTCCGGCCAGAGGCAGGCATCCAAACACCTGCTGATTTTAAGGGGAAACGCATCGCCACCCCGCAGCTCGGCAATACCCAGGATGTGCAGTTGCGCGCCTGGTTGGCCGACAACGGGATCAAGGTCACTGCGACCGGGGGCGAGGCTTCCGTGCTGCCCACTCAGAATCCGGATCAGTTGGCCCTCTTCATCAAGCGGGACATCGATGCTGTGTGGACGGTGGAGCCATGGGTTAGCCGTCTGGAACTGGAAGCGGGTGGAAAAATCTTCGTCGAAGACAAAGGTACCTTTGCCACCATTCTGGCCTCCAGCGTCGCCTTTGTGAAGGATCGCCCCGAACTGGCGAAGAAACTGGTGTCTGCCCATGAGGAACTCACCGAATGGATCCAGAAAAACCCACTTGAGGCACGCAAGCTCATCCAGTCCGAACTCAAGGAACTGACGACCAAGGCACCGGGGGAAGCGCTGCTGGACCGCGCCCTCCCACGGGTAGTCCTCAACACCGAGGTCAACCGCAGCGGCCTGGACGAAATGGTGGTGGCCGCCCAGAAGGCTGGCTTCCTCAAAGACATCCCATCCCTGGATGCCTTGCTGCCCCAACTTTGATCTGACTTCATGAGCATCCAAGAGGAACTGGGAGCATCCAGCACTGCCAAACTGCACATCCACAATGTCTCGAAGCTTTTCCGTGGGGCTCGGCAGACAGTCACGGCCCTGGAGGACATCAACCTGCAGGTGGAGGACGGCGAATTCGTCTGCCTGCTGGGTGCCAGCGGCTGTGGCAAGAGCACGCTGCTCAACCTGATCGCTGGCCTGGAGAAGCCCACCGAGGGCAGCATCCAGTCGGATGGGCAGGACATCACGGGGCCAGGGCGGCAGCGCATGGTCATGTTTCAGGAACACGCGCTTTTCCCCTGGCTAGATGTCATGGGCAATGTGCTTTTTGGACTGAACCTGAAGCCGGGCCTCACGCAGGATGACCGGCGTGAACTGGCCATGTTTTATCTCAAGCTGGTCGGGTTGGAAAAGTTTTCCCAGTCTAACATTCACGAACTCTCCGGGGGCATGAAGCAGCGTGTGGCGCTGGCCCGTGCCCTCGCCCCAAATCCCCAAGTGCTGCTGATGGATGAGCCCTTTGCTGCCCTGGATGCGATGACCCGGGAGCAGCTCTACGCTGACCTGCAAAACATCCAGCAAAAGCGCCGGAAGACGGTTGTGTTTGTCACCCACAACGTCCGTGAAGCCGTGTGTTTGGGAGACCGTGTGGTCCTCTTCACTCCACGCCCCGGACGCATCCACAACGAGTATCGCGTGGACCTGCCACGACCTCGCGACATCAACGATGTGGCCGTAGCCCAACTCGCTAGCGCCATTACGGCTGACCTCAAAAAAAATACCCCTTCTGCATGATCCGCGTTCTCCGTTCCCTCGGCTTTTTCTTGTTTCTCATCATCATCTGGGAGGCGGCTTCGCGGGCTGGCTGGTGGTCGCCCGTATTGGTGCCTGCGCCTCTGGCCATTGGGGAGTACCTCATCACTGCACTGAAAGACGGTTCCTTGTTTGAGGCGGGCTGCGTGACCATGAGGCGGCTGCTTTTGGGCTATGTGGTGGGTTTGGCTGCGGGCATCCCGCTTGGCCTGCTGACTGCTCGTTTTCGTTTTGCGGCGGATACGCTGGGCGTGCTGGCCCTGGGCTTGCAGACGTTGCCGAGTGTTTGCTGGGTGCCGCTGGCACTGCTGTGGTTTGGCCAGACGGAGACGGCCATGCTGTTCATCGTCATCATGGGCACTTTGTGGGCTGTGTTGCTGGCCACGGATCACGGCATCCGTCAGATCCCGCCCATCTATCGCCGGGCAGCCTCCACCATGGGCTCCGGCGGGTTGCATCTGTTGTGGCACGTGCTTTTGCCAGCCAGCCTGCCGCATCTCGTCAGCGGCATGAAGCAGGGCTGGGCCTTTGCCTGGCGCTCCCTGATGGCGGCGGAAATCTACGTCACGGTCCTCACCGGTTTTGGCCTGGGACATCTGCTCCATTACGGACGTGAACTGCAGGCCATGGATCAGGTGGCGGCCATCATGCTGGTGATCCTCATCGTCGGCTTTGCGGCGGACAAGCTGCTGTTCAGCCCCTGGGAGTCCTTCCTGCGGCGGCGCTGGGGCCTGGTGTGATCGGAATGACGGCAGCCCTCTCATTCAGCATGGCTTTTTGAGAGGCAGCGGTTTACGGTTTAGGCATGGCTCAATACATTGTGCAGCCGGGGGATAACCCGACCAAGATCGCGAGGAAGTTTGGCATGTCCCTGGCTCAGTTCCAGCAGGCCAATCCTGGCCTCTGCGAGTATGGGACGAACAACTGCCAGGTGCTCTTTCCCGGTCAGATCCTACAGGTGGTGGGTGCCGTCACGGGACAGCCCGCAGATGTTCCTGTGGCCCAGCCTGTGAGCTTCAATGCGCCGCCTCCCTGGATGCAGATCGCCATCATGGAGCAGGGCGTGCAGGAATGGGGCGCTGGGAAGGACAATCCGCGCATCCTCGAATACCTCTCCAGCGTCGGCATCGGCGGTGGCCTGCTGAAGGATGAAACGGCCTGGTGCGCCGCCTTTGCCTACTGGTGCCTTTGGAAGTCTGGCTACCCTGGGCAAAGGAGTGGCCGTGTTTCGGAGTGGTGGGGCTGGGGGCGCCCGGTGGCTGCCACCTACGGGGCCATCTGCATTCTGCAGCCGCTGACGGTGGATCAGGCCAGCAGCGGCCACCTGGGCTTCCTCCACGCTATGGATGATCAAAATGTCTGGTTGCTGAGCGGGAACTCCGCAAATCAGGTGCGCATCAGTGCGTATCCGAAGAGCAAGCTGATCCACAATGCCCCCTACCGCTGGCCCTTTTAAAAAATCATGACTCCCGAACTGCCCGTTACCATCCGCCATTATCGCCTGGAAGATCTGGAGACTCTGCGGCAAATCACGGTGGACTCCTTTGGGGCTGTGGCCCTGGACCAGATGCTGGAGGATCGCCTGGGCATCTGGAATGACCGTGACTGGAAAGCCCGCAAGGCCGACAACATCAACGATGATTGCACGGTCAATCCCGAAGGTTGCTTCGTCGCAGAGCGGGGGGGCCAGATCCTGGGCTACATCACCACCCGGGCAGACCATGTCAATTCGGTGGGGCGCATTCCTAACCTTGCCGTGGTGGAGGCCGCACGTGGTCTGGGCCTTGGCCGCCGCCTCATCCATCACGCGCTTGACTATTTTCGGGAGCAAAATCTGCGTGTGGCCAAGATCGAAACCATGGCCTCCAACGTCATCGGGCAGAATCTTTACCCGAGCTGTGGATTTGAAGAAATCGGTCGCCAGGTGCATTTTGCCATGCGGCTTTGATCTTTCCTGCTGCCCGAAAGCCGAAGAATCCGTTTCCCATTGAACAATGGGGAGATGAGGTCAGTCTGTCCCTGCGCGACGTATCATTGTTATGAATGCAAAATCTCTCCTTCGAATCTGCCAGACGGCTGCGTGTCTCACGCTGTCACTTGGCCTGATGAGTTGCGCCTCCCCTGTGGAGCGGCGCATCGCCAGCAACCCAGAGCTGTACAGCAAGCTCGCTGACAGCGACAAAGTGCTCGTCAACCAGGGGCGTATCCGGGAAGGCATGACGAAAGAAAGTGTTTTCCTGTCCTGGGGCCGCCCAGACCAAGTCTCTGAAGGTAGCCAAAAAGGCGTGAAGATTGAAAAATGGACTTATGTGGGTACCCAGCCCGTTTACACTCAAAGCTATGGCTTGGGCTGGGGCGGCGGTGGTTATGGTTATGGGTGGGGCAGGGGATTCGGGCGTGGCTATGGCTACTACGGAGCCTGGGATCCCTACTGGGGCGGCTATGGCCCCAGCGTGACTTACGTGCCTTACAAGGCCGCCACAGTCTCCTTCCGGGGGAACCGGGTGACGGAATACCTGCGTGGCCGTCAGTGAGGTAACCTGAGATGTCTTTGCGAAAAAGCCCGCAGGCCTAGGTCTGCGGGCTTTTTCTTTCTTTGGGCAACTCGCTTTTACTCACCCACCTGACGTCGCACCGTGGTGCCGGGGTTCATGAGATCATCGCGCTCCAATCCCGTGAGCTTTTTCAGTCGGCCAAGCATCCAAAAGAGAAGGCCCATGGTCGCTGCCATCATGGGGACGCCGATGACAATGAACCCCACCCAGTTTTGCCGGCCGATGGCTTTCGTGTATTCCTCCGTGCCTGGCACGGTGCCTTCGAGATAATAAAGCACCAGCATCGCATTGGCCACGGCAGAGAGGAGCATCGTCCCGGCCAGTGCCCAGGAGGCCTGCCGGAGGAGAGCTTGAAAGGACTGCTTTTGTCCCTCAGTATTGAGGCGGCTGTTGAGCAAGTCATGGTTGATGACCTGAGGATTTAGCAGCAGTTCGGAAACCAGGGGCTTTCCCCATAGGAAACTGAGAGGAAAGGCCAGACCTAGGAAGATGGGAAATGCCGCCTCTTTCGCCGCAAACCAGACCGCGCTGAGATTCAGCAGACCGAGGCCGCCCGTGACGATGATGGCCACCAGCCCCAGCACGGAAAAGAAATTCAGCCCGCGCTTCTTGATGAAGCAGTAAATGCCAAAGCCGAGCGGCAGCAGCAGCGCCACCACCAGGGCCCAGGCAGGCCCCAGGCGATCAGGTTTGCTCAGGGACTCGAGAATGACTGACGGCAGAATGATGGTCAGGAGGAGATCGGCGAGAGGATTCGGCTGTTCTTGGTTAGGCGGAGGCATGGGGGATAAAAACAAACATCTGGTTAGCCCGCCCGGTGGGCTGGGCTGGAAGGCTGTCAAAGCAGAGAGCTGTCGTCCTCTCTTTCCAGTTTGCCTACCTTCTTTTTGATGGTCTCAAGCTGCACCGTCATCTCATGGAGCGATTTCAGGCACTCCCCCATGGTCTCCGCATTCTGGAGGTGGGGCAGCGCTGGGTGGATCTTCATGAACTGAAGTGCGACGGTCTTGCAGGCGTCGCGGATTTGCTGAATGGCTTCGGGGCGGGTCATAGGAAGGGTGAATGGAGGGCTAAAAGGCGGTTTTGCCAAGTGAGGCGGAAGTTTTATTGAATTTTGAGTGAAAAGAGCACAAATTGTCTTTGACAGGAAGGCTAGGCCAACTACTCTCAACCCACTTTTTCAACAAAAGAGCCGGGGTGTATTGTCGCCTGACGTCATCAGGATAGACTGTGTGTCCCGGTTTTGTTGTCGAAAGAGGAGGAGATTCTTCGCGAGTCGCCGCCGGATAAATTTTGCTGATGTAGCTCAGTGGTAGAGCACGTCCTTGGTAAGGACGAGGTCGAGGGTTCAAATCCCTCCATCAGCTCCAGCGGAGTCATGCTCAGGAATCGCCGTTACACGACAAACGAACAAGAAGTCCTAGCGCACTAAACTCACCTCAACTCATGGCTAAAGAAGCATTCCAACGCAACAAGCCGCACGTGAACATTGGCACAATCGGCCACGTTGACCACGGCAAAACCACGCTTACCGCTGCAATCACGACCACCCTGGCAACCAAGGGTTTTGCAGAAGCGAAGAATTATGCTGATATCGATGCAGCGCCTGAAGAAAAGGCACGCGGTATCACCATCAACACCGCTCACGTGGAATACCAGACCGACAAGCGTCACTACGCTCACGTTGACTGCCCCGGACACGCTGACTATGTGAAGAACATGATCACTGGCGCTGCCCAGATGGACGGCGCGATCCTGGTTTGCTCTGCTGCCGACGGCCCGATGCCACAGACTCGCGAGCACATCCTGCTTGCTCGTCAGGTGGGCGTGCCAGCCATCGTGGTCTTCCTGAACAAGGTTGACATGGTGGACGACGCTGAACTCCTCGACCTCGTCGAAATGGAAGTTCGCGACCTCCTTTCCAAGTATGAATTCCCAGGCGACGACATCCCGATCGTCAAAGGCTCCGCTCTGAAGGCCCTCGAAGGCGACGAAGAGCAGCGCGGTAACATCTACAAGCTGATGGACGCTGTGGATGCCTACATTCCCCTTCCTGAGCGTCCGATCGACCAGGACTTCCTCATGCCAGTCGAAGACGTGTTCGCGATCGAAGGTCGTGGCACCGTCTGCACCGGCCGTGTGGAGCGTGGTATCGTCAAGAAGATGTCCGAAGTCGAAATCATCGGCATCCGCGACACGATCAAGACCACCGTCACCGACATCGAAATGTTCCGCAAGCTGCTGGACGAAGGTCGTGCCGGCGACAACGTGGGCCTTCTGCTTCGCGGCGTGAAGAAGACCGACATCGAGCGCGGTCAGGTCATCGCCAAGCCAGGTTCTGTGAAGCCTCACAAGAAGTTCCAGGCTGAGATCTACGTTCTTTCCAAGGACGAAGGCGGCCGTCACACTCCTTTCTTCAACAACTATCGCCCACAGTTCTACTTCCGCACGACGGACGTGACTGGCAGCGTGACCCTTCCTGAAGGTGTTGAAATGGTGATGCCTGGTGACAACGTCTCGATCACCGTCGAGCTGATCACCCCGATCGCCATGGAGAAGACCATCCGCTTCGCTATCCGTGAAGGTGGCAAGACTGTGGGTGCCGGCCGTGTTGCCGACATCCTTGACTAATCTGCGTTCTATCGTTTGCTTGTCGTAGCCGCCGCAGAATCTGGCGCACAGATTCTGCGGCGGCCCCTTCATCGGGAGGCAGGTCGAACTTAAAACGCAACTCGCAGGAAAAATAGCATTCAGGTCAGTAGCTCAGTTGGTAGAGCGGCGGTCTCCAAAACCGCGTGTCGGGGGTTCGAGTCCCTCCTGGCCTGCCATTTTTCCTCTTCTTAGTTTAGAATTTTCCGTTGACGCCCGATTCACATGAGCCGCTTCCGCACCTATCTTGGTGAAGTTTACATTGAACTCAAAAAAGCAAATTGGCCGTGGGACCCTAAAGAAAAGGGTTTTGCGAAGTACAAGGAGCTGATTGATTCGACCATCGTTGTTTTCATCGCGATGATCTTGCTCGGTGCTTTCGTGGCCTTTTTTGACACTGCTTTGCGTGGAGCCTTTGATGCTCTGGCCAAGTCAGTCGCCGGCTGATTACAGCCACCTTTTCATTTAATTTAATTCCACCGATTGACTATATGGGAGCTATCCCCGCCCCTCGCGATCAATGGTACGTGATTCACGTGCGTTCCGGCTTCGAACAGAAGGTCCGTGACAGCATGGTCCGCCGTATCCAGACAGAAGAGATGGGTGATTACATCTACGAAGTGCTTGTGCCTACGGAGCGTGTCTCCGAAGTCAAAAAGGGTAAGCGTTCGGAGACCAATCGGAAGTTTTTCCCCGGTTACGTAATCGCCAACTGCTACTTGCTCAACGAGCACAACCAGCTGGTGGACAGGACCTGGTACTTCGTGAAGGAGACCGATGGTGTCCTGAACTTTGCCGGTACCAAAGACCACCCGATCCCCATGCGTCAGCGTGAAGTGGATGGCATGTTGGCCCAGGTGCGCGACAAGGATGACTCCGTCGTGCCGAAGATCGCTTTCACCGTGGGTGATAGCGTCCGCGTGGCCGATGGTCCGTTCGAAAGCCAGACGGGCATCATTGAAGAAATTGATCCTGAGCGCGGCGTGCTGCGTGTCTCGGTGAACATCTTCGGTCGTTCCACTCCTGTGGATCTCGAATACTGGCAGGTCGAGAAAGCCTGATGCTACTCCGGCAGTCCTGATTTTTGAGGGGCTGCTTTCTTTTCAATCTCAAGCAAGCGAACAAAAAACATGGCCAAAGAAATCGTCAAATTCATCAAGCTCCAGATCAAGGCTGGTGCTGCTAACCCCGCTCCGCCCATCGGTCCTGCGCTCGGTCAGGCTGGCGTGAACATCATGGCTTTCTGCAAAGAATTCAACGCTGCGACTCAGAAGTCCAGTGGCGACGTTCTGCCGACCGTGATCACCGTCTACAAAGACAAGAGCTTCACCTTCATCACCAAGCAGCCGCCTGCTTCCAACATTCTGAAGAAGATCGCCAACATTGCCTCCGGCTCTGGCGAATCTGCCAAGAAGAAGGTCGCCAAGATCACCAAGGCCCAGCTCCTGGAAGCCACCAAAATGAAGCTGGTGGACCTGAACACTCCCGACCTTGAGCGTGCCTCACGCATCATGGCAGGCACCGCCCGCCAGATGGGCATCGAAGTTATTGATTAATCCAACCGCAGGAGAACGGTCCCCGTTCGACAGCACTGCAAGCATCCCATGATCACAAGAAGCAAAAGATACAAGAAAGCTGCCGAGATGGTTCCGGCAGGAAAGACCTTTTCCCTCGAAGAGGCCGCTGAGCTCGTGCGCAAACTCCCTGGCACGAAATTCAACCAGACCGTGACCCTCTCCTTTCATATGGGTGTGGACCCGAAGAAAGGTGACCAGATGGTTCGTGGCACCTGCCCGCTCCCTCACGGTTCCGGCAAGAGCGTCCGCGTGGCCGTTTTCGCTACGGGTGCTGCTGCTGATGCTGCCAAAGCCGCTGGCGCTGAAGTTGTCGGTTATGAAGACGTCATCGCTCAGGTGAAGGAAGGCAAGATGGACTTCGATGTCGCCATCGCCACTCCTGCTGCCATGAATGAAGTTCGTAAACTTGGTAAGCAGCTCGGACCTCGTGGTTTGATGCCCAACCCAAGAACTGGCACTGTGACCGACGACGTCGGTGGTGCAGTCAAGGCTGTGAAAGCTGGCCGCGTTGACTTCAAGCTCGACAAGAACGGCAACATCGCCGCCACCATTGGCAAAGTGGCCTTTGACGTGACCTCCCTGGCGGAGAACGGCAGTGCCCTGATCGACGCCATCGTCCGTGCGAAGCCTGCTTCCGCCCGTGGTAAATATGTCCAGAGCATCACGCTCGCCGCGACGATGTCGCCTGCGCTGCGCATTGATGTCTCCAAATACGTGAAACTGTAATTCCTGAGGAAAGACACCCATGAAAGCTGAAAAGACACTCCTCATTGAAGACCTGCTCACCCGGGTCAACGCCTCCCCCTTCCTCTTCGTTGTGGATTACACTGGTCTCACCGTGGACAAGTTCGCCGAGCTGCGCAAGCGCCTGGCCGCCACGGGCGCTGAGATCCACGTGTTCAAGAACACGCTGGTGAAGAAGGCCGCAGAACGCGCCGGTTACCCAGAAGAACTTGGCACTCACCTGACAGGCCAGAGTGCCTACGTCATGGGCGCCCAGGACGTCTGCGCTGCCGCGAAGATCATGAAGAACTTCGCTGCTGAGTTCACCAAGCCTAAAATCAAGGCTGGCGTGCTCGATGGCAACCTCCTCGACGCAGAAGGCATCAAAGTCCTTGCCGACCTGCCTTCCAAAGAAACCCTCCAGGCCCAGTTGCTTGGCGTGCTTCAGGCCCCTGCTTCCAAGCTGGTCCGCCTCCTCAACGAGCCTGCTGCCTCCCTGGCACGCGTGCTCAAGGCCAAAGCCGACGCCGGCGGTGCTGCCGCAGCGCCAGCCGCCGCGGAAGAAGCTGCTGTCGAAGCCGCCGCAGCCTAAACCCCACCCCTTTGATCAGATGGCTCCTTCACCGGAGCCTGAACGCAACATCCAATGGTTCCTTGCCGGAGCGAAAGCTTTCTCTCTTAAATCACTCGATGCTTCGAGAAACGGCGATACCGACACACTATTATGGCAGACCTTACAAAAATCGTTGAAGAACTGAGCGGCCTTACGGTCCTCGAAGTCGCAGAACTCGTCAAGTCCCTCGAAGACAAGTGGGGCGTCAGCGCTGCTGCTCCTGTCGCAGTTGCCGCCGCTGGCGGTGGTGCAGCTCCTGCTGCTGCTGCTGAAGAGAAGACCGAGTTCGACGTCATCCTCGTTGATGGCGGCGCAAACAAAATCTCCGTCATTAAAGAAGTGCGCGGCGTTGTTCCTGGCCTCGGCCTTGCTGAAGCGAAGAAGCTCGTTGAGAGCGCTCCGCAGAAGGTCAAGGAAGGTGCCAAGAAAGAAGAAGCTGAAGAGATCAAGAAGAAGCTCGAAGCTGCCGGCGCTAAAGTGGAGATCAAGTAACCTCCCATCCTTTCCCGAGTGTCGCCCTTGCGGTGACACTCGGCTGAAAGGAGTCTTTCCCAAGAACTTCCTTTCTGAAAAAATCCAACTTCCGCATGCCCCGCCCACTGGTTCGCACTTCCTCCGCTGCACGAAGCTCCTGCTTCGTAAACGAGGGTGCCACTCAGGACGCGGGCTTCGTAATATCTATTTCACCGCCTGAACGGGGACTTTCGTCCGCGTTCTGGTTTCGTCATTTTCACGCTGAGTCCATCAATCTTCTGGCTGGCTGCCAGATTTTCTGATCCTCAGTGCCCGCAGGTTCACCCCCTGCACCCCGCCACCGCCGTTGCCACCCCGTCGTCTCCCTACCTTTGCTTATGTCCCAGCGCACCAACTTTGGCAAAATCCATGAAGTTACCGAGCCCCCGAATCTGATCGAGATTCAGCTCCGGTCTTATGAGGAGTTTCTTCAAAAGAACATCCTTCCTTCCAAGCGCAAGGAAGTTGGTTTGCAGGCTGTCTTCAAGGAAGTTTTCCCCATCGAGAGTTACGACGCCAAAATGACGCTCGATTTTGTCATGTACGAAATCGGCGAGCCTAAGCTGTCCTCCCTGGAAGCCATCCGCGAAGCGGAAACCTACAGCGCCCCTCTCTACGTCACCTTCGAACTCCGTGACGAGGCCGGTGCTAAGCAGGAGCGCGTTTACATGGGCGAAATCCCGCTCATGACGGATCGCGGTACTTTTGTTATCAATGGCGCTGAGCGTGTGGTGGTCAGCCAGCTCCACCGTTCCCCCGGTATCTGTTTCGAAAGCAGCCAACACTTGAATGGCCGCTGGCTCTATGGTTTCCGCATCATTCCTGACCGCGGCACCTGGCTCGAAGTCCAGTTCGACACCAACGATCTTCTCTACGTCTATCTCGACCGCCGCCGTCGTCGTCGCAAGTTCCTGGCCACCACGCTTCTGCGCGTGATCGGCTACTCCCACGACGAAGACATCCTCAAGCTGTTCTACAACATCGAAGACCTCAAGCTGAAGGAAAACCTCAGCGAAGAAGAAGTCTCCGCCAAACTCCTGTTCAAGGACATCCTGGACGGCGAGCTTATCGTCGCCCGTGCCTATGAGCCACTGACCGCCGGCGTCATCCGCCAGCTCATCCAACTTGGTCACAAGACCGTGAAAGTCATCACGGCCTCCCAAGATGATCTCATCGTGACCTCCCTGCGCAAAGACCCTGCCAAGGACGAAGATGAAGCTCTGAAGGAAATCTACCGCCGTCTGCGCCCAGGCGATCCTCCGACCATCCCGAACGCCCGTGCTCTGGTGAAGCGTCTGTTCTTCGATCCGAAGCGCTATGACCTGACCCGCGTCGGTCGTTACAAGATCAATCAGAAGCTGACGCTGAAGACGGACTCTGACATGCGCATTCTGGATCCGAATGACGTGATCAGCGCCATGAGCTACCTCTTCAAGCTGCGTGCTGGTGAAGGTCTTCTGGATGATATTGACCACCTCGGCAGCCGCCGTGTGCGTGCTGTGGGTGAGCTTTTGGCCAATCAGTGCCGCGTGGGCCTTGCCCGCACGGAGCGTCTGGTCAAAGAGCGCATGACTTTGTTTGACGTGAGCATGGACACCATGACTCCGGCCAAGTTGATCAATCCTAAGGCCCTCAGTGCCGTGGTGCGTGACTTCTTCGGTCGTAGCCAGTTGAGCCAGTTCATGGATCAGATCAACCCTCTGGCTGAGCTGACCCACAAGCGTCGTCTGTCCGCACTCGGGCCTGGCGGTCTGAACCGTGACCGCGCTGGTTTCGAAGTTCGTGACGTTCATCCTTCTCACTATGGCCGTATCTGCCCGATTGAGACGCCGGAAGGTCCGAACATCGGTCTGATCAACTCCCTGGGCTCCTATGCCCGCATCAACGAATTCGGTTTCATCGAGACGCCTTATCGCCCGGTCAAAGACGGTGTGGTGGCGGACAAGATCGAATACCTCACGGCTGATCAGGAAGAAAACCACTTCATCGCCCAGGCCAACAACCGTCTGGATGAAAAGAGCCACTTCACGGCGGCCAAAGTCACCGTGCGTTACCGTGGTGACTTCCTGGAAGTCGAGCCGAACAAGCCGACACTCATGGACGTGTCGCCGAAGCAGCTCGTTTCCATCGCGGCAAACTTGATTCCTTTCCTGGAACACGATGACGCCAACCGCGCCCTCATGGGCTCGAACATGCAGCGCCAGGGCGTGCCTCTTCTTGAGGCGGAATCCCCCCTCGTCGGCACCGGCATGGAAGGCAAGGCTGCCCGTGACTCCCGCGCCGTGATCGTCGCGGATGCCAATGGCACTGTCGCCTCCGCCACTGCAGACGTGATCATCATCACCAAGGACGGCAATCTGCCAGTCAGCGACAAGCAGTTCCTGGCTGACCCGATGAAGTCCGTCCAGACCGACGTGGAGAAGGGGACCTTTGTCTATCCTCTGCGTAAGTTTGGTCGTTCCAACGCCGGCACCTGCATCAACCAGCGTCCGCTGGTGCGCCGTGGCCAGAAAATCAAGAAGGGTGACGTTATCGCTGACGGTCCTTGTACGGACCAGGGCGAACTCGCCATCGGCAAGAACATGCTCGTCGCGTTCATGCCTTGGAACGGTTACAATTTCGAAGATGCCATCGTCATCAGCCGCCGCGTTTCGAAAGAAGACATCTATACTTCCATTCACATCGAAGACTTCGACGTCATCGCTCGTGATACGAAGCTGGGGCCTGAAGAAATCACCCGTGACATTCCAAACGTCGGTGACGAAGCCCTGAAGAATCTCGATCAGGACGGTGTCGTCCGTATCGGTGCGGAAGTGAAGCCTGGCGACATCCTTGTCGGCAAGATCACTCCGAAGTCTGAGACCGAACTCGCCCCTGAAGAGCGCCTCCTGCGCGCTATCTTCGGTGAGAAGGCTGCTGACGTGAAGGACACCTCCCTGCGTGTGCCTTCCGGTTGCGCAGGCATCGTGATGGATGTGAAGCTGGCCCAGCGTGGTGGTGTCAATGGCACCGACAAGGAGAAGCTCTCCCCGGCCGAAGCCAAGAAGCAGATCAAGCAGATCGAAGAAGACTATCGTGCGAAGAAGGAAGACCTCACCGAGCAGCTCACTGAGAAGCTCAGCGACATCCTTCTCAATGAGAAGATTCCTCTCGATGTGGTGAACGGCCAGACGGGTGAAATCATCCTCGGTGCCAACAAGAAGATCACCAAGACCCTGCTTCGTAAGCTGGCTGAAAGCTACGACTCGGTTGAAATCGACCCAAGCCCGATCCGCAACAAGATCTTCGACATCATCCAGACCTTCGAACAGAAGTTCGCCGATGCCGACATGGAGCGTGAGCGTAACCTGGACCGCATCGAAACCAGCGAAGACGGAGCCGCCGATGGCGTCGTCAAGCAGGTCCGCGTGTTCGTCGCCAGCAAGCGTAAGCTTTCCGTGGGTGACAAGATGGCCGGTCGTCACGGTAACAAAGGGGTGGTGGCCACCATCGTCCCTGAAGAAGACATGCCGTTCCTGGAAAACGGAACGCCTGTGGACATCGTGCTGAACCCTCTAGGCGTGCCATCTCGTATGAACGTCGGTCAGGTTCTTGAAACCCACTTGGGTCTCGCCGCCAAGGCTCTAGGCATGAAAATCGCCACTCCGGTGTTCGATGGTATCCCTGAATCCAAGATCATGGAATACATCAAGGACGCCAAGAAGGTGGAAGGTTATGAGTGGATGGGCCTCAATGGCAAATCCAAGCTCTATGACGGCCGCACGGGTGAGTCCTTCAATCTCGACGTCGTGGTGGGTTACATCTACATGCTGAAGCTGGGACACCTTGTCGCTGACAAGATCCACGCTCGTGCGGTGGGCCCATACTCGCTGGTGACGCAGCAGCCTCTGGGTGGTAAAGCCCAGTATGGTGGTCAGCGTTTCGGGGAAATGGAAGTCTGGGCCCTTGAGGCCTACGGCGCCGCCTACACGCTCCAGGAACTCCTGACGGTGAAGTCTGACGATGTCCAGGGTCGTACCCGCATCTACGAACAGATCGTCAAGGGTGACAACGCTCTGGAAGCAGGCACTCCTGAATCCTTCAATGTGCTGATCAAAGAAATGCAATCTCTGGGTCTCGATGTGCGAGTCCACAAGCGCGCCACTCTGGATGCGGATGTGGAAGCCATCGAACGCTTCACGGCAGGTGCCTAATTAACCCTGAACCAAGCCAAAAACCCTTAACGCATCAAAAAACGACTATGAATGCTGACGCGAGCTTGAAAGAAATTTTCGGGGAAAAGCCCACCGGTGAAGAGTTTGACTCCGTGTCAATCTGCATCGCTTCTCCAGACCGGATCCGGTCCTGGAGCCACGGGGAAGTGAAAAACCCTGAGACCATTAACTATCGTACGTTCAAACCTGAAAAGGGCGGCCTTTTCTGCGAGCGTATCTTCGGGCCTACCCGTGACTGGGAGTGTGCCTGCGGCAAATACAAGCGCATCAAACACAAGGGCGTGATCTGCGACCGTTGCGGCGTCGAAGTGACGCTGTCCCGCGTGCGTCGTGAGCGCATGGGCCACATTGAGCTCGCCGTGCCGGTGACTCACATCTGGTTCTACAAGTGCATGCCTTCCCGTATCGGCCTCATGCTGGACATGACGGCCCGCAGCCTGGAGCGCGTGATCTATTATGAAGACTACATGGTGGTAGATCAAGGCAGCACTCCGCTGCTGCGTGGTCAGCTTCTCACTGAAGTGGATCTCCGTGAAGCCGAAGAACAGTACGGTGCCGACGCCTTCCGCGTGGGCATGGGTGCTGAGGCCATCCGCGACATCTTCAGCCAGATCAATCTGACCGATGCCATCAAGGACCTCGAGGACGCGATGACCAAGACGCGCTCCAAGCAGATCCGCAAGAAGCTGGCGAAGCGCTTGAAGCTCTGCCAGGGCTTTGCCGAATCGCACAGCCGCCCTGAGGCGATGATCATGGAAGTGCTTCCAGTCATCCCGCCGGACCTTCGTCCGCTGGTGCCGCTGGAAGGTGGCCGCTTTGCGACTTCGGATTTGAACGACCTCTATCGTCGTGTCATCAACCGTAACAACCGTCTGAAGAACCTTCTTCAGCTCCGCACTCCGGATGTTATCATCCGTAACGAGAAGCGCATGCTTCAGGAAGCTGTGGACGCCCTCTTTGACAACGGCCGCCATGGCCGCCCGGTCACAGGCGCAGGTAACCGTCCGCTGAAGTCCCTTTCCGACATGCTCAAGGGCAAGTCCGGTCGTTTCCGTCAGAACTTGCTCGGCAAGCGCGTGGATTACTCCGGTCGTTCCGTTATCGTCATCGGCCCTGACCTCACTCTGAACCAGTGCGGTCTGCCGAAGAAGATGGCCCTCGTCCTGTTCGAGCCTTTCATCATCCGCCGTCTGAAAGAGATGGGCCTGGTGCACACTGTGCGCTCCGCGAAGAAGATGATCGAGCGCCGCACGCCTGAAGTGTGGGACATCCTCGACGAAGTCACCAAGGGACACCCAGTTCTCCTG
Source organism: Prosthecobacter algae (assembly GCF_039542385.1). Lineage (NCBI taxonomy): Bacteria > Pseudomonadati > Verrucomicrobiota > Verrucomicrobiia > Verrucomicrobiales > Verrucomicrobiaceae > Prosthecobacter > Prosthecobacter algae. The sequence goes on along the minus strand of NZ_BAABIA010000009.1, from coordinate 75,626 downwards.
AACCGTGCGCCTACCCTCCACCGTCTTTCCATCCAGGCTTTCGAGCCGAAGCTGATCGAAGGTGAAGCCATCCGCGTCCATCCCCTGGTTTGCGGTGCTTACAATGCTGACTTCGACGGTGACCAGATGGCCGTTCACGTCCCGCTTTCCATTGAGGCCCAGCTTGAGGCCCGCCTGCTGATGCTGGCGCCGAACAACTTGTTCAGCCCTGCCAGCGGTAAGCCGATCATGACGCCTTCCCAGGACATTCCTCTGGGTTGTTACTTCCTGACTTATCTGCGTGAATTCCCGGATAAGAACAAGAAGAACGAAGGGCCTGAGCGCCTGCCGATCTTCAACGATCCTTCGGAAGTCGAATTCGCCCTGACTGAAGGTGCGCTGAGCGTCAATGACAAGGTGCGTTATCGCAACCCTGACTACCAGCAACCGAAACGCGCGTTTGGTGATCCGACCAAGACCTTCATCGAGACGACGGCTGGCCGTGTGCGCTTCAATGAAATCTGGCCTGAGAAGCTCGGTTTCATCAACAACACTGTTGGTAAGAAACAGATCTCTGACATTATCTGGCGCTGTTTCCAGACCGTCGGCCAGAAGGAAACCGTGGCTTGCCTCGACCGTCTGAAGTCCCTGGGCTTCCGCGAAGCGACGCGCTCTGGTTGTTCCATCGGTATCACGGACATGGTCATTCCTGAAGCCAAGAAAATGGCTCTGGAAAAAGCCTACAAGGAAGTCGAAGACGTCGAGAAGCTTCACCGTCGTGGTCTCATCACGCAGGGTGAGCGCTCCCAGAAGATCATTGACGTTTGGACCCAGGCTGGTGACCAGACGGCTGACGAAGTGTTCCGCACGCTGGAATACAACGAAGGCAAGAAGCATCACAACCCACTTTACGTGATGGTGACGTCCGGTGCCCGTGGTAACCGCACGCAGATCAAGCAGCTCGGCGGGATGCGCGGCCTGATGGCTAAACCTTCCGGTGAGATTATCGAACGTCCGATTACCTCGAACTTCCGCGAAGGTCTGAGCGTACTCGAATACTTCATCTCCACCCACGGTGCCCGTAAGGGTCTGGCGGATACGGCTCTGAAGACGGCTGACTCCGGGTACATGACCCGTAAGCTGGTGGACGTTTCTCAGGACGTGATCGTCACAGAAGACGACTGCGGCACTGTGAATGGCATTACCCTTGCCTCCATCTATCAGGGTGACGAAGAAGTGGTGGACCTGAAGACCCGCGTTTATGGCCGCACAAGCTGCGAAACCATCCACGACCCGGTCACCAAGGAAACCATCATTTCCGCCAACCAGCTCGTGCTTGAGAACGAAGCTGCCCACCTCACCAAAATCGGTGTGGAGAAGCTGAAGATCCGCTCCGTGCTCACTTGCGAAAGCAAGCGTGGTTGCTGTGCGATGTGCTACGGCCTCAGCTTGGCAACGAGCCGTCTGGTGAAAATCGGTGAAGCTGTGGGCATTGTCGCCGCCCAGTCCATCGGTGAGCCCGGAACGCAGTTGACGATGCGTACGTTCCACGTCGGTGGTGTGGCCGTGGGTGCCTTCAAGCAGCCCTTCATTAACGTGAAGAACAGCGGTATCGTGAAGCTGGCCGACATGCGTATGGTGCAGACTCCAGAAGGTCAGTGGATCGCCCTGACCAAGAACGGTGTGCTGGCCATCGTGGACGAAGACGGCCGCGAACTGGAAAGCCACAAGCTGGTGCTGGGTGCCATCATCGCGAAGCCGGACGGCTCCGTGGTGAAGAAAGGCGAGCAGATCGCCACTTGGGATCCATACAACATGCCGATCATCACCGAGAAGTCGGGTAAGATCGAATTCCGCGACATGATCGCCGGGATTACCTTCACGAAAGAGAAGAACGAATCCACAGGCAACGAAGAAACCGTCGTCATCGAGCACAAGGAAGACCTTCACCCGCAGGTGGTGGTGACCAATGCGAAGACGCACGAAGTCCTCGCCAGCTACACAATTCCAGCCGGTGCTCACATCAACGTGAAAAACGGTGAGAAGGTGGAAGCCGGTACGACTCTGGCTAAGACGCCACGTAAGGCGAGCAAGACGAAGGACATCACGGGTGGTCTCCCACGTGTGGCGGAACTCTTCGAAGCCCGTAAGCCGAAGGATGCCTGCGAAATCGCCCGCATCGACGGTGTGGTGGAAATCGGTGGTCTGGTCCGTGGCAAGCGCCGCGTGATCGTGACTGACCAGAAGTCTGGCCAGCAGGAAGAGCACCTCATCCCTCGTAGCAAGCACATCCTGGTCTTCAACGGCGACGTCGTGACCAAGGGTGACCAGCTCACCGACGGACCGGTGGTGCCGCATGAAATCCTTGAGATTCTTGGGCCTCAGGCGCTCCGCGAACATTTGGTGAACGAAGTGCAGGAAGTTTACCGCGCCCAGGGCGTGGAAATTAACGACAAGCACGTCGAAATCATCATCCGTCAGATGCTGCGCAAGGTGAAGATCACGGACACGGGTGATACCGAGTTCCTGTGGGGTGACCAGGTGGACCGCACCGAGTTCGAAAGAGAGAACGAGCGTGTTTCCGAAGAAGGTGGTAAGTCTGCAGAGGCTGAGCCAGTTCTTCTAGGGATCACCAAGGCCTCTTTGGAAACTGAGTCCTTCATCTCGGCGGCTTCCTTCCAGGACACCACTCGCGTGCTCACTGAAGCCTCCACCTTGGCGAAGTCTGACTACCTGCGTGGGTTCAAGGAAAACGTCATCATGGGTCACCTGATCCCTGCTGGTACCGGTTTCATCAGCCATCGTAACTTCGACATCGTCGAGACTGAGAAGTCTCCCGTCGTCGACCAGGACGAAGACTCTGATCTGATGCAGGCCTAATCCCCTCAAAAATTCGCAAGCCCCCTGTCGAGCTGTAAGGCTGGCAGGGGTTTTGTTTTGGGTGTAGAATGCCGAATGTCACTGCACTTCCTGCCGGGGCTGGGAGCCACCTCCGCGTTATATTCGGGTTACTCGTTTCCTTTTCCCATTCACACGCTGGACTATCCGGGTCCACCGCGTCCTGGCTGTGGTTTTGATGAATACTCAGCGTTTTTGATCCAGCGGCAGGGGATCCAGCCGGGAGACAGCTTGGTGGGGGTATCTTTGGGAGGCATGCTGGCCTGTGAGATTTCCAAACAGGTGCCGATCCGAAAGCTCACGCTCATTTCCTCCTGCACTCAGCGACAGCACTTGCATCCACTGCTGACGCATCTTTCCTTTTTAGGACCGCATGTGCCTTGGGGCCGCCTTCAGCGTGTAGCGAGGCCTTTGCCGGGATTGTCGTCGGCCAGAAAGCTGGCCGTGGAAATGTTTCGTGAAGCGGATACGGACTTCGTTCGCTGGGCTTGCTCTTGTGCAGCAGATTGGTCGGGCTTGGCCGAGCATGAGGACTTGGTCAGCATCCATGGCGATCGGGACCCGGTGTTTCCCATTCACCGGCAGCGGGTGCATCACGCGATTGCAGGTGGCGATCATTTGATGATTATCAGTCGGCGGACGGAGATTTTGCCTCTACTGCTGGAGCGGCATGGAGGAGAAGGCTGAGGGGTTTGTAGGTTTGGGGCATCTTGCAAGAATGCATCTACTGTGGACGATGGGTGTTCATGAAACTTTTCGCCTCGGTCGTTTTGGGAGCCTTCTGCTTGGTCGCAGGTCTGCATGCTGAAAATTGGCCCATGTGGCGAGGCGTGCAGGGGGATGGAACCACGGTGGAGAGTGGGCTGCCTACGACATGGGGGGCGGAGCAAAATGTGCGCTGGAAGATCGCCCTGCCAGATCGCGGCAATTCCACGCCGGTCGTGTGGAAGGATCAGGTGTTCATCACCCAGGCCATCGAAAAGACTGGCCAGCGGCTGTTGCTGAGCCTGGACCGCAAAACGGGCAAGCAGCTTTGGGAAGCCGGCACGATCTATCGCGAGCCGGAGTTGACGCATGGGACGAACCCTTATTGTGCGGGGTCTCCAGCCACGGATGGGGAACGTGTCATCGTCTTTTTTGCCTCCGCCGGTGTCTTTTGCTATGACCTCAAAGGCAAGGAACTGTGGAAGCGCACGGACCTGGGCAAGCATCATCACATTTGGGGCAGTGGTACCTCGCCGGTCATCGTGGGAAACCGGGTGTTTTTAAACTTCGGTCCCGGGGAAAAAACGACGCTGTATGCCTTTGATAAAGTCACCGGAAAGACCCTGTGGCAGCATGAGGAGCCGGGCGGTGCCTCAGGTGAAGGCAAGGAGAAAAAGTGGCTGGGTTCCTGGGCGGATCCTATGGTGAGAACCGTGGGCAGCCGGGAAGAGCTCTTTCTTTCCTATCCTGGACGTGTGGCGGCGTTTGATCCTGCCACGGGCAAGGAATGGTGGACCTGCGAAGGGCTGAACCCGCTGGTTTATAACTCGCCCTTGTTTGCGGAGGGACAGGTCATCGCCTTTGGCGGTTATGGGGGCATGGGGCTTTCCGTCAGGGCGGGCGGGCAGGGGGACGTGACCAAAACGCATCGTCTCTGGCACTTGCCCAAGGTGAGCCAGCGCATCGGCTCAGGCGTGGTTCATCAGGGGCATCACTACATCCTCAGCGATGGAGGCATCGCGGAATGCCGGGATCTGAAAACGGGGCAGATGGTGTGGAACGAACGGCTGAAGGGGCCTGGACCGACGGGGCAAAACTGGTCTTCCCTGGTGCTGACAGCAGACGGCCAGTGCTATGCCATCAATCAGGGCGGGGATGCCTTTGTTTTCAGGGCCAGCCCAAAATTTGAACTGCTGGCTACCAATTCACTCGGGGAAAAAGTCATCGGTTCCATGGCGGTGAGTGATGGCCAGCTTTTCATTCGCGGCTACAAGCACCTCTGGTGTATCGGTAAATAGTCTAATAGTGATATAGGCAATAAGCTGGAAATAGCAGCTTGGATCGTCTGCAAAAAGCTGTACTGTGGCAGTCATTGCGGAGCGCTGGTTTCGCCTAAGTTAATACCTATTAGATGTCCAATTCCTTGGCCTGCCTAGTTTTCTGATATTCAAGGTTTTGAGAGCAGGCTGGGTAAAAACTTTGCCAAACTTCTATGCATATTGGGATCATTCTTGCTATCACTGGCTGAAACGTCTTTATTTTGAGGGTTAATGTTGCAAACATTCTCAAACATAATAGAAAAGATTGAAATTCCAGTCACTGAATGAAGGTCAACAACACCATTGTCGTTTCGATAGGTCAGGCAGGTAACCAGATTGCGGCTTCTTTTTGGAAGACAGTCTGTCAGGAACACGGAATCGATCCGCTGACCGGACAGACTGCCCCAGGGGCCGCACCGAAGGGGAACTGGAGTTCCTTTTTCTCAAAACTGGGGGAGGCTTCTTCGGGCAGTTATGTGCCGCGTGCCATCATGGTGGATCTGGAGCCGAGCGTGATTGACAGCGTGAAGGCAACCAGTGGTTCACTTTTCAATCCGGCCAACCTGATCTCCCGCACGGAAGGTGCAGGGGGCAATTTTGCCGTGGGTTACTTGGGGGCCGGCCGTGAGGTGCTGCCCGAGGTGATGGGGCGGCTGGATTATGAAATTGATAAATGTGACAACGTGGGTGGCATCATCGTGCTGCACGCCATCGGCGGCGGAACGGGGTCGGGCTTTGGGTCGCTATTGATCGAGTCGCTGAAAGAGAAGTATGGCGAAATTCCGGTGCTTAGCTGCGCGGTGCTGCCGTCTCCCCAGGTGTCTTCGGTGGTGACGGAGCCTTACAACACGGTCTTTGCGTTGAACACACTTCGTCGTTCGGCCGATGCCTGCTTGATCTTTGACAATGAGGCCCTGTTTGAGCTGGCCCACCGCAAATGGAACATTGAGAGCCCGACGGTGGACGATCTGAACCTGTTGATCACGGAAGCTTTGGCTGGCATCACGGCCTCCATGCGTTTTAGCGGATTTCTGACGGTGGAAATCAGTCTGCGTGAGCTGCTGACGAACTTGGTTCCCCAGCCTTCGCTGCATTTCCTGATGTGTGCCTTTGCACCGCTGACGCCTCCAGACCGCAGCAAGTTTGAGGAACAGGGCATTGAAGATATGATCAAGTCTCTGTTCGACAATGGTTCTGTCTTTGCGGCCTGCTCCCCGATGGAAGGCCGCTTCCTCAGCACTGCGGTTCTCTACCGTGGCATCATGGAGGACAAGCCGCAGGCAGATGCCGCGCTGGCAGCGATGCGTGAAAAGCTGCCGCTGACTTATTGGATTCCCACGGCTTTCAAAATTGGTTACGTGGAGCAGTCGGGCATCTCGCATCGCAAGAGCATGGTGCTGCTAGCGAACAACACGGAAATCGCCCGTGTGCTCGACCGGATCTGCCACAACTTTGACAAGCTTTGGCAGCGCAAGGCCTTCGCCAACTGGTACCTCAATGAAGGCATGTCTGAGGAGCAGATCAATGCCCTGCGCGCCTCGGCCCAGGAACTGGTGCAGAGCTACCAAGTGGCCGAAGAGAGCGGAGCCAAGGCCAAGGTGCAGGATACCGCTGGCGAAACCAGCCTGCGCGCTGCTGCGGCGAGTGATGATGCGCGTGGTTCCATGAGCCTGCGTGACCTTGTGGACCGCCGCCGTTAGGCCGCTGTCTGGCACCTTCAGAGCAACCGTTTCAAGAACCATCCCGGAGAACAAACAGTGAGAGAGATTTTAAGCATTCACGTCGGACAGTGTGGCAATCAGATCGCAGACAGCTTTTGGAGGCTGGCACTGCGTGAGCATGGCCTTACGGAAGCAGGCACCTTGAAGGAAGGCAGCAATGCTGCGGCTAATTCCAACATGGAAGTCTTCTTTCACAAGGTGCGCGATGGCAAGTACGTGCCACGTGCCGTGCTGGTGGATCTGGAGCCTGGTGTCATCGCCCGTATCGAAGGTGGGGATATGTCCCAGCTTTTTGATGAGAGCAGCATCGTGCGGAAGATCCCAGGTGCGGCGAACAACTGGGCGCGTGGCTACAATGTGGAGGGTGAGAAGGTCATCGACCAGATCATGAACGTGATTGACAGCGCGGTGGAGAAAACCAAGGGGCTGCAGGGCTTCCTGATGACGCACTCCATCGGTGGTGGTTCAGGCTCGGGTCTCGGCTCGCTGATCCTGGAGCGCCTGCGCCAGGCCTATCCGAAAAAGCGCATCTTCACTTTCTCCGTGGTACCTTCGCCGCTGATCTCGGACTCCGCTGTGGAGCCCTACAATGCCATCCTCACCCTGCAGCGCATTTTGGACAATGCGGATGGGGCGGTGCTGCTGGACAATGAGGCCCTGTTCCGCATCGCCAAATCGAAGCTGAACCGCAGCCCGAACTACATGGACCTGAACAACATCATCGCGCTGATTGTCAGTTCGGTGACGGCGTCTTTGCGGTTTCCGGGCAAGCTGAATACGGACTTGAGCGAATTTGTCACCAATCTGGTGCCGTTCCCGGGCAACCACTTCTTGACCGCCAGCTTTGCGCCGATGCGCGGTGCCGGGCAGGAAGGGCAGGTGCGGACGAATTTTCCGGATCTGGCGCGCGAAACCTTTTCGCAGGATAACTTCACGGCGGCCATTGACTGGCAGCAGGGGGTCTATCTGGCGGCGAGTGCGCTTTTCCGTGGGGATATCAAGGCGAAGGACGTGGATGAAAACATGGCCACCATCCGCAAGTCCCTGAACTATGCGAGCTACATGCCCTCCTCGGGCGGGCTGAAGCTGGGGTATGCGGAAACAGCGCCTGGAGGTTTTGCCTCGAGCGGTCTGGCCCTGGTGAATCACACCGGCATCGCGGCTGTCTTTGAGCGTCTGATTGCGCAGTTCGACATCATGTTTGACAATCATGCCTACACGCATTGGTATGAGAACGCGGGGGTTTCCCGTGACATGATGGCGAAGGCGCGCAACCAGATCGCCAACCTTGCCCAATCCTACCGCGACGCGAGTTGATCCCGGTCACGGTTTAGCCTATTCTTCATTGTGGACCCCAACCTGGAGCGTCAGATTGCCGCCGCCTCGCGCAGTGTGGAGGAGGCGCGTCGTGTTGCCTACCATGATTCTTCCCGAGTCGGGACGCTGGTGGAGCAGATCAGCGTTTTGGCAGATTTGCGGCAAAAGGAGGGGGAATTTCGCAAGGCGGAGTCGCTTTATCGGGAGGCTCTTTTTCGCGCCCAGGAACCTCGCAAGCCGGATGCTGAACTGCTCACGGGCATTCACTCGCTGCTGGCGCATCTGTATGATCGCTGGGGCCGTGCAGATCAAGCTGCGGAATATTACCAAAAGGCACTGAAGATCGCCGAACAAGGAGGCATCGCCAACAGTGATAAGGTGGCCACCATCAAGAACAATCTGGCGATGATCTTCAAGCAGACACGGGATTACACGAAGGCGGAGCAATACTACCAGGAGGCGCTGGATATCTTCCAACTTACGGATGGGGATCGTAGTGCCCGGGTGGCCTCCGTGTATAACAATCTGGGGGTGCTTTATTACGCGAATCTGGACGTGGAAAATGCCCAGCAGATGCATGAACATGCGCTGAGTATCCGCGAAAATTTGGCCACGGACCAAATGGATCCGGCCGATCTTTCCCAGACCTACATCAACCTGGGGGCCGTGTACAAAGCGTCGGGGGATTTTCAGAAAGCGGAGGCCTGTGTGGACCGTGCCAAGAAGATCCGTGCGAGCATGAACGGGTATCACCCAAACCCACGCCGGGCTGCGGCTCTGTTGATCGATAAATCGCTGTGAATCCTGAATTTGCCACCCTTCACACTCTGCTGCGTCAGAGGCTGGAAACCATTGCAGATCATGCCTTTCGCGACCGTGACCCAGCGGCACATCTGGCGGAATTGCAGCGCGTGTCGGAAGCTTTGAGCGCGGAGCATGTCCGGTTAAAACCAGTGCTGCCGGCCCGCCTGAATCACTTCCTAACGCAGTCCAGCCTGACCAAGGCCCTGGACTACCTAGAAGACCGTGGGGAAGGGCACTGAGGGACGAGGGGGAACCACGAGGCATTCGACATCAGAGCCGTCCTGGTATAAGGAAGGCATACCCTCCTCATGCTCGAGATTCCTGACTACCCCTTTCGCGCCTACATCTTTGATTGTGACGGCACCCTGGTGGACTCCATGCCGAAGCACTACGAAGCTTGGCTTGCCTCGCTGAAGCTGCACGGTGCGCCCTTTGATTTTACCGAAGAGTTCTTCTATGCCCGTGCGGGTGTTCGGGAGCAGGATGTGGTGATGGAACTCAATGAGCAGTATGGCAGTGCCATTGATCCCGACGCCGTCGCGGAATCCAAAGTGGAGATGTTTTTGAAGATCATCCCGCAGATGGAGGCGATCAAGCCCGTGGCGGATTTTGCCCGTTCTCTGGAAGGCAAGTTTCCGATGGCTGTCGCCTCGGGCAGTGAGGAGATCATCGTGCGCGGCTGTCTGGCCGCCAGCGGGCTGCTGCATCTGTTCCCGGTCATCGTGACGCCTGCGTATGTGAAGCGTGGTAAACCTGCGCCGGATATGTTTCTGCTCGCGGCTGAAAAGCTGGGTGTGGACCCGAAGGAATGCCTGGTGCTGGAAGATGGTCAGGCGGGCATCGTGGCGGCAGAGGCGGCGGGTATGCAGTGGGCCTTTGTGCCGCGCACGCTCCGCTGAATCACCGGCGCTGACGGGCGGCCTCAAACAGCATGACGGCACCAGCGGCGGCGACGTTTAGCGACTCCACCCCTGCATGCATGGGGATGCGAAGACGAACGTCGCACTGCTGCATCAGCTCTGGGGCCACACCTCGCCCCTCATTGCCTAACAAAAGAAGCGTAGGCTGCTGCCAATCGTAGTCGGTGTAATCCATTTCGCCTTCACCCGCAGCAGCGACGATCTTGAAACCCTGATTTACCTGCAAGGCGTTGAGGTCTGCTGCGCTGGCATTTTCCAGCAGGGGCAGGCGGAAGGCGGAGCCCATGGAGCTGCGCAGAACTTTGGGAGAGAATGCATCGGCACTGCCTTTGAGAGAGACGATGCCGCCGACGCCAGCGGCCTCGGCGGTGCGAATGAGGGTGCCGAGATTGCCAGGATCCTGCAGGCGATCCAGGCCCAGCAGCAGAGTGCTATTTTTTTGCCAGGCTCCTGTGGTCTGCTGGGCAGGGCGGCGTGCGATGAGGATGATGCCCTGGCTCTGCACCGTGTCACTCATGGCCCGGATGATGTCCGTGGTGGTGGTGAAGTGCGGCACTGAATTTTGTTCCAGCCGTTTTAGGAGTGCGACCAGACGTGACTCGGCTGGGTCAAGAGAATCGGAAAAACAGACTTCAATGGTTAGGCTGGAGTTCACTGCTTCCTCAGCTAGGCGCAGGCCCTCAATGAAGATCAGACCGGGCTCACGACCATCGCGGACACGGCGGGCGTGTTTGATCTTTTCATTGCTGGCACTGGTGATCTGCATGGTGCTGCGGATAGCGCAGCCGGGGCGGTGGGTCCATGAAGAAGTCACGGGATGCCCCTCACAAAAAGAAAGCCAGCCTCCCGCCATTGGCAGAAGACTGGCTCTTTTTTCCGGGGGGAGGGTTAAGCCTTGAGTAGGCCGGCAAAAGCGCGGCGACCGGCGAAGAGCAGGTAGGCAGAAAGGGCTGTGATGAGCAGCACCGGTGGCTCAAACAGGCCCGCGCCCTTGGTCAGGAAGACATGGAAGGCGAGGATGTTGACGACGATGGGGCCGAGGATGAGCAGGCCGATGTTGCGGGTCTTCGGCAGGGCCACCAGGAGACCGCCGGTGATTTCAAGCACCTTCACAAAGGCGAGGTAGCCCGTGGGGAAGAGCGCGGCCATGAAAAGCTTGTGCGGGGCGTCAGCGGGGGAGGGATCCGCAGGCATGGGGATGAAATTGAAGAAGAAATTCAGGCCAAAGGTGATAAACAGAAGGCCCAGAAGGGCGCCAGCGGCGGTAGGTGCGTGTTTCATAGCGGTGAGGTTTTGACTTGTTGTTGATCGGATGATTGTCGTTGTTGACATACGATCACTCGCCGAGCGGCCCACACCTCTCCAATGCAGCCTCCTTGGTCTCAGCATGACGGCGGGGCATGGTGGCTGAGTTTTGTGGCCATTCGTCACAGACAACTCAAATCTGGTCTTGCGAGACGGGCGCAGGGGCGCATACTTCGCCCTCCCGATGTTAGACAAAGTCAAAGTTGCCGTCCTTGGTGCGAGTGGTTATTCAGGCATTGAACTGCTGAAGCTGCTGCTGCGCCATCCTCATGCCGAGCTGGTAGCGGTGACTTCGCGCACGCTCGCTGGTAAAGCCCTCTCGGCGGAGTTCCCCCGCTTCCGCAAAGTGGGCGTGGCGGATACGCTGACTTTCACGAACCCGGATGTCGCGACCCTGAAGGAGAGTGGCGCACAAATTGCCTTTCTGGCCCTGCCTCATGGGGTGTCTGTGGAGTATGCCAAACCGCTGCTGGAGGCGGGCATCAAGGTCATCGATCTGAGTGCTGACTTCCGTCTGCGCAGTGCCGAAGTGTACAAGGAATTTTATGCGCATGAACATCCCGCACCTGAGCTGCTGGATGAGGCGGTGTATGCCCTGCCTGAAGTGCGTGCAGAAGAGATCAAAAAGGCACGTCTCATCGCCTGCCCAGGCTGCTACCCCACAAGCATCTTGCTGCCGCTGATCCCGCTGCTGAAGGCAGGGCTGCTGACGGAAGATCCACTAGCAGTTTCCAGCATGAGCGGGGCCAGTGGGGCGGGGCGGAATGCTAGCATCCCGCTACTGTTTTGTGAGATCCAGAACAGCCTGCGTAGCTACAGTGTCCCCCAGCATCGCCACTTGAGCGAAGTCGGCCAGGAACTGGAGATCGCCGCCGGACGTCCGGTGCGGTTGTCCTTTGTGCCCCATCTGGTGCCTGTGTTTGCGGGTATTTGCACCACCATCTTTGCGACACCGAAACCGGGTGTGACGATTGAGCAGGTGGAAGCTGTATTGAATAACGCTTACGCCGACCAGACCTTCATCCGTCTGCTGGGCAAGAATCAGAGCCCGGATACGAAGCATGTGATGGGGACGAACTTTGTGGATATCGGCTGGGCCATGGACACACGGGCGGGCCGCCTGATTTTGATGAGTGCCGAAGACAACATCGGTAAAGGCGCTTCCAGCCAGGCGGTGCAGAATATGAACCTAGTGTGTGGCTTTGACCCTGCTGCAGGACTTTTGAGTGTATGAGCGACGATTTCTTTGATCCCTTCCGCGAGGTGCGGGTGCCATTTAAAATCATTGACGGTGGGGTGACGGCTGCGCGCGGATTTCGTGCGGGGGCCATCTCCTGCGGCATCAAGAATCCAGAGGTCACACGCCTGGATCTGATGCTGTTGACCTCCGATGTGCCCACGGTGACGGATGCGGTCTTTACGACGAACAAGGTCCGTGCGGCCTGCGTGCGTGTGTCCCAGCAGCACATCAAGGACAGCGATGTGCGTGCCATCATTGCCAACAGCGGCAATGCCAATGCCTGCACGGGGCCCCAGGGCATCCAGGATGCGAAGGCCATGTGCAAGGCCACGGCGGAAGCGCTGGGCATCCGCATGCGCCAGGTGCAGGTGTGCTCCACCGGCATCATCGGCATGAACATGCCCATCCAGCGCATCACTCCCCGAGTGAAAGAACTGGCGGAAATACTCACGCCCACAGGTTCTGACGATGCCTCACGGGCGATCATGACCAGCGATACGAAGCCGAAGAGCTACTCCATCGAAGTACCCTGCGGGGACGGGAGTTTCCGCATCGGTGGCATTGCCAAAGGCGCGGGAATGATCTGCCCGAACATGGCGACGATGCTGTGCTTCATCACGACCGATGCGAAGATTTCTCCCGATGAACTGAAGCGGGCCATGCGCAGTGCGGTGGATCAGTCGTTCAACTGCATCACCATTGATGGTGATACGAGCACAAACGATACCGTCATTGTGATGAGCAACGGCATGGCCGAATGCCCACCGATTAAAAAAGGCAGTGACGAGGCGAAGATCTTCCGCTGTGCGCTGCATAAAGTGATGCTGGAGCTGGCGAAGATGATCGTGAGCGATGGTGAGCGCGTAACGAAGTTTGTGGAGATCCGCGTGCGCAATGCCCGCACCCATGCCGATGCGAAAAAGGCGGCGGAAGCGGTGGCGAAGTCCATGCTGGTGAAGTGCTCCTGGCATGGCAGCGACCCGAACTGGGGACGTGTGATCCATGCCGTGGGTTACTCTGGCGCGCGCCTGAGGGAGGAACTCATTGATATTTACTTCGGCGGCCTCATTGCCTGCAAAGGCGGCCTAACCACGAATACGCCCGTGAGCGAGCTTGAGAAGGTGGTGAAGGAACCACGCTTCTCCGTGACGATTGATCTCAATCAAGGCAGTGCCAATCACATTGTTTACACCAGTGACCTGTCTGAGGAATACGTGGACTTTAACAGCAGCGAGTATTCGGCTGCGATCCATGCGAAGCGTCAGAAGGGGCTGGCTTGAGGTCAGGGCCGAGGGGGACCTTCGACGGTGGATACAACCCCTTTGGGGTTGATCGCGGGGACGGGATGTGGCGTGGTTGTGACCCAGGGTTGTGCCAACCCTGGGCTTAATTCCGCAAGCCCGTTGGGCTTGCTTGGGTGTTTCGTCCATGTGTGAATCTTCGTATTTCCGGGTGTTCCTTCAAGGGTATTCGCAGGTGCCGAGGAACCATTTCGCAAGGATATAAGCTTCGGTTGTCATGTTTTGTCATGCGATAGCTTCTCTGAAGCATCGGTCTCAGCCAAACAGATCAAGCTCCGCCTGCTGTTGGATCGGAGGATAAAATACGCCTATGATCACAAAGGGATTGTTTGCCCAGCGGTCATATTTTTTGGTCGTGCCAAGGTAGAGATAGAGATCCTTCGTGGCGAACTCGGTAAGGTACTTCTGCCGGACTTTCTCGACCGCTTCCGCGGGAGATTTGGAGGTCTTGAGGCAGTTCCAGTAGAGCTCGCCGATCTCCCAGTCCTCGATCATCATGGTGCTCCGTTTGCCAGCATCGTCTTCCAGGGTGTATGAAAACTTCCAGGGCAGTTTCCGAATCAAGGCGGCGAGGTCCGCCCCTTTCCAACCGGAGAAAAGGTCTCCCTGGCTTGCCAGGGCATCCACAGCGGCCAGCTTTTCATCTCCCCAGTCCGCCTTGTCTGCCTCCGCTTTGAAGTCGATAATCTTCGCGGGTTTGAAGGTGGCGATGGATAGGACGCCCTGTTTGTTCGCCTCGATCAGCTCCGTGAGGTTGGTATGCACGGTGCCGCGTTTCAGAATCCATTGCCGCCGCTCGCGCCAGTGATCGCCGGTGGAGAGCTCCTCCCCGGTCAGGTTCAGCGTGTCCGTGTTCACCTTGTGGCTTTCCGGGCGGGCATCCTTGTGATTTCGGACGATTTCCGCTTCGATGAAGCTGTACTTGGGAAACCTCTGGTAGGCTTCGAGCTGGCGAAAGGGCACGGGATAGATGCGAATCCAGGAGCCGTCCTGCCTCAGTCCGGCGGTGCAGACCAGCTCACCGTATTTCGCCGACAGCGTCGGGTAGGTTTTGACGGTGATCAGGATCCGCTCCGTGGGCATGGGTCAGATATGCTGAGGTTCCGGGCAGTCCTTGAGCAGGCGTTTCATCTCATCGGCCACGCAGTGGCGGTGGCAGCACTGGTGATCCTTTTCAAAGCAGGTCAGGGCGATGCGATCGTATTGCTTCAGCAGGGTTCCCAGCTCCTCAATCGCCTGTCGGGCCTGGGGCAGGTCTTCTTGGCGGTAATCAACAAACAGGGCCTGATAGTCGGCTAGCGTGTTCAGCTCCTGGCGGCGGTGGCCGGGGATGCCGAGTTCCGGCAGGTGCCGGTATTCGATGCCGACTTTGGCGCAGTAGCTGGAAAGCGGGCCTTTGGAGAAGCCCGTCTTCCGACTCAGTGGATTGCGGCGCACGTCACACAGCAGTTTCACGCCATGACGGATCAGGCGCTCCAGGTAGCCATCCACGCTGTCGCCCTCATAGCCGATGGTGAAAAGAGCCTGGCCGCTGTGGGCCGGGCATGCGTCACGGATGGTTTTCTGATCCACCTTGGCTGGAAAGACGCGGTCCAGGATCTCGCTCTTAATAGCATAGTATGGATGAAGCCGATAGACACGGCGCACCAAGTCATGCCCCCTTTCCGGTACCATCCGAGTCACAAAGTGGGTCATCTCCGCCTTCCGCTTCGGGTCAAGGTAGGGCTGGGCTTTGGGCGTCAGCTTCCACGAACTATCGTCAGACTCAAACAGCAGACCCTTGTGCTCGAGCACCGCCCGGTCTGCATAGGATTGGAACGAAAAGCAGCCGAACCGATAGGGCACGAATTGAAAGCTCGGTTCCGCCTCATTCTGCCGGGAGTAGAGGAAGAGGAGTTTTTGTAGGTCCGTGGCCGCCAGTTCACCGCCCGCCGCATGGACAAGATCGAGCAGGAGCTTCTGGCGTTTGTAGAGCATCATGAATGGAGATTTCGTGGAATGGATTTCCTTCCTCCTTCAGAAGGCACCCAGACGCCTCGCATTTTACCGCGCTTCTTCAGGATGGGAACAGCCATCTTCTGGAGTACGGACTTTCTGATCCATGGGCATTCGCGCCAGTTCTTGACGGCGTTGCTGTTTGGCGGCCAGGGCAGCGTTTAGGGCGTTGGATTCCATGCATTGAATCGCGCGGTCAGTGGACGCATCTTTTCCTCTTAAATGGCGGCAGCTTCGCTGGTTAACAAATCGCTCACGTCATAGCGGCGTTTGAGTTCATTGCCGACAAAGCGCATCCAGATGCGGTCAAATTGTAGCCTTCCAGCTACGATTCCTTCGGAGATACCGAGTTGCTTCGCGAGCGCCTTGCCTGCTGCCACGGGCAACTTTCCTCCATGACTGGCACGCACAGCCGCGATCCGCTCCGTCGGGATGAGGAACTCGCGGGCAAACTGGTTCGCATCCACCTCTAGGGCATCTTCACGTCCCTCATACTCTACCAGCCATTCGCGTTTCAGTTTACCTTGCAGCACATGTTTGGCCTCATGGAAGAAGGTGAACCAGAAGTGGCCGTCATCTTTATAGCGGCCCGTTTGCACGATCAAAGCGGTGCTGTCCGTGAGCTGGCGTGCCGCCCCACTCACATGAGTGCCTTGGAGCTCCGGCAGCAGCACATAGGCCACGCCACATTCATTGCAGGCTTGTTGGATGGTTGAGACCCATTGCCTCACAGGCAGCGTGGTGGCACCCCGTAGCTTTTGTAGTGCCTTGAGAAAGGCGGCTTCATCGTAGGGAGCGCAGGGCTGCTTACGGGCTTCCAGCTCCGCCTTGCGCAGCCAGGCAGCCACGGCCTCGGGATCGCTTTGCAGCTTGGGTGATTTACGGAAAGCAGCCACCGGCCCGCTCCAGACTTCTTTCCACCCTTTCACGTTGGCGCAGCCAAAGAAGTTCAGCAGTTCCACCATGATCTGCTTCTTGTCTTTGGTTCGGGAAAGCCAGCCCAGTTTTTGCATTGCCATAACCGGCAGGCTGGCCAGCCATTCCTCGTCCACCTCTAGGCGGTCAGCGGCACGCTGGCGGGCCAGAAGCTCGCGGTATTGAGTTTCCAAATTCATCCAGAAGTGGGCTGGCACACCCAGGACGCGTTCGAGTTCCAGGGCTGTGTCCGCTGTGAGAGCGGCTTTGGCCTGGATGATTTCATTGATGGTTTTGATCGGCCTTCCCATGCGCCGGGCCAGTTCGGACTGCGTCAGACCCATCGCATCGAGGGTCTCCGCAAGCGTCTCTCCTGGCGGGGAGGCGTAGTCGGGTTGGAAGTTGGTGCTCATGTGTGTTGGGGGATTTGGGTTGCTTGGTGTTTCTCAGTGGTAGTCCACCACTTCAAAAATCGTGATCTCTGTCACCGCCTCCCAGTCCAGTCCGCCGTCCGCCTTACGCGGCTCAGGTTCATGGGCTACCAGGAGGATCAGGCGGTGGGGATGCCGCACGGTGATGGAAATCTGTCCTTGTCGGTCGCCCGTCAGCTCATGGGCGCGCAACTGCGGCAGCAGACGCAGATCCGCCAGACGCCGTGCTGCCCGCAGCTCGGTCACACGACGCATGAGTATCCGCCCCTGCTCCGACCCATAGGCCCGCACTAGCTCCTTTTCTGAGGAGAACTCTTTTTCAATCTTGGTGTTTCGGAAATGAACCAGCATGGGCCGACGGGTGTGAATATCCTGTCAATATCAGGGTGAACGATGGTGAACAATGCCTTTTTACCCCAAAGGTTAAAATAGTTTTGACATTGCCTTTTACCCACCCCACTCTATCCACCGTGAAGCTCAACTTACAGCAACACGAAAAAGCCGCCTCTGCTGATACAGAGACGGCTCACTCCGGCCGCCCCCCGGCACGGAGCACTCCGCCCGTTTGGAACGGCTTTCAGTCGGGACGACTGCACGCATTTTCCTGGCAGACTGGACGCGAGTCAAGCCCTGAGCTTGGAGGGGAGAACTCTCAAGACTAGAAAGGAAAATCCCCCACCATGGCAAAAGATGCACCAGGCATGCTTGGCAATCGGTCCCGCAATCCCAGCGGACCTTTACGCGCCAAACGTGGCGACACACTTGTCGGCACGATAGAGAAGCAGTACGGCGTCGATCTCGGTGTGCGAAGCGACATGCGCCTCGACACTCTGAAACAACGCACGGGTATGGCCTCCCTCAATGACATCCTCCACGGAGGAAAGGGCAAATAGTTCTCCCCACGAGGCGGCGGCGCGGAGACGTGCCGCCGCTTTTTCATATCCTTGCCAGTAGGCAGCCCATACCATTCGGTTTGATTTGGTAATCTGAAGCCCGCTGCTATTTGTTTGGGTGCTTCGTGTGTATCCAAATCTTCGTATTTCCGGAGGTTCCTTCAAAGATAGTCGCAGGTTTGGCATTCATGCAGGAACGGGGCTTTGATACCTTGATTTGCACGATGCCAGTGGTTTAGAAAAGAATTAGCTAGCTTCTCCACGGCATCACAACAGTTCTTTGGCTGCAAGGATTTCAAATTCTGAGAAGAGGTCTTCATGCCGCGTTTTCAGAAACCGTGAGACTTTGGTGTTGTCCAACAGCTTCTTCACATAGCTGCGCGCAACCGTAAGGTTCAGCATGTTGTCGCCATACGTTGATTCGATGGCTTTGAAATCCGTGTGCAGGCTCTCCATTTCCTCCTCCAGGCGAGCAATCTCCTCCACTGTCATCCCCTTGGCTGCCTTGGGTTCCTGGGGATTAAGGAGCTGATGCTTCGGTGTTCCTATCAACAGGGCATCGACATAATTGCGCGTGAATGTGTTGGTGCTCACCATGAGCTCAGCGATTTCAATCTGTCGAACAGCCGTGACTTTCTTTAGGCCGTGGATCGCCCCAGGCGCGACTTGCTTGTCTTTGAGCATGTCAGCCACCTCTTCATGAATGCCATCCAGAAGGCGAAGACTGTCTCGGATGTCTTTGACGCGAAGATTGAGTGCCGTCGCAATGCGTTCAGGGGTGAGTCCATCCTTCACCGCTTTCAGGATCATTTTGTGCTCTTGGATCGGTGCGAGGCGGCTGATGCGAGCATTATAAGTGAAGCTTTCGTCGTCTGTCGAGATCAGGCATTCGGCTTCCGTCATTCCAAGTGATTTCATGGCATGAAGCCGCAGATGTCCATCGACGAGAATGAATTTGTCTTTTGACCTGCTGACAATCAGAGGCTCAACAAGACCGACTTCTTGGATCGAGCTGCGAATGGCTTTGTAACGGGAGATCTTGTTCTCTGGATCTTGAATCAGCCGGATTGGGAGAATCTGATCGAGTGGGAGAACGATGCTCTCCATTTCAAATCCGCGTGTGGGTTCGTTCATGCTATTTGATTCTTTTGGTCGATTCAGCGATAAATTTCGGAGCCGTAGCCAGTCCCTCCGCTCTCAGCAGGTTGATAAAATCCTCGTTGCTCAGCAGTTGCTTGAATGCCGCCTGCACAAATACCAGCTTGGCCTCACAAAACTTGGCCTTTTTGACCATGAGCTTTTGCCGCTGTGACTCCTTTTGGTAAGCATAGACCAAATCTTCGGCGGTTTGCCTCCTCCTTGTGCCTCGTCCACCAGCGGTGAGGGCTTTACCAAAGAAGTGACGTTGGTCTAACAGCTTCTTGACCACACGGATTGAGGTCTGATTTAACTGCCGAGTTTCATAGGCTTTGAGCAAGCCTTGCTGCGCTTCACGGTTGTCAGTCTTGGCAATATCAATCGCCACCCCCAATGGCACCTTGCCTTTGATAGCTGCATCAATGAGACGCTCTTCGCCGGCACTTCGCAGTACAAGCAGGCCACCCACCTGAGTGTCACTGATGTCGAGCTTCTTGCTGATAGCCAGATTACTGTACCCCTGAGTTTTTAATCTCTCAATCTCCATGATCAGGTCCATCGGGGCTGGATAACGCCTGGCCATGTTCTCTACCAAGCTCATCAGTAATCGGTCTTCTTTTGATACATCAACGACGATTGCAGGTATGTGCGTAAATCCTAGCGCTCGACATGCCTCAATCCGGCCCTGACCACATACCAAGTCGTACCCTGGCTCTTCGCCATCCTTGACGTTGCGGCGGCTAATTTTCACCGGCTTCTTCAAACCCAGGTTTTTAATGCTTTGGACAACTCGCTCGAACTTTGCCTTGTCCCGATGACGAGGATTCAGGATTCGTATCCTGTCGATGGAGATGGATTGGACTTCGGATTTCATATACATGCGTCCACAGGCAGCCGTTGTGAGAGTTCGAAGAATCGCTCAAGCGAGTCATATCGGTAGGTGTCCAAATAGATTCCGTTGACCTCAGCCAAATGGAGACGCTCTGGCGGAGTGCCATCGAGGGAGTCAGCACTCACACGTCTCTTCAAATGATCCCAGGTCATGTCGAGGCTTGGCAGCAGGTAATAGTCCTTCACATTTTCATTGGTGTGATCCATGCGCACAGCAATCGTGAGATCAGGGCACAAACCGTGATCCAGCCTTATCTCCCATCTTGATGCACCTGCTTGTGTTGTTCGATGTCGGCAGAGCACCAGTGAAACACGAATTTCATCATTCAGCAGAAAGATGCCAGCATCGCTGGTTTGAGCAACGTGAGCACCGAGCGCAATCAGCTTTGAGATCGTGTTCTGTATGACTTCAGGGAAGAAATACCGCAGCCGACGATTGATCTCAATAAACGTGAAATCAATATTCGGTCGGTAGCCCACAAGGGTGTAAGCACGCACCAAACTCCCAAACCTGCTGCGATAAGCCGCGCTGGAGGGAATGCCTTCGGATTCGTTGATCAAAATCCCTGAAATTTTGCCGTGATTACGCAGCAGTAAGCGCAGCTTCTCCAATAACTCCTCATTCGTTAGCTTTTGCGAGCGTGCTAGAAAAAGCTCTCTGGCTTGGAGAAATAGAGTTCGGTCAACGATCCCTTCAAAGGCACCTTCGACACGTATCCACTGATCTTCCGGGTTCCTGGTATGCTTCTGCTTCAGTTTGAAGGAGGTGCGATGATACACATTGTTGCCAATGTATTTCTCATTGGACAGCACTTCTCGAACGGTTGTGCGATTCCACTTTCGACCAAAGTCAGTCAGGATACCGGCATGGTTCAATGACTCTGCAATGGTGGCTTCACTTTTGCCCTCCGTGACAAAGGCATGATACATGGCGCGAACGGTCATCACTTCGTCTTCAGGTCCAGGAACTAGAATCACACGATCAGTCTGCAGGCTCTTTTGCTCACCGATCTTTAATACCGCCTTCTTTTCTCCGCTCTGGTCAATTAGCATTCGTCTCATGCCATAGCCTGCTGCGCCCCCTTGCTTGAAACCAAGCTGGATGAGGCGACATGCGCCCCGGAAGACTTTGGTCGAAAGCTCGCGACTGTATTCTCCAGCCATTGAACGCTTCATCGTTTTGATGATTGACGATCCGAGACTGCCGTCGTTTTCAAACTGCTCAGCACAGTAGTGAACTGCAATCCCAACCCGACGGCAGATGTACTCGTAGTGAGCACTTTCGTCAGCGTCCTGAAATCTGCCCCATCGGCTCACGTCATAGACCAAGATGCAGGTGAAGTTGGCCAATCCACCTGTCACATCCGAAATCATCGTCGAGAGCGAGTCTCGTCCTTGAATGTTAAGGCCGCTCTTTCCCTCGTCCGAGTAAATTTTGACGATGTCCATCCCTCGCCTTGCTGCATACTCACGGACCGCATCCATTTGGTTGCTGGTTGAGTATTGCTGATGCTCGGTGGACATTCGCACATAAGCCGCTGCACGAATGGCGTTGCCTGCTGGAGCCTCTGATGAATACATGAAGCGGTATTTGGTTTGCTGTTTTCGATGCTCACGCGACGACATGATGCCAACTTCTGCCGACACCAGATGACTCCAATATCAGACTGCCAATTAGTAGATGATGTGCTGTCGGGGGCTCGTTTCGTTTCATCTTCGCTGCTGGTTTGATTGTGCTGAGGAGCAGTGATCTCCGTTGCATGCAACTTTCCACAGACCCACGAACGGGGAATCGACCAGTTGTGTGCTTTGCTCACCCATCAGGGGAAATCGGGCGATGACAACGATACCGACCAAACGCTGTAACCTGAAAGTAGCTCACCAGCTTTCTGGTTGCCTGATCCAGGCGGCCATAGGCTTTTATCAGTGAACTCCATGACCCCTCCTTGAATAGGTTCGAATCTAGCAGTCCAAGCGATTGACCGACTGTTAAAACCAGATCTGGAACCCACGCATTGAATCGCCTCCAGTAGCGGCGGAGCAACCCATGCCATCGCAAGGTGTCGCTTCCGGCCGTTGTGCCATTGAAGTAGCGCTCGATGGTAATGCTGCAAATCAACCGATAGGGCTGAGCAAATGAAGGAAGTAAGCTGAGTGTTTTGTGACAGTGCTCGCACAGAAAGCGGCGCACCTTGATCGCCACAATCTTGCCCGACCTCGACTCGGTGACAGAGCGGCTATAGAAGCCAATCGCGCGCAAGGCCCCATGTTGCTTACACTGAGGGCATTCGGATGGACGCTTGACCCGACGATGTGCCTGACCAGCCACATAGTCTACTGCATCCACTAGACTGGGGGAGATCATCTGCATGGGCTCTCTCAGATAAGAGCATACACGCAATTGCCGAATTGATCAGGTCGATCTTAATGCCGTTTCGCCCAGGCCGCGGCGGCACGAACCTGCGACAGTTCAGCTTTCACATCGGCACTGATGCGGGCATAAAGCTTCCAGTATTCATTCAGCACACGCAGTGCGTCTTCACCCATCTCTTTCCCAGCAAAGAGCTCCGGAGCGGTGTCGGCGAAGTTCAGGCCCAACTGCACGCCTTTGCCCTGCACCTCGGCACCCAGTTCGTAGTTGGTCAGCAGCAGGCGGCGCTTGGGACTGGTGGCAGCACCGCAGGAATCGAGAAACCAGGTGGGTGATCCAGTGGAGTCGGCATGGAGCAGGACCAAGAGCTTCTTCTCAATGTGCCAGAGATCGCGCAGGGTTTCTTCGGTGATCGAGAGTGTGCGCAGATTCACCACCGTGTGGAGAAAGGCGAGATAGGCCACGGAATAGCCTGCACCGTCGAACGTGGGGAGATCAAAGCGCGATTGCAGGCCGGAGAGATACACTGTGGATCGGTTCAAAGCTTTGGCGAGATCGGCGAAGGTGTGCATGGTTTGCCAATGGGGTGCGCTCATTCCCACTCGGCAGTGCCAAACCCAAGCGTCTTGGCATTCTCCGAAACGGCACGCTTGGTCTGGTCGGCAGCGCCGTTGGGAAAGCTGGCTTCGATCTCGATGCGGACTTTAACTTCGGCGTTGGGGTCGGCGGCGAGGGTCGCAATGATTTCCTCGGCGATTTGCACGAGGCGCATTTTGGCAGCGGCAGGGGCAACTACAGTGGAGCCGTGAAACGACTTTGCCTTGGATGGCGGAGTCGGTCCCGGCGGGGTCGTGCCTGGGGGTGTTGGCCCGGGCGGGATCAGCCCCGGAGGTATCGGGCCTGACGGAACGGGTCCCGGAGGTGTCGGCCCTGGTGGCGGAGTCGGTGCTGGTTGATTCGCCGCTTCGTATGCTTTGGCCGCCTCTGGTTCGATGAGCAGAAGTGTGTCGTCGAACTGGATGTTGGCATCGCCGAACTTGAAACCGTCGAACTTGCCTTCGTGTTCACCGTAGGCGGTGCCGTAGAAGTCACGAGTCCCGGCTCCTTTGACGATGGCTTGTGCGATGACACCACGATCCTTCATACGTGGCAGATACAGGTAGCGCAAGGTGTCTTCCCAGAACTCAGCGGCTTTCACGGCTGGCTTATCCGACTTCCAGTAGAGTTCCTTCAGCTTGGTGCGCAGATGGATAGGCGACCAAGTGGGGATGACCCATTCGTTATCGAGACACACTCGTTCGATCTCAGGTCCCAAGGCGGCTCCACTGGTATTGAGTGAGACCGTTTCGACGGATGGTTTGCCTGTGGGGCTGTCCTGCGAAGGGCAGAGCAGCCACTTGTAGCATTCACGGGCGACCCGTGGCAGCACATCCTCGGCTCCCTTGAGCTCCTTCTTCGCTTGCTCTGACTGGAGCATGTCCAGGTTCAGCCGCATGGCGGCGACATCTTCGACGATGGAATTCCATGCGAGGGCCACGCGGATGCAGTCGCGCAGTCTCGTGAGTGCGCCGTGGTCGGGTGCGAGGAAGAGCAGGCGGTTACCACGATACCTCGGTTTGGTTCCATTGTTCCGCACATAGTCCAGCACGCCTTCGGTGGCGAGGCGGGGCTCTTCTCGCGAGTAGAACTGCTCCGGCGGCATTACGACGAGGCGCAGCGCACCGTCATCAGGCACGTCGCTGTGTGGTGTGAAGATATGCGTGCCATCGAAGAACGTCGCTCCGGCGGTGAGCTTCTTGACGACTTCGGCCATGCGCCCCCGCACTTCATTTTTGTCCTCGAAGCGCTTCTTTCGTTCTTCCATCTCACGGCGGAGGTTAGCCTTCGTGTCGAACCAATACCGTGTGCTGTCCTGAGATTTGTCCCCAGACGAACTCATGTAGTGGAGTTGGTCCGACAGTCGATTCAGAGCATCGGAGTAGAGCGAGGATGTCTGACCGGGCTGGAGACAGCCGAGCAAAATGCTGGCACGCCCGATGCCTCGGGTTCCGGGCCGGATGTTCACCGAGGAAGGAGCACTGCTCAGAAACACCGTTCGAGCCACCCGGCGGGCAGCTTGGACGGAACCAAAACGCGTTTCCTTGGCCTCGAGAACGGTTGTCTCCGCCCGCTCACCATCAATGTCGCGATCCATCACCGGGTCCCAGCCAGGGCCGAGGTAGTAAATCAGTTCGTTGCGGGCGCTGCCGTCGTAGAGCGGCAGGCTGCCGGGAAGAATCATGAGGTCTTTGTTATCGTCCTGCCAGAGGCGGAAGATGACCTTGGCCATAAGTTTCAGCACGCCGCGCGTGCGTTGGAATCCATCAATGGTTGTCCACTCCTCATAGAGCTGGGCAAAGACTTCCGGATGGATCGGGTAGCTCTGCATCATCCGGTCAAAGTAACGCGCTTCCTGGGTTTCCTGCGGCACTTTTGAGCCTTCAGCCACATAGGCATCGGCAAAAGCACGGCAGACTTGGTCGCGGGCCTTGGGGTCACGAATCTTTTCAAACAAGCGGCGGCGCACGATCTCGAAGGCTTCCTCGGGTGCCACGGTTTTCCAAAGCGCCTGCACCCGGTTGAAGACTGCCTCCAGTGCCTTCAAGGCGGAGATACCGCGAGGGCCACCGGCTTGGCTGTCAGACTCCGGCAATGACGCCAACACGACGACATTTTGCACCAGCTTGGCTGCTTCCGTCAGGGATTGGATGAAGCTCAGATTGCTGTCGTAGGTGCCGCCACTCAGCGCCTGGCTCTCGACGAATTGCCGAATGTAAACGACAAGCTCATCCAGCAACACCACGCACGGCGCAAAGCGGCTGAGCAGCTCGATCAACACATCCTTGCCCGGTGAAGTTCCATTTTCATCGGCCTCTTTGACCATCGCGTAGCCTTCAGCTTTCCCGAGCTGCCAAGCCAACTCACCCCAGAGTGTCCGAATGGCATGCTTGCCTTGCTTCCAAGGCTGGCCGGGCGCGTGGGCTGTGCCGTCCAGCACGGCGATTTGTGCCGGCGGCACATCCAGCAGCTTTGCCTGATCAAGCAGCGCCGGAATGCCGACGAGCTCACCAAGCGGGCACTTGCGTGAGGCCAGATGATACACCGCCAGCAAGGTATGCGTCTTACCGCCTCCGAAGGCGGTTTGCAGTTGGATCACCGGCTCGCCGCCCTTGCCGTTGAGCCGCTGCGCCACCTGAGTGAGTAGCCGTCCCATGCCTTCGGTGATGAAGGTGCGCTCGTAGAAGGCCTTCGCGTCGCCATATTCAGGTGTCGCCTTGCCGGAACGCACCGCCGTTAGGTCGGCGGCAAACTCGGATTGTTGGAACGTGCCGTTCAGCACGTCGGGATGTGGGACGATGACTTCTCTCCAGGGTTTCAGACTCATAAATGTAGTTGGTTAGCTAACGGTCCATGGCACTCCTGCCGCCGGAGTATTGGCAATTTTGAGGACTAGTGGGTTGGCATCGATTGACTTCACCAAACGGCGTAGTTGTTGCAGCACACTTGCGGCAAACCCCGCTGGGAAGAGTGCGCTGTGGGCACCTGTGTGCGGTTCGAGGTGAAGCACAATGCGTCGTGTCCCTGAAGCGAGAGCATCTGTGGCGAGTTCCTTTTCTCCTGTTTCAACGGCATTCGCACTCGCATCGGCCAATCCGGCAAGTGTGTGCATAACTTTGTCCGCCACAAACTGAGCGAGCCCTCCGATGTTCGAAGGTTTGGGAGGGTTCGTAATCACTCGGAAATCCTTGGCTTCGATCAACCATGCCACGCTTGGCGGCGGCGCTCCTTCGACGGCCACCACATCCACAGCTTTCTGTCCGCCCGTAGCGGCGTTCCAGACGGCTGTATAATGCTGCCACTGGTCATAAATCTGCGCCGCAACCGTGGCGTCAAAATCAAACCTCAGCGTATCGACTTGGAGTGTTGGCATGGGCTTAGGCTTTGGATGAGTCGCTGCCTGCTGCTTGGTCAGGCACACCCATCTCATTGTCGATATACCTCTCCGACTGCTGCAAGTCCTCATCCAGGGCCGCTATCTCACCGACGTCATCCATCGTTCTGCCCTGCTGAATGATCACCTTCCCGCAGGATTCGAGATGAAGCCCGAAACAGCGTGTATCCAGACCTTGGAAGCCGGGACTGTGTTGCAAAATGTGCAGTTCGCGGAGCAGAAACAGGCTGTGGCTAGCAATGAAAACTTGGATGCCCTTGTGAGCCAGTTCAAGGATGGATCGCGCTATTGTCTTGATGATTTTTGGATTGAGGTTGGACTCCGGCTCGTCCCAGAAGAGGTAGCCCTTGTCGAGCAGCGAGCCTGTCGCGATGAGCCGCGCCACCATGGCGAGCTTGCGCAAGCCCTCGGCCACAAGGTGCATCTCCATGCTGCCGGTGTTGGTGTTCAAGTAAAAGCGCCCCGACTTGTCCAGTTCCACGTTACCACCCATCGCGGATTCCAGAGGTCGGAGCAGATACTTAATCCGAGGTTCACGGGGTCCGCGGGCCAGCGGCGCACCCAGCAGAAGACAGGTGTCATTCCAGGTCTCTTCAAATGGCAGGTGCGTCTCCTTGTAAAGTGAGGAAAAACCCGGGTAGATCGAAAGAAGCTCTCGTGTCGGGAGGAAGACCGGTTTTTTTTCAAGCCAGGCTGAAGGAGATTTATCCACCACGACCTCGGCTTTGGTCCGGGTGGAAAACTGCACACTGAAATCCAGTGCCTCCTGTTTGAAGTGATACTCGAGCCGGCAAGTGGTGTGGCCCTGGGTGCGGCGGGCTAGCCGGCCTAGAGTATCGGGCCTGAACACCCCCCGCAACTTGTCGGCAAAGGCCTTTGCCAAAAAGTCCCTGGCTGGAACTCCTTGAGCAGTGCCCTTCTTTCCTTCTGCGCTTACTGCCAAGGCGCAATAGACCGTCTTTAATAAGTGCGACTTTCCCGAGCCATTCTCACCAATAATGATGTTCAAGTTCTTGCCGAACTTGAGTTCAGCGTTGGGAAAAACCGTGAGGTTTTCAATATGCAGTGATTTGAGCATAAGGAGAGTGCCTGATTATTCGAAGCCGGGCAAGTTCTGCTCGGCAGGTTTCGGTGCGGCAGCCGCAGCTGACTCAATGCCGGTCCAGCTCGTGATGAGTTCGTTGTAGGCGCGGGCGTCTTCGGCCTGGCCGAGGCGTTCGCAGAGGGTGTAGAGGCGATAGGCAAGCTGGCGCACGGCTTCGGCTTTGCCGCCGAGGGCGGCGAGGAGTGCGCCGGAGGCGGATTCGCCGCCTTGTTTCAGGGCGCGGATGAGCTGGTGCAGGGCTTCCCAGACGGGCGTGCGGGTATCGGTGCGCGGGTCCCAGTCGGTGGCATACTCGGCCCACTTGAGCAGGCGCACTTTGCCGCTGCCGCTTTGCAGCACCCCGGCTTCCTTCATGGCGTCCACGCTGGTGGATTTAGAGCGGGCCAGGACGTCGGCTTCGCCAAAGACGCTTTCCGTCCAGCCGTGTTGCTCGAACCAGTGCAGGCAGAACTGGGTATCGGAATCGAAATCATCTTCGGCGAGGAAGCGGTTGATGAGCTGGAGGGCGGTGCGCACGCTCATTGGCGAGCCATCGGCCTCCAGCACGGCGGCGTATTTGGAAAAGACCGCCATGCCCGGCCCGATGATGGCCTGCGAAAGGTCCACCGGAGCCACGGGCGAACGCTCGTCGCCGGAACCTTTCGTCATCTCGTCGAGCGCCTCTGGCAATACGCCGTTCAACTCGCGGATGAATTCGCGGCGGGAAATGGAGGGCGCGTCAGCGGGGCGTTTGCGGCAGACGAGGACGACGCTGGAAGCGAGCGAATTGGTGCCTTGCCCAATCATGCGTGAGCTGTTCTCAGTCCGCAGAGGCCAAGTTCCTGTTAATTGAAGTCCTGCCTCATTGACGGCTCCGAGAAAAGTCGCCCAGCCAGGTGATACCGTGCCTGTATCTGCACTCGTTTCGGACTGCTTGAATGCGTAGTAAATTGTGATCGGCGCTTCTGGGTGGGCTTGGTCGGATAAGCTTTTCATTGCCAGCGTCATCCCATTCAGAAAAAAGCCTTCTGCGCCCTCTTTCCCGCCGTGGCGATGGGAGGCGGCAACAAGTTCCTCAACTTTTGGCACGGCTATCGTTGCGAGCAAACCTGGGTAAACAGTGCGAAGCGAACGCCGAAGCCAAATGTAGAAAAAGTCTGACAGGTCAGCGTAACCAATGTTGTCGTAATATGGCGGGTCGCTGGAAATGAACTTACCCGAAGAGATTGTCTGGGTCTGAGCGTCAGCTTGGCTCGCGCAACCCGAAAACCATGACTGAGTTTGTTCGAAGACTTTGGCTAAAGCCTTCGAAAGACCATCAATGAATATCTTCCACGATCCCGAAGAGTCTCCCAGTGAATTGGCTTCGGCGAAATCCCAGATCATCGGAATCGCCTGTTTACCGAACATTTGTCTTGGACATTGGGCTATCGGCTCCCAACGCACGAGGCTGTTTCCGAGATCGGCCATCTTATCGAGTGCAAAAGCCAGATATACCGTGACGGCTTCAGCGTAGGCTCGTGGACCAGCGCCGCCGGCATCGAGCCCCTTGTCTGTGTCACCCGCGATTCCTATTTCGATGGCATCCTTGCAAATCCGTTCGCGCGTGTTCTCCAGAAGATCGCTGAATGTTGTAAGCGTCACCAACTGTCTTGAGGTGAACGCATCACCCCAAGTGAACATCCCATACATTGGCAATCGATCGATATCGTGACACGGGGTTGTAACTCTTAAATCTGGTTTCCACTCGGGATTCGCCGACCGAGCGAGGTTCTCCATTGCATCCGTGGGAGGTAAATAGACACGTCCTTTCGGTCCATCGGCAGCAATAGCCATGAGGCGAGAACCCATTCTGCCTCCACAAGCTTCAGCACGGATATATTTGGTATTGATCGGAGCACCAGACAGCAGGCAGCCAAAATTCGCTTTCGCAAGCTTAGTGCCGTTAGCAGCATCAGGTGGTGGCGTGCCAATTTTTACCGTAAACCGATAACTTTCGCCGGCCACCATAGGCTGGACATACGACACTTTCCCGTCCTTGCTCGATAAGATGAAGGACGAAGCCAGCGGCACATCCACATGCGAGAACGCCGGGTTCGGACTCTTGACCGTCCGCGCCCAGATCCAAGCGATGACGGTGAGCTTCTGGCCGACGAGCGGTTTGAGGTCGGGCCGTTCCTTCGCCAACTCCGCCGTGATTTCCACCAGCGGATAGAGGTGGCCGATGCGCTTCTGCGCTTCCTCGCGCATCCAAGCGCCGTAGTAACGCACGTCTTCCGCCAGACCGGTGGCTCCGGGCCATTCCCGATCCAAATCCAGTTCCTTCTTCTTCGCGCCTTGGCGGCTTTGCAGCAGGCTGACCGGTGTCCTGCCCGCGAACTTGGGCGGGATCTCGATCATAGCCTTGTTGATGAGCACGGCCACGGGGTTGAGGTCGCTGGCGTAAGCCTCCAGCCCCAGCCGCTGAGCCTCCAGAGGGATGGCTCCGCCACCGGCAAAGGGATCGTGCAGGGCCGGCAGCTTGTCTGGATTGAACAGCTCGGCGGCCTGCGGGTGGTCCTTGTTCAGCTCACACACCTCCCGCCACGAGCGGCGAATCTCGGCGCGGGCACGCTCTAGCACCTCCTCATTGGTGGTGTTCTCCCACAGCACGAGGTCTTCGATGATCTTGAACAGTCGCTTCCGCTCAATGGCGGCTTCCTTCTTGTTCTTCCCGTATTTGAACCCGCCGCCCTGCTGGTAGCCGGGATCATTGACCAACTGCGCAAAGATGACCGCCCGCGCCGCCGCCAGCGGCCGCCGCGCCCACCACAGATGCAGCGTGGAAGGGTGCCCATGCCGGATGGATTTCTCCCGCGCACAAGCCTCATTGATCGCGTCCAGCGGAAGGGCGACTTCGATGAGCTTGCGGGGGGATTTGATGGGGTGGTCGGTCATAGCGGCGCTGGCCAAGTGGGATGAAAATAGCTGTTATGTAGCGGGAGATTGTCGATAAATGCTTCCAGCTCGATCCTGGCAATGGACGGATCAGGGCAGTGCAACAGTCCCAAGCTTCGCAACACGGTGCGGATAAAGTGAGCGCTGCCCAGCAGTTGAGGTGTTAGTT
Organism: Prosthecobacter algae; assembly: GCF_039542385.1. Lineage (NCBI taxonomy): Bacteria > Pseudomonadati > Verrucomicrobiota > Verrucomicrobiia > Verrucomicrobiales > Verrucomicrobiaceae > Prosthecobacter > Prosthecobacter algae. The sequence goes on along the minus strand of NZ_BAABIA010000009.1, from coordinate 45,303 downwards.
CATGGTAATACCAAGCCCACCAAATCTCCTCAGTCGTCTTCTGGGCCGATGGAAACAAATTAGTCTGTCCATCATTCAGCGTAGTTCTGTAGCGTGCGCACAGCTTGTGATAGGCAGGTGCGAGCGGTGTCAGGTTGATTGATTCGACCACTCCCAAACTCCTCAAGAACGCGAGTTCTTCGGATTGGACATCGAGCAGCGTGGCGGCTCGCACGTAGACATCACGGCAATGGCGCACGAGAGCGCTGAGCGCCTGGGCAGCTCCCTGCAATTGTTGTGCGGCTAAATCTTCTTGGATCATTGAATTGTCATGGCTCGTTCGAGCAACGCTTTGAGATCGTAGTTCACCGAGGACACACCCCAGCCAGGCTCTTCCTTGAACGGGTGGGAGATGTAATGTGGGCCGTCGATGCCGTCATCCTCTCCGACGAGCACGATGGCGAGGTGGTATTTGCTGCCCTGATTCCAACTCTCAAAGATTTCATTCTTGGTCACGGTGACGGTGGTCGCGCCTTGGATGCGGCCCTTAACTTCGATGTGGCGGGACTCGGGCAACTTGCCATCCACGGCAGGCGCGTAAGAGGTGATGTCCCAGCCACACTTCTGCGCAGAGACATCCACCACGCGGCAGCCACGAGCTTCTTCAGCAAGGCGGACGGCGTTCATGGCAAGCATCTCGATGCGTGAGCGGGCGGCGGGATCTGCGGAGAAGCTTGTGGTGGCAGCATCGGGCGCAGGTTCGCCGCGCAGTTTTCGCAGGAGGCCTATGGGGACGACAAGGGCACCGCCAAGCACGACGGGCGTGCCGTTGGTAACGTGGCGCATGGATTGCAGTTCCTTCTTCCGGTTCTCCAATCGGCCGTTGAGGTCGTTGATGGTGCGCTGGATGTTGTCGAGGTTCAGACGCACGTCTTTCCCGGCTTCCTGATCGTCCTTGAGCCGCATCCAGCGGTCGGACCAGAAGGCAATCTCTTTGGTCAGGCGCTCGTGGACGGCTGTGAGGGTCTTGTTCACATGGGTAATGCGGCGCGTTGCGACTTCGCCGTAATGCTCGGGGACTAGCGTGGCGGCAGCGAGGGCTAGGGCTTTTTGTTCCTGATCGGCACAGAGCCACGGTTCGGCCAGGAGTGGCTTCAGCAGGTGGAGGTCACCGGAGGGGAGCGGCTCATAGTCGAGATGTGGTGCCCAGCCGGCAAAACTGGCTTTCCCGTCGCGGGTAACGTGGACGAATTGGAGCCGCTTTGATAAGACTGTGCTGTCGCCGGACTTGATCTCGTGGGTAATGAGAAAGAGGAGCGAGGCCTCGGTGGCATCGTCGGCGGGGTCCACGAGAATGGCTCCCTGGCGCATGAGATTACTATGCTGCTCCAGCACGAGATCGCTAACGGCGAGCATGAGCGGATGACCGGGGTGGATCATCTGGGCGAAGGCGAGGCCTGGACGGTCCAACGGGCGGACGGCTTCCTTGGTGAAACAGACGCGCTCGTAGCGTTTCAGCACGGGGGCGAGTTCGCGGCGATTGCGCCCGGTTATCTGGCGGTCCCGCTCGCGGATAGCTGCGGGAACGTGCGTGATCTCAAAACGTCCCGGCTCGCGAGGATACATGGCTCCGTTGAGCCCCTCGAAGGCTTTGGCAAAGAAGGAGCGGACGAAGTAGGGCTGCAAGCGGCGGGCCTCGGCCATTTCCATCTTCTCCTTCACGGCGAAGAGCTGCTCGGCGTTCATCGTTTCCTGGGCCAAGGCGTTGCGTTCGAGCAAGCCTTGGATGTGAGAGACATCGAGTGCGTTATCAATGCTCCTGAGACGCTCGGCTGCGCGCTCCGGATGATCATTGTAGCGGATGGCATCAAGCAAGAGGTCTTTCAGGCTGCGCTCCTCAAACACTTCACCCAGGATGTCGAACACCCGGCCATGAAAGGCTTCGTTGATGGTTTCCAGTTTGGTGAGCAGGCGGTGATAAACCTCACCCTCGCGGGTTTCCTTGGCGACCAAGTTCCAAAGGTGGCAAACCTGATCCTGGCCGATACGGTGAATGCGCCCGAAGCGCTGTTCGAGGCGGTTGGGATTCCACGGCAGGTCATAGTTCACCATCAGATTCGCGTTCTGAAGGTTCACACCTTCACCTGCCGCATCGGTAGCGATGAGGATGCGAACGATAGGATCAGAACGGAACAAAGCCTGACGTTTGCGGCGCTCATCGCGATGCACGCTGCCGTGGATGGTGGTGATGGCGTCCGGTGTGCCGAGGACTCCGCCAATCTTCCGCTCCAGGTAGTTCAGCGTGTCCTTGTGCTCGGTGAACAGGATCATCTTGCGCTGACGGCCATCGGCATCGCGCATGTGGGGGTTGTTTTGAAGAATGCTGGAGAGTTCCTCCCATTTCCGATCCACCCCGGAATCCACAACGCCACGAGCCTGATTGACAAGACCGCCCAGAATGATGATCTCGGCTTCCAGTTCGGCAATGGTCTCGGCGGCCGTGGCGGTGGCGACGAGTTTTTCCTCCAGATCTTCCTGCTCTTCGGCGCTGATGTCGTCCTCGTCTTCCGGCACCTCGTCAGCCACCTGACGTTTGAACTGCTGCCCCTTGGACAGGACCCGCTCTTCATTGAGCCGGTTCTCAAGCCGTTCTTTGCGTCGCTTTAGGGATTGAAAGATGGCCTCGGGGCTGGAAGCTAGACGGCGCTGAAGCGCGGTGAGCGCAAATCCAACCGATCCCTTGCGCGGACCTTTCAACGCATCGGCCTTCCCCATCTCGGTTTTGACGTAGTTGGTAACCGATTCGTAGAGGGCGGCTTCCAGCGGGGAGAGAGGATAATTGGCTGTGTAGGCTTTGCGTTCGGGGAACAGCTTGGTGCCATCAAAGCGGACCATCTCTTCCTTGGTCATGCGGCGCATGAGGTCGCTGACATCCACCTTGTGCGCAGCATCGCCACCACCGCGAAACTTGCCGTAGAAGCGGTCGGAATCGAGCAGGGACAGGAAGAGCTGAAAGTCTTCATCCTTGCCGTTGTGAGGCGTGGCGGACATCAGCAGAAGGTGCCGTGTGTGAGCACCCAGCCGTTCGGCGAAACGGAATCTGGCAGTCCTGTTAAGCTTGGTCCCAAAGTAATGGGCGGAAAGTTTATGAGCTTCGTCAAATATCACCAAGTCCCATCCGGCTTCCAAAAGCTTGCTTTGGAGAGGTCCAGGGTGCTTCTCATCCGATCCTTCGCTCACCTCGTCTCGCGACAACTGGTCGAGCCTCACAATGAGATGGTCAGCATCCTCAAACGGATTGCCGGTAGGCGTGCCTGCCTCCAACGCTGCTGAAAAGACCTGGAACTGAAGCCCAAATTTCTCGTACAGCTCATCGCGCCACTGTTCCACCAAGCTGCCAGGAGCGACGACGAGAATGCGTCTTGAATCGGCACGCATGATGAGTTCGCGGATGTAAAGGCCCGCCATGATGGTCTTGCCTGCACCGGGGTCATCTGCCAAAACGAAACGGAGCGGCTGACGCGGCAGCATCGATTCATAAACGGCGGTGATCTGATGGGGCAGCGGTTCCACGTTGGACGTGTGGACAGCCATCATGGGGTCAAACAAGAACGCGAGGTCGATGCGCTTGGCTTCGACAGCCAGCTTGAATGCTTCGCCATCGCCGTCAAAGGACCAAGGGCGCTCCGTCGTGGCAACGTCAATCGTCGAGATTTCGCCCTGTGTGATCATCCGCTCGCGGATCGTACCGTCGGGAAGCTTGTAAATAAGTTGGGCGGCTTGGTTTCCGACGGGCATGACCGCTAAAACCGATACCACCATGTCAGTCTCCACGCCCTTAAGCGAAAGGCCTTGTTTGAGGGCGGTCATGGAGGTCATTGGGAGGACGGATTTGTTGGCAGAATGATGAACTGGATTCTCATCAAAGCCGGGAGGGATGCCGATGGCAAGAAATGCCGCTTAATTCCTCCCCGGAATCTGGTGCCAGCCGCCGGCTACCCATACCGGAATCCAGGAATTCAGATCGAATCCGGCTGACTGGTTTTGGCGAGCTAAATCCTTCATCCTGCGGCCAGAGCGGGCCAGAGCGCTTCTCGATGGCGTCGCGGTCCCTTTGAAAATATGGGCTGTCAGGCGGGCTGTCAGGCGGGCGGGCGGGCGGGCGGGCGGGCGGCGACGTCGGTGAGGGTATTGAAGACGTGCTGCTTCTGCCACTCCATCATACTGTGGTGGATGTCGTGGTAGGCGGAGAGTTTGGGCGGTGAGTGGGGCTGAGAGCGATGGCGCTTTTGAAGTTGCCGTAGTCGATGCTGGTGGTCAACGCACTCATGAACCTGGGCAGATCCGCCGCAGGGCAAAGGATGCGCCACGGGTAGTCGGAGCCTGCATACGAGGCGATGGGTGTGCCTGTGCAAGCAGCCCCGAGCTGGTCCAGATCCTCCCGACAGCGGGCACGAATATGGAAGGTGTCCGGTTCTTTGCGGACGATGGAGAGGAAGCCGAGTTGGGTGCAGAGCCACATGGGAGATCAAGTTAGAGAAGGATGGTTTGTGCCACGCTTTAGATTGCTGAACGCGGCTGCATTGAGGGTGATTTGATCGACGCGCAGGGTGCGGTGGGCTTGACGATGATGGCACCAGCCTGAGACATAAAGGGGAGCTTCATCTCCCTCGGCTGTTCGGAAGAGAAGGTATGGCGTGAACGTGCGTGCCAGCCCAGGAGTGCTGCCTGCATGGTAAATCAGAGACACTGGCATCGACCGCTCGGCCGCTGCGATCAGCAGTGACTCGTCAGGATCAGCGCTCTCCCAAACAGGTCGTCGCGGCAGACCGCGCCAGTGCCTTAGCCAGGCTGGCATCTCAACCTCAGGCGGCAGCACCACCGGGCATTCGTCTATGACTTCATGCACAGGGTCAGGGATGACGATGGCGTTGCATGGCACGGTAAGGGCAGCGTGAGCGCCCAGAGCAGCGGCCATGCGGGCGAAGAAATGACGGCGATTCATGGAGATAGTCGAAGGTATGTGGAAGTGGAAAAGGTGAGAGTGATAGCAGCTACCGATGACTCATGGTAAAGATGCGCCGACGTAGCGACCTTGGAGCCAGACCAGACCTCGGACGAGATCGCCACGACGAGGCGTATATGCAGAACACGAGCATCGAGCAGCCGTTGGCGGCTTCATCAAGCGTGCGGGAACATGAAGTGTGCATGATGAACGAAGTGATTGTGCAAGGATTCGGAGTTCGGCCTCATTGGCCAATGGATAGCTACTTCGCCTCTTCTTCCTTGATGATTTCGGCCATGCATTTGGCGTCGTCCTCAGCAGCGCAGGCATCCATGGTCCCGCTGCTTTTCATGCGCATAGCTCTGACTTTGCGTGCCATGGCACTGCCTGTAGATTTTACACCCTTGAGACTGAAGCTGACATTGCCACTCAGATGCGCATCCATGTGCATAGCGCTGGCAGAGGCGATGGCGTCCTGGTTGGCAGCGAGAAAAATAAAGTCCCAGCCTTTCGTGTCGCGATAGAGGCGAATGAGATCGCTGATGTGCTTAGCGCTGTATTCCTGTGAGGCGTTCTCTTCGCCATCGGTGAAGATGGCGAAAATGACTTTACCTGGCTTCTCTGCGTCAGGAAGAGCGTTGATTCGGCGGTCAGTCTCTTTGATGGTCCGGCCAATGGCATCGAGCAGGGCTGTGCTGCCTCGGGGTGTATAGGTGGCGGCTGTGAGCTGGGGCACATTCTGGATGAGCTTGGCTGAGACTGGAACTTCGTAAGAGTCATCAAACTGGACAAGCGTCAGGCGGGCATCGCCGGGGACATCGAGCTGAGATTTGACGAAGTCATTGAAGGCGGCGACGGCGGGCTCCTGCATGGGCTGCATAGAACCGGAGCGGTCGAGAATGTAAGCGATTTCGGTGAGATGTGGATTCATGATCATCTCGAATCTCTCACAGGGGGTGGGACATTCGCAGGGTGACAGGCAAAGTTTATGGATTATTCTTCATTAAGATGTCCAAAGAATCCGCCACCCGACGATCACGACTTAAGACTGTCCAATCCTCGTCGTCTCTACGTTCAGGAGCCAGTCGTCCTGCCATGTGGCGGGTGCTGGAGATTCACAAGATCATCCGCACTGGCAAACATCCCAATTGCTCCACCCTGGCGAAGGAGATTGAGGTGACACCGAAAACTATTCAGCGGGATGTGAGCTTCATGCGCGATCAACTCGGGCTGCCTTTGGAATACCACGTCATCAAGCACGGCTATTACTATACGCAGGAGGTGCATGAGTTCCCGATGCTTCACCTGTCACGGAATGATCTTGTCGCCTTGTTCCTGGCACGTCATGCCTTGGAGCCAGTCCGTGGCACGAAGCTGGAGCGAATGCTGGCCGACAGTTTCAGTAAAATCGCTGAGGCGTGTCCCGGCGAGGTGTCGATCCAGTGGCATGAGCTGGATGAGGCATTCTCAGTGAAAGCATCTGGTGTGCTGCCTGCTGACGTGACACTGTTCGGGGATTTGCTGGATGCGGTGATGGCTTGTCGCGAGGTGAGCTTTGATTATCACAAGCTCACAGGTTCCAAGCCCGAGCATCGCACCATTCAGCCCTACCATGTGGGGCAGATCGAGCACGGATGGTATCTGCTGGCCTATGATCTAGGGAGAAAAGGCATGCGGACGTTTGCCCTCCAACGCATCACCAACCTCCAGGTGCTGAAGTCCAAGTTTCAACGGAACCCACGCTTCAACGCGCGGGATCATCTGGGCGGAGGCTTTGGCGTCTGGAGCTACGATGACAAAGAAAACCAAGCGCACGAGATCAGCATACGTTTTGAAGGCTATGCCGCCCGCGTCGTGGCAGAGCGCATGTGGCACCCATCACAGGCGATAAGGAAGCTGAAACAAGATGGCAGCGTGATTGAGTTTCAAGCGATGCTGTCTGGACTGGAAGAAATCACCCGCTGGGTGCTGAGCTGGGGCAGCAAAGCGAAGGTGCTCGGGCCGCCAGAGTTGAAAAAGCGGGTCCGGGAGGAAGTTGTAAGGATGGCTGCCAATGCATGATGCATCATTGGCCGAGATGCGGTTAAACTCAGAGTCAACGCCACTTTTGAGTAATGGCTCATCGCAAGTTCATCATCGCGTTGATTTGGGGACGTAGTAGCCGCTCATGCCACCCCCATTGAATCGGATACCCGGAATGCCTGCCACGTCCCGCTTAGCGCTTGGCTCAGACATGGCGAAGTGATGCTCGTAGTGCCGACGCGTCATCTTCTTTCCCGAAAGCACCTGGTCACGAAACCATGCCTGCCGTTCTGCCAGAGGAGGGCGACGTTCCTCCTTCACTGGGCTGACCGTCACACCTTCTTTCCAGGTGATGCCTGGCGAAAGGCTGTAACCCTTGTCGCTGTTGCAAATGAGGCTGTCAGTCTCCACCCGCAGATTCTTCTGTGCCATGGCCTTGCGAAAGCCCTTGCGCAGACTTTTGATAGCATCATTCACGGCATCATCTCCGCGCTCGAGATTCAGGAGATTGGCAAGCCCCTTCCCGCTCATGGCGACCCTGGCGCCATGTGGTGCATTGGCTGCGAGAGTCTTCAGGATGAGGTAACCCGTGGCATTGGATCGCACGATCCTAGCATCCAACAATTCAGCCGCCTCTTCGGTAAAGGTTAGCTCACCGCCTTTGAATGGCTGCATGCTGTCGCTTGACGTTTCCTTGTCCTGTCTCCTGGCGGCATGCTTTTGCAGTGCCTCATTGATGGATTCCTCCAGCCGCTCATCGAAGGGCTTGTTGAGGAAATCCACGGCACCGAGTTTCATCAGCTTCACTGCAAGGGCGGGTGAATCCTTTCCATGGGCCGTGATGACCAGAACTGGCGCGTTGCCATTGCGTGGGTCTTTGCGGAGATTGCGAAGGGTGTTCTCCCCCATGCTTTTGGCTGACACACGCCCATAGCGAATGGGGATTTCAAGATCGAGCAGCACATAGGCAAACGTGTGCTGTTTGAACATCTCCTCGGCTTCTGACTGTGAGCCAACGGCAATGCATTCATGCCCGAAAGACTCAAGCCTCTCTTTAAGGTGTTCGCGAATTTCAGGGTCGTCGTCGATGACTAGGGCATGGGGTTTCATGGTTCTGAATGGTCCAGAGGAAGCGTGATGGTGATGGTGGTGCCGACTGCCTCCTGACTTTCAATTTTCAAGCTGCCGCCGTGGTTGTTGATGTTCCGGTGAGCCATGGGCAGGCCATAACCTGTGCCGTAGTAGCGCTTTGAAGTTCGACCAGGCACCATCTGCCGCAGTTGATTTAACTCGTCGGCACCCAGGCCAGATCCTCCGTCACTGATCGAGATGGAAAGCTGCTCGTCACGAATTGCCGCACTCACTCCCACATGCCCTTCAGCGAATGTTCCAGGGTTGGTCATGTGCGCCTCAAATGCGTTTTTGATCAGATTGCGCAGCGCCAGCACCATCGCCATGCGAGACATGGGTGCAGACAGGCTGTTGGGCACATCCACACGCAGCTTAATCATGGACACATCGAAATCGCAGGCTTTGAAGTGATCAACCGCCAACCCAACAGCTTCACCAACGACATCGGCAATACGTTCGCTCCGCCGATCTCCAGGAGTGACTTGGGTGAATGCCTTCATGTCATCGATGAGCCGTTCAACGAACTGGAAAGACTGCCTCAGCTTAGGGCCAAGTCTCTGTGCCCCGTTAACGCCATGCCCATTTTCGCAGTCCTTCAGCAAGAGTTCCACATTGCCCTTCATACTGGTGATGAAAGTGCGGATCTCATGTACCGAGGTTCCGACCATCACCTCAAACAGATTTTGTGCATGCTGATGCACCATGGCCGCCCCTTTGCTGCCAAGCAGGGTTTCAAGGTTGGATAGATCCGCATCACTCTTGCTCGTCTTCCGGCGCTTTGAAGGGCCGGCTTCTGTGCGCTTTTTTCGCTCCAGCGCGCGCTCGGCGGCACTGCGAACAAAGGCATTATGGTCCATGCCCAGTTTTGCCGTCGCTTTGTGGAAATGATGTTCTGGCAACAAATGCACCATGTCCGCGATGGCCTTGCGAACCTCCATTCGAGGATCGTCCAGCAGCAGGTCTATCAAGTCCAGCATGTGGACATGAGCACTTTGAGGAGACTGCTTGATCGAGTCAATGCAGCCCTGCGCGAGTTCTCGACGCTCTGGCCAAGGCATCGCATTGAAGTCTTCCCTCAGGATCTCAAGTAACTGGTTGAATTCGCGCATGTTCATGGAGTCAGTTTATAGCGATTGCCACGCTGACGGAAAGCATCTGCACCACCTTCAAGCAGGTTGACGATGGGTTTTTCGCAGTGATCAACCGTACCCGACACGGTGCTGCGACCATGCTCTCCGTCGCTTTCCATCACAATGACCATGTCAGCATCGCCCAGCACAGGGATATTCGGATTGTGCGTGACGAAGATGAGCTGCCGCACCTTCTTGACCCGCTGTATGCTGCGCACAATCGTCTCAAAAACGAAGCGGTTGTCCAGGTTGTCTTCGGGCTGGTCGATCAGCAACGGGTTGACGCTCTCCATGAGAAGGATGGGCAGGATAGTTGTGCATTTCTGACCCGTGGACAGACAGACGGAATCCTTGTAACCAGCCCCATCCTTAAGCTCGATGGTTGGCGCGTCATCCAGATCAACGGTTTCCAGGAGAGCCAGGTTCTCAAGGGTTCCGAAGATCGAGATGACTCGCTTGGCCTGGTTGCTATTGAGTTCTGCATCAACCATCAAGGTTGTTTCATCGGACCGGCGGATGATGTCGGCCAACGTTGATGGGGGGATGCGTGTTGCCAGGCGTTGCGCCACGATTCCTTGCTGTACCCCCTGCCCGCGCAGCTTCTCCTCGATGAGTTTCTGGTAAGATTCTGTCTCGCCATCCTGGCTGATCGAAACCCGAATGGTCGGGCCTAGTTCACTGGTCAACCTTTCTGCAATCTGGGCACGGACAGCAAACCGCGCGTCACGGAGATTCGACAGTTGGTCAAGGAGCTTCGAGCGTTCACTGCCAAGCTTGCTGAGCTTGTCTGAAGTCAGGGCCGACTGCTGCTTCATTTCCTCAAGCTGATTGCGGCGACGCTCAAGGGTTACCCGCTCAGCCGACTGCGCCTGATGCTCCTTATGTTTTTCGATCAACGTGCGAAACTCGATGTCTTGAACGACATGTGCTTCTCGCAGTTCCTGCTCACGTTGTCCAAGTTCTGAAAGGGCACTGTCGAGATGTGCCACAACTTTGTTGAGTTCGGCGTCCGTTCCAGTGACACATGGCCTCATGCCACTGACCAGCGCGGAGAGAAGTTCTTTATTGGCACCAGCACCCAAGACAGGCGTCAGGCATTGGTTAAGTTGGTTCTTTAAACGGCCAACCAGCGGCTCCACATCATTTTTCATGGATTGCAGCACCTGCCGCGCGGTGGCAACAGCCCGCGTCTCCCGGTCACGACGCGCTTTGGCCTCGTGTGCCTGATTCACAGCTTCCGCCTCACTGTCCTTTGACTCACCGACCAGCGCTTTGAGCTTTTCCTCAATCATGGGCAGTTGCTTGAGGCCCTCCTGGCATTCATTCAGTTTGACCTGAAGGGGTTCCTCGCTGCGGGCAAGGTTGCGAACCTGATGCTGCACGTCCTCAATCTTTTGATTGAATTCATTGATCTCCGCGAGGCTGAACGTGTCGATGAGATCACGCTGGAACCGCTTGGTATCTGCAATCGTTTCCACCTCGTTTTGACTGAAGATGTCAGCACGGAAGAAATCGAAACTCTTCACCGACAGTGCGGTCGCTTCGCGGGCTTCGTTCATGACGATGGGATCATCTCCGACAGACCGTGTGATGATATAGCGGAGTCCATCTGTGGTTTCGATCAGCATCTCGACGCGACCACCATCGAGATTGGCCTCAATCAAGGAATCGACGCGCTTGCGGGCGGATGCTGAGGTTTCGGCGCGTGGAAGTTCATCCAGAACGTAGCGAACGAGTTCCAAAATCGTGGTTTTCCCGGTGCCTCGGGCACCAATGATGCAGTTCAGACCGGTATCAAATTCGAGGTGAACGCCGTCGAGGAATCCGCCGATGATGCTGATGGAGTGGATGCGGTGGGGTTTCATGGTGATGCAGATAATCGCATGGAGATGCACGCATCCACCGGGAACTGCATCAGTATCAAACTCCAGCCGGTGGCCTGATACCGGTATCAATGCCCGGCCATGATACCGACCTGGAAGTCCAGATGAGTTTGCCGCCTCCCAGTTGACGTCCGTGGCGATGAGACCGGTCGGCAGGTGATGACTCCACCACGCCCTTCGCGGCGCAAACACCATCCAACTCATACTATGAAACTCAGCACTCAAGCCAACAAACCCTTCGACACTCATCCTGAATATAACGGCCTCGCCGTCTGTGTGGATGTCACTCCACCCAAAACTGTGCAAACCGACTACGGTCCCAAGGAACAGTTCCGTCTCGTTTTTGAAACCACCCAACTCCGCGAGGACGGCCGGCCCTATCTGGTCTGGTCGCGCGGCTTCACCACCAGCCTTGGTGAGAAGGCGGCACTGCGGGCTTTCCTCAAACAGTGGTTCGGTCGTGATCTCACTGCCGCCGAGCAGAAGGAGTTCGACACCGACACGCTCATCGGTCGCATGGCTCAGCTCGTCATCGTCCACACGGAGGGACGCAATGGCGAAACCTATGCCAACATCGGCCTGATCCGTCCCGACAAGTCCGGCAGCACCATGGCCCCTTCTGGCAAATACATCCGGGTCAAGGATCGCCAGGACAAAGACACCTCCTACAACCGGGTCAGCCAACCCGCGTCTGATGCTACGCAAGCTGCGGATGACTGGCACTTCACCAAAGTTCACGTCGGCAAGCATCAAGGGCTGGACATCTGCGAACTCGATCAGGCTGCGGTGCGTGGGCTCTACGACAACTGGCTGCCCATCGCCAAAGCGCTCGCCAAGCCACTGAAGGCGGATCGCGACCTCATGTTCGCCGTGGAGCAGGCGGCTGCCGAGTTCGGCTTCGCCAAGCCGGCAGAGGCTTCCGAGAACATCCCCTACTGAGATCAATCCTCCTCCCGAATCCGATCCCATGATCCTCATTCAACGCGAATCTCCCTCCCACTGGTATTTGCCAGACGGCACCCCGTATCACGAGGTGGTCCGGGCCGATGGCAACGGCCTGCGTTCCGTCACCCTGCGTGACGCCCGCAAGGTCAATGCGCTGCCCTCCGTCACCAATGTCCTCGGCGTTCTCGCCAAACCCGGCCTTGAAGGCTGGAAGCAGGAGCAGGCCATCCTTGCCGCTCTCACGTTGCCAAAGCGTGAGGACGAGCCCCTCGATGCCTTTGCCCGCCGTGTCGTCGAAGACATGGGCGAGCAGGTCCGCTCCGCCGCTGATCTCGGCAGCTCTGTTCACGCCGCCATTGAGGTCTATCTACAAACCGGCGAGTCCCCGGAAAATCCTGACATCCTGCGCCTGTTCGCACCAGTGAAGCTGTGGATCGACGAGCACGTCGAACGCATCGGTCTGGTCGAAACCGTGGCGGTGCATTCGCAGTTCGGATTCGCCGGTCGCATCGACCTCGTGGCCAAGCTCAAAAGCACGGGCACCTGGGCGGTCATTGATTTCAAGACGCAGAAGATGAAGCCCGACAAGAAGGGCGTGTATCAGGCCAGCTACTATGAAACCTGGCCGCTGCAATTGATGGCCTACTTCAAGGCGCTCAACAGCGCCGGTGAATGCTCGCGTCGATTGGAGGACATCGCCTCGGTGGTGATCAACTCCGTCGAACCCACGCCCGTACAGGTGAAGGTCTGGCCCCGTGAGGATCACGAGTCGCTCTGGCAGGCCTTTAACAATGCCCGCGAACTGTGGTGCTTCATCAAGGGCTACCGCCCGCAACCCGCCGAGCCGGTCCTCAGCGCATGAACCTTTCACCCGACAAGCCCATGCCCACCCTGATGACACTGCTCGATGAGCGACGCCCGTTGACCTCCACCCATCGCCGTCGGCCTCACGGGTCGTGGCCCTGGATCACCTTCCTGCTTGGGCTCGCCCTGGGCTGGATTCTTCACCCACACCTCTCATGAGCTTTGATCCAACTGCCGAGAGGTTTCATCGGCTGGTGAAGCAGGGCCGCAATGTCCTGCTCACCGGCCAGGCTGGGACAGGCAAGAGCACCTTGTTGCGCAACGAGATCGACGCTGAGGACGAGGCCGTGGCGATCACTGCCTCCACCGGCATCGCGGCGCTCAACATTGGTGGCAGCACCATCCACCGCTGGAGCGGCATGATGCTGGGCCCCAAACGTGGCGAAGATCCACGCGGCTACCTCCGTGAACTGATGCATGACAGGCGCCAATCGGTTCGCGCGGGATTGGATCGCATCCGCAACTGCCGTCTGCTGGTCCTCGATGAGGTGTCGATGCTCTCGGGCATCACGCTCGCCTTCTTCGATCTGCTGTGTCGCACGGTGCGTCGTGATCAGGCACCGTTTGGTGGCATCCAGATCATTGCCACAGGCGACTTCCTGCAACTGCCCCCGGTTCGCACTGATCCGCGTGAGGCCTATGACTGGGCCTTCCTGACTCAAAGCTGGATTGAGGCGAACTTCGCCACCATCCATCTCACGAAGGTTCATCGACAGGAGGAACCTGACTTCCTGCGCGCTTTGGGTGAGTTTCGTGTGGGCAAGATTTCATCGGCCAGTGGGTCATTGCTCGCTTCCCGTGTGGTGCATTTCCCGGACGCTGACACACCACGCCTGTTCACCCACAACAGCCAGGTGGATAAATGGAACGCCTATCGTCTCGCCTGCATTGAAACCGACGAGACGATCTACCCGGCACGCACCTCGGGTCCCGATCATCAAGTTCAGTTCCTTCGCACCAACCTGCTCACGCCTGAGCAACTCGTGCTCAAACCGGGAGCTAGGGTGATGTTCACGGTGAACCAGCCCGACCTGGGTTTCGTAAACGGTCAAACAGGCACCGTGATCGTCTGCGGGCGCGACGAAGTGCTCGTCGATTGCGATGGAATGCCGATCCGTGTCGCGCCCTACGAATGGCGGTTTGATTCGCGCGACAAGCACAGCGCCACCTTCACCCAGTTCCCCCTGCGGCTGGCCTGGTCGCTCACCATCCACAAGGCCCAAGGCCTCACTCTCGACAGTGCCTACATTGACGTGCGTGCGGCGCGTGAACCAGGGCAGGCCTACGTCGCTGTGTCCCGCGTGCTCTCCCTGGCTGGCCTCAATCTCAAGGCCTGGTTCAGCGGCATCTTCGTCAGCCAGGCAGCCATCCAATTTTACCAATCCATCACGCCCAAACCCGTAGCTGCATGAGCTTTTCCATTCCGTCCAACATCAACGAGCTCGACCGCCTGCAGGCAGCTCAGTTCTACCACGACCAACTTGGCTGGGCCGTGCATCCGCTCATGCCACCCGATCGCGGCGATGAGCAGGAGCGTGGCAAGAAGCCCATCCTCAAAAGCTGGCGTAACCACCGCGCCGAGGAAGTCACCCAAGACTTCATCCGCCGACACTTCAACGGCACTTCTCATACCAATGTGGGTTGCGTGGTCCGACCTCCGTTCATCCACGTCGATCTGGACAGCAAACCCGACGCTGGGGAATCCGTCCGCGCCTGGCTCGCCACCAAGCCCGAACTCGATCATGCGCCACGCGAGCGCACAGGAGGTGGTGCGCACTGGTTCGGCTTTGAAACTCCCGAAGCAGCCAAGCGTGGCCGCCCCAAGAAGGATTCCGCCTGGTGGTCCGCCTTCAACGGCGATCTCGCCACCTTGGACGTCGTGGCCCTGTTTCGTCGCGCGGGTCGTTTGGGCGACTGCATCGACCCGGACTCATGCAAGTGGGCGGTGCGCTGTCCCTGGGATCATGATCACTCGAAGCAGCATGACGGCATCGGCACTGACACGGCCATCTTTGCCTCCGAGCCTCCTGGATTCAAATGCCTGCACGCCCACTGCGCCGAACGCAGCATCAAGGACGTGGTGGAGTGGTTTGAAACGCAGCAGTCCGGCATCGTGGATGAGCACTGTCGCGAGCAGCGTGTGTGGAAGGACGGTCAAAAGGATCGCGAAGGTCGCCCGCGCATCGTGTTGCCCGGACCTGATCGTGAAGACTCCGAGTTCGCCACCGAAGTGGCCGAGGTGATCGCGCCCAAGGAGGTTTGGTTCAACAAGGCCGAGCGTGTCGTGTCGGTTCGCCTGCTGCGCTTTTCCGAGAAGGCGCAGTCACTCGGGTTTCAGGCGCTGGAACCCATCGAAGCTCGCACGGCCATCGAGGATCATGTGCAGACGGGCTTGGTGCAAATGGACCGCGACACCAGTCAGCCGGTGTTTTCGGCGCGCACCATGACGCGTGAGTGCGCGGCTGGACTTTTGGCCGCACCACAACTCCGGCGCAAGCTGCCTGAGATCATCCGCATCCTGGATTTTCCGCTCCCCATCCGCCTGCCTGGTGGTGAGATCGCTCAGCCTAAATCTGGCTACGACCCTCGCTTCCGCATCTACACGGACCCTGCGGCTCCAGAACTGAGGCGCATGTCACGGGACGAAGCTTTTGAGTGGATCAAACAGGCGCATGTTGGGTTCGGGTTCCGTGACAAGCAGAGCCTGGTCCATGCTATCGCTCGTCTGATCACGCCCTACTGCCGAGGCCTCATGGGTTGGGATGGCAGGTTCCCGCTTTGGCACTTCTCAGGCAACCGGCCCAGGGCAGGCAAGGACTACCTCGCGGGCGTGACGCAGATTGTTTATGAGGCTCGCAGCATTGAAGACGCCCCGCTGGAACGTGAGTCCGAGGAAACTCGCAAGCGCATCACGGCCGCGTTGATGAGCGGGCGACGGATGCTGCACTTCGCCAACTGCCAGGGCCACATTCAAGACGCTGTCTTCATCGGAGCGATCACCAGCAAGACATTCGGGGCGCGCAATCTCGGCAGCACCGATGCGCGCTCCGACCTCACCTTGCCCAACGAGATCGAGTTCTCCATCTCGGCCAACATCGGCCTCACGTTCCGGCCCGACGTCGAGCCACGCACACGCCGCATCACGCTGGAGTTCCCTGAGGACAACGCCAACGGTCGCGAGTTCCCCAACCCGGAGTTGCACGACTGGGTGCGTCAGCACCGCCGTGAAATCCTGTCAGCCATCGACTCACTGGTCGCCCTGTGGGTGGAGGCTGGTTGTCCTGCCGGCAAACGTCCCTTCAACAGCTTCCCCGAGTGGGCCACCGTCGTGGGCGGAGTGCTCGGGTTCCACAACCTGGGTGATCCATGCGAACCCCATCTGGATGATGGGGGACTGCCTGCCGACCGGCAGACAGAGGCCATGCGGATGCTGTTCGTCATTGGCTACGCTGCCCACCCCGACAAGTGGGTCGGCAAGGCTCAGATCTATGAGATCATCGAGAGCAACGCGGAGACGGAGGCCTTTTCGTGGTTCGGCGATCTGGCCGAAAAGGGCGTCAAGCACCGCATTGGCAAAGACCTGCGGCAGTTCAAGGATCGCGAACTCGATGGCATCATGCTTCAAATTGATGACCACGCCGACAAAAGCCAGCAACACCGCTTCCAGTTCACCAAGCGCAAAAGCAACAGGGGCAATGTGCTCAATGACTTGTTCACCGGCCTATCCACCGTTCAAGACGCCACCGCAACCGATCCAACCACACCCAACCACGGGCATTTAGGGCGTTTCGGGCATTCTATAGCTCTGCCAAAACTCCAGAGCTTTAAATTGGGGGAAAATAATAAAAAGAGAGAGTATATAGAGGGGTATAGTACAGACACAGGGGAGGAGATGCCCGAAACGCCCGCAATGCCCGTGGGCAGGTTCATCACCGTCGGCTCCGAGTTGCCAGCCATCGCCGCCGCGATCCGCGAATCCCACTCCGTTGCGCTCGATCTGGAAACCTATGGCTCGCGCAAAGGCGATGGCCTCGATCCATGGGCTGGTGACATCCGACTGCTGTCGCTTCGCGTGGACGGCCAGGAAGCCTGGATCTTGGACCTGCGTGCCATCGGCTACGATCTCGGTGAGCTGAAGACAGCTCTCGAATCCGTCGAGATCATCGCCCACAACGCCAAGTTCGATCTGCTCTGGCTGCGCGTGAAGTGCGGGCTGCGTGCCACGCGCGTGTTCTGCACGCTCGTCGCCGCTCGCCTGCTCAGTGCTGGCACCAAACCCGGCAACGACCTCGATAAATGCCTGGAGCGTTACCTCGGCATCGCTCCCGCCCCTGATCACAGCCGCTCAGACTGGGGTTCGATGTTCCTCACCGAAGATCAGCTCGCCTATGCCGCGCGTGATGTGCTCCACCTGCAAGCGCTCTCCAACAAGCTCTGGGGCCTTCTCGAAGGCGATCAACTCGATGTGGTGGGCCGGCTCGAATTCGATCTCGTGCCCGTCATCGTCGAGATGGAAGCCGCCGGCATTGCCGTGGACAAAGCCAGGCTCCGTGAGATCGAAACGAGGGCGCGCTCCTCCGCCTCCGATCATGCCGGGATGCTGCGCCAAAAGCTCAACCTGCCCAAGCTCAACCCCGGCAGCCCACAGCAGCTTCTTGAAGCGCTCAAGGCGGTAGGCATCGAGCTGGAGAACACCAACGAGGAAACGCTCAAGGCGGCGGACGATGGCGAGATCATCCCGCTGATCCTCGACTACCGGGGCGCTGAAAAGCTCGCTCAACAGGCGGCATCATTGCTGGAGTGCGTGAAGCAGGACGGGCGCATCCATGGCCGCTTCGATCCAACCGGCACGGCCACAGGCCGGTTCTCATCGAAGGACCCAAACCTGCAAAACGTGGGGCGTGGTGAACTGCGCACCTGCTTTGTGCCTGAGCCTGGCAACAAGCTCATCGTCGCCGACTACTCGCAGATCGAGTTGCGCGCTGCTGCCGTGATCGCTGGCGAGAAGAAGATGATCGAGGCCTACAAGAACGGCGTGGACCTGCACAAGCAGACCGCTTCCGAGGTGCTGGGGAAGCCGCTGGATGAAGTGACCAAGGAGGACCGGCAAACATCGAAAGCCTGCTTCTCGGGAGACACTGAAGTGCTGACGCCGAAAGGCTGGGTGCGTTTCGACCAGTATGATGGTCGGGCCGAAGTCGCCCAGTATGTGCTTCCCGAGGGCGTTGTCTGGAATCCTCCACGACCAAGGTCAAACCGCTGGGGACATCCGACAGGCAAGGTTCACTGGGACGCCCGCAGGGGAATCATCGAGTTCGCCACTCCCCTCGGATTTCAATCCTTTGAAGACCGTGAACTCTTCCAGCACGAAGATCGCAACACTGACCTGTTGGTGACCGCCGATCACCAGATCGCATTCATCTCCAATTCGGGCGACGCACGCAGGGTTGCTGCGGCAGAAGTCACGAGCGGCAACTGCCGTCAATTCATCGCGGCGGGCCATCTTCAGGGATGCACACAGCCAAACACCAGGCTGGAGCTTTTCACCCGCAGCCTTGCGATGGTCATCGCCGATGGATCCTTTTCTTCAGCCCGCTGTGTCCGCTTCGGGTTCAGCAAGCAGCGCAAAGTAGAGCGTTGCCTGAAGCTGTTATCGGCTCTCGGTTTCCACCCCAAGGTCAGCACATCAGGCAGGGTCACCACCATCAGTGTCGCGGACGCAGCCTGGGTCGATGCCATGAGGGCATGGACTCAGGGCGGCAAGGATCTCTCCTGGAGCTGCCTGCACCAACTTCCCGCCCGAATTTATCTCGAAGAGGCCGCCAACTGGGACTGCCATGTGATCCTCGGGGCTCAACGGGACCGGGCGCAGTTCTGCACCACTTCGAAGCAAACGGCCGAGGTGATGCAGGCGATGGCCGCCCTCAGTGGCATTCCGT
Organism: Prosthecobacter algae; assembly: GCF_039542385.1. Classification (NCBI taxonomy): domain Bacteria; kingdom Pseudomonadati; phylum Verrucomicrobiota; class Verrucomicrobiia; order Verrucomicrobiales; family Verrucomicrobiaceae; genus Prosthecobacter; species Prosthecobacter algae. The sequence continues at coordinate 26,405 of NZ_BAABIA010000009.1, read as the reverse complement.
CCCAGCTCAGCTGCAGTCCAAAGACCAACTCAAAACATAAGCCGACCTACCGACTCTCCTATGTGCTGCGTGGTCCTTCCACCTGGCGTGCCTCATGGAACCTGAAACCCACGGGCCGCCGTGAACGGGTTTGGTGTGTGCAAGTGCCCTCGGGTGCGATCCTGATTCGTCGCAACGGCAAGGTCTGCGTGCAGGGGAACTGCAATTTCGGCCTGCTCTACGGTCAGAGCGCTCCTGGCCTCGTGCGCTATGCCGCATCGAGCTACGGCGTGCAGATGGAGCTGGACCAGGCCGAGCAAATCCGCCGGCAGTTCTTCCGCACCTACGACCGCCTGCGCCAGTGGCATGGTGTCAGCCACAACCAAGCCGACGCCGGTGCCCGCGAAGTCAGAACCGTGCTGGGTCGCCGCCGGTTGATCCCGGAAACCGCTTCCGAATGGGAACGCTTCACCGCCCTGGTGAACACACCCGTTCAAGGAAGCTGCGCCGATGGCATGAAACAGGCGCTTGTGCTCCTGGCCCCGCGTCTGCCCAGCGAGGCTCGCCTCATCTCCACCGTGCATGATGAAGTGCTCGTGGAGGCTCCCGAAGCGATGGCGAATGAAGTCTGCGATCTGGTCCAAGCCACCATGATCGAAGCGATGGCCGCCCTGTTCCCGCAGGTGCCCATCGAGGTCGAGGCGGGTGCCTGTGCCAACTGGGGCGAGAAATGAAAGGAGCCACCCCATGAACTTCGATGAAGATGAAGAACTGCCGCCAAGCTCCTACCAGAGTCGCCAGCGCGACATGGACGATGATTACCGCCGGGAATATCAGGAGTGGATCACCTCCCTGCCACCCGAGGAGCGACGGAAGGTCAAGGAGATGGGCTTGGACAAAGCCTACCTTCCCTCCGGCTCCGGCGGTGCCACCAAGGACGCCGCTGAATCCTCCCGCGCCCGCTGCGAGGATAGCTTTGAAGAGCCTGAGGAATCATCCCTCATCGAGCCATGTTCACACCATCCGCAGCCTGCGGACACTGAAGGCCTGCACGATCTCCTGCGCCGCCTGGTGGGCGAGATGGTCAGCCAGAGCAACGCCCGCCTCTCGCTCGACTGTCTCGCCCTCGTCACCGGGCTTGCTTACGATGGCGACTCGATGACCGAGATCGCCAAGCGCCACAATGTGACCCGCGCGGCCGTCTCCAAACGCTGCGTCGAGTTGACTCAATCCCTCAATCTGAAACCCAGCCGTGCCATGCGCTCACTGCTCGCCCGCGAGAGCTACCGCAAGGCCCGCATCCATCATCTCCGCGTGAATCCATGAAACCCGCCCGCATCGACCCGAAAATCACCATCACCCGCACAGGGTTGCAGGTGACCGCCGACCTCAGCTTCGAGGAGTGGCAGTCCATGGCCTCCCGCTTCGGTGCTGCCATGTCCAGCGCGGCCTTCGTCATCGGCGACTGGCTCGTGTATGGCGAGGATCACTTCCGTGGCCAGAAACGCCTCCCTGGCTTTGAAGACGAATCCATCAGCACCCGAAGAGTGCCCTCCGAGATCTATGACGAAGCCCTGCGTCTGACAGGTTTGGACCGTAGCACGCTCGTGACCTACGCCTATGTGGCGCGGCGTGTCCCCGCTTCGTTGCGCAACGAACAGCTTTCTTGGGAGCATCACAAGGCGGTGGCGAAGTTGAAGGAGGAAGATCAGCAGCGCTGGCTCCAGATCGCCGAGGCTGAAGGCGACGACGCCCATGGCGCAGTGTCCACCCGCCGACTGCGCAAGAGCATCACCGCTGGTCGCCTGCTCACCGCCGAGGAGATGACCTCCGATCCAGCCGACCGTGGCCGCCTCAATCATATCCCGTTTCTCAACCGTCTGAACGCCTGGTGGGTGCAGATGAAGGACAACGGCTGGCTCAAGCGGGCGACCCGCGAGCAGAAGGAGACCCTCAAACGCGACCTGAGCATGGTCGTGCGGATCATCCGCGAACTCGATTCCAACTAAATCACCCAGCCCCGCCATGGACACAGACCAAACCCTCCAAGATCAAGCCCTCGAACACGCCCGCGAACTGCTCGCCACCCACTGGCGCGAAGCGAAGGACTCCGCCGACGAAGACGGCAAGTTCGCCATCGGCCTGCGCATCTCCGTTCTCAACGGCGCACCCGCCAAGCTCAAAGTGAAGTGCAGCATCAGCAAAACCATCACCGACGAGATCGAGAGCCAGGTGGACGACCCGGAGCAGATGAAACTGCTGTAACCCAAACACCATTCCAAACCCCGAAGATCATTATGACACCCGCAGAAATCATCGCCTGGGCGCTCGCCGTGGGCCTCGCCTGGGTCGTTCTCGCCCTGTGCATCCCTATCGAGCGTTGGATCGAGCTGCACATGCAGCGCCGAGTGCGCAACACAGCCTTGGAAAAGCGACTGGAAGAACTGGAACGTCGCCTCAAGGAGCAGTCTCCACCCGAGGCGTAAAGTTGACTCTCAGCGCAGGCCATGCCCCGCCTGCGCTACCGTGCCCCGAAATCTCCCTCCAGTCTGGAGGCGCGCTTCCTGATGCTCTGGAACCACGTCAAAGGACCTGACTTGGAGAGGGAATACCGCTTCCACCACGAGCGGCGCTGGAGGTCTGATTTTGCGCATGTAGGCGCTCGTATGCTGATCGAGATCGAGGGTGGCATCTGGGTCAACGGTCGCCACAACCGCGCCGCCGGGTTCAACGCGGATCTGGAGAAATACCTCGCCGCAGGACTCGCGGGCTGGCGCGTGTTCCGATTCGGACCGGATCAAATCACGCTGGAGAATGTGAAGCGCATGGCTGAGCTGGTGAGTGACGAAATCAGGCAGTTTTCCACCGAATCCACTGGAACGGAAAAAACCCAAATCGTTGATTCTGAATCGCTAGACGCGAACCAGGCAGTGAAAAAAGTGGAAAGCTGAAATTCGCGTTTGCATGGAATTTGCTTGGTGGTGTGCCGACCCAGGGTCACGGACGATCTCAGAAAGAGATTTCCTTACACATTCACACTTCGGTCGGCGATTCTCTCTGCACTCAGTACGGATAATGCAGTTGCGGGTTCTCCATGCATTCACGCCCTGCCATCCGTGCTCTAGTCCGCTCTTTCCAAATGGACCCTGCAAAGGGGCGGCCGGAAAACCATGACTGGTGAACCTCACACTGCTCGAAGAGGGCCAATGCCTGCTGGAAAAAGGCGGCGCTGCGATCTGGATCCAAGGGCTGGAGGCTTTCACCCGCTTGCAAGGAGGTGGTGGCGGCAAAGAAGTCGAAGAGTGAGATGCCTTCGTGGTTGTGCCGGAACTGCCGGACGGCGTTGTCAAAATCGTCAGAAGCTGCCTGCGCCCTGCCTTCGAAAGCATGCCAGGTGCCCCGGTATTTCAGCGCTGTGCCAAACAGCCATCCGCTGCCGGGCATCCCGAGGTCTTCCGCGTCGTGCATCCAGCCAGGGGCCTTGCCCTCCACTAACATGCTTCGATACACTGCCAGCCAGCGATGCCTGAGCAGATACTGCTGGCTGGTTCTGCTGAGATCCAGTTTCTCGGCTGCCGCCCAGGCGTTCTGCCAGGCTTCAGCCGCTTGTCCAGGTGCATGCAAGGCATGCCATAAAAACAGATAGGCGGCATTTCTGGGTTCTTCAGGTTCACCCAGGTGACGACGACGTGCGTCAATTTTTTGAGCGCATTGCCTGGCGTGTTCGAGCAATCGGAGTGCCTCCAGGGAACGGGATGGATCAGGGCCACCAAGGCCCCAGTATGTGAGCAACTGCCCCTTGGTTCCGCTCACCTTCATATCCAGTTCCAATGATTCAAGATCCTGTTGGAAAGGGTGGATCACACTCAATGCCTGCTCGCAGTTTTCCATCGCGGCCTCGTATTCGCCAAGGTCTTGGAGAATCACGGCTGACCTGGCCAATGCCAGGCCCCGCCACGACGACGGAAGCCGCTGGGCCAGCTCAAGAGCCTGCCTGCTGGCATCCCGGGCCTCCAATGGGCGTCCGAGGTGGCTCATGGCCGCAGAGAGTGTCAGCAGCGCCTCGGCCCGGACGTCAGTGAGGCGACTGTCGTTGTCGGGTAGACTGTCGGCGATCGTTTTGCGTATCAGCCGCTCAACAAGCTCAGCTGGCTGATGACCACGGTGCATGGCTTCCGCGTGCTGGCTGACCTTTTGCAGCAAGGCATCATGCGCGTCACTTTGCGCGACGGGCGTCAACCGGGCAAAGAGGTCCTCGATCCGCAGAGTGAGGTCTTCACCGCAAGGCCAGCGGGTTGGTCCTCCGCCGGGAAGGATCACCTGCTTCACCCCGAAGGAACGCAGGAGCGTCTCCTTTTGGGAAAGGGTTTCGGCATCACGATGAGGGGCGAGGCTGCTGCCGCCGCTACCCAGGGTGCCTGAAGCCGCAAACTGGAAGACAGGCACTCGGAGTCCTTCGGCCCTCAAGCCTCGTGCCAAGGCCACGGGAAGCCCGCAGCTTGCTCCTGAGACGGGGAAGTCGCAGGAACCCTCGAGGGTGGTCATTTCCACCGCGAAGCAGTCGTTCCGTCCGATCCATCCTGCGCGCCGGGCCATCTCGATGGCGGCTTCAACACCTTCATTCAGGTCTAGCCCACAGGGTTGCCCCCGGCATCCCACGGCATGAGGGCCGTGCGTGCCCACATTGTCCCGAATCCGAAAGGGCAGCCCGACGGCGCGGAGACAGTCATTGGGCTCTCCAGGTGGGGCGATGAAGGGGATGATGCCATCCGCCTCCTGCCAGCCTTGCAGGAGAGTGCCGAGCTCCTGCCGCAGCTGCGCGTCCGCCCACTCCAACCATGGTGCAGGCGGAGCATGGTCGCGCGTGCTGTGCTGGGAGCAGCCCCATTCCAGAATCGCCGTGATGACAGTTTCAGGGATGTCGAGGTGCTTCCACGCTCGCTCGAAGGACGCTGTGTGGCCAAAGTCGAGGGAACTGCCTGCATAGAGCCAGACCCGATGCACAGACTCCGCGATCAACCGGGCTTTCAGCACCGGTGTAAGAGGTCTGAGGAGCACCCCGGCGAGTGTCTCATGGGACACGAATCGAAGAAATCCCCGATGCGTTTGGAGCCTGGTGATGAGATGCATGGAACTACGCATCAACCCGGGTGAGGAGGGCCAGCGATCCCGATGCCAGGCGAATGAGCAACGAGCCATCCCTGACCTCAAATGGATGAGATGAAAGTCCGCCGCGCACGGTGGCAAGCACGCCTCCGTCCACATCGAGGATCTCAGCGCCTTCGAGACTGCCGGACGGATCTTCGAGGACTTGGAGCATGAGTTCCGCCCTGGCCGGAATCTCACGCACGATGTGGAACCATGCTCCGCTGTCCACGACCCGGAACTCGGTGACTTGGACGCCGCCAGCCCGCTGCTCATCGTCAGCCTTGAAGCCAGCGGGCGCAGGGACGGAAAATTCGAAATGAGCCAGATGTCCTTCAGCCCAGTCAAGCAAGCCCTGGGTGGAGTCCTGGACGGTGCGTCCGGCCTGCCTGGCGGCTGCCATCCAGCTCTGCCATTCTTCGCGCAGCCACTGGCTCACCTGGGTGCGGGGTATGGCGGCTGGGGAGAGCACCTCACAGAGGACCGGTTCCATCAGTTCGGTCATGCGCTGCACCAATGATTCATGGAAGAGGAAACCAGGATCACGGTCGTCGGTAAAAGGACGCCCGGTGAGAATGCCGTCTGGAAAGGGGATGGATTCATCTTCCAGTCTGTGGCGGAAGGCGTCGATTCGACGGGTCCATTCCTCCGGCAGATGGCCCACACAGCGTTTCAGGCTGTCCTGGGCCAATGGCGACTCGCAACCCAAGGCGATGCCGGCTTCCCAGCCAAGGACATGAGAGGGAAGAATCGCATCCTCGAACGAGGCGAGTTCGATCTCGGAAAAGACGGGTGCCACCCGCAAGACCCGGCCGAGGCGTGAATCCATGCCAGTGTCAGCCACGACCAACAACAATATCCCTTCCGTCTCAGTCGGATACTGCCCTGCTAATTCACCACCAGATGCGATCCATACGTCACCGGGACGAGCGGGGGCAGAGGTGCTCATCACAGGCACCAGCAGACGTGGACGCGGCGGACTGTCCTTCGCGGCCGTTAAAAGCCGTTGGAATCCTGCTGCCAGATCCTTGTGGGAAGGTGTTGTCATATCGTCACAGGGGAAGGAAGGCTGGAATTCTCACGTTTTCCGGTGCATTCGTCACAGCGGGCTGCCAGTTCGGAAGCAACCAAAGCCACGAATACCGCATGCCACGAATGATGCGCCGTCACGGCTTCATCCTCCGCGAACGCTTCAGGACGCAGTTCCTCGGCAAGAAGTCGCATGATCTTTTCCTTTTTGTCGAACACCACCGAGTGTTTGCCGAGGGCCTCAAGCGTCACTTTCTTCCCTTCCAGCACTTTGGGGAGAACATAACCGCAGAGCACCTCACACAGTGTCTTCTGACGGAGAGTTTCCCAGAGTGTGCCGGCTCTGGCGCGAGCCAGCTCCAGCAGTTTCAGTTCCGTGTCAGGATGCCGGCGGTCTTCCTCATTCAGAAAGCCGGGGTTGTTCCCATCGTCAATGGATACATCCACACTCAAAAGATGAACATGTTTTCGGAAAGCTGCGAAGAGTTCGCGCATGGTTACCCAGCCGGGGGCGCAATCGAGAAGAGACGCGGCCAGCTCCCGGGCATCCGTGGGAGAAATGATTTTTGGCACCTTTTTACCTGCCGCACCCAGCGCTCCAGGCGGATAGTAGTGTCTGAGTTTCTCCGCGCACTCTTCAAACACCACCATGTCGGTGGCTTGAGGAACCCCCGTGGCCGGACCCGCTGCCCACTGCGCATCATTGCTATTGGGAGCAGACCAGTTGGCACCCACTCGGCAAGCGTGCCCCTGCCGCGCTAGCTCCCGAAGACTTTCACTCAGGGTTTCCCAGAGTTCGTCAGACGCTGGATTCTGCGAGCGCCATACGTGGCGGCGAAATGCCGTGCGCAGGCCGGCCTTTTTCTCGATGCCTCCCAGGCCTTCGTGGCGGGCGGCCACTAGGAACTCGTGAGCCAGATCCATCGCATCCATGCCAGGCCTGGTCGGGCTGTCTTCCCGCAGTTCGTTGGCGAGGTTCACACATACTGCAAACAGCCCGCCGATCAGACGGTCATGGTCAGCACCTGCGTCCTCACGGCCCATCCACACCTCAATGGCTGTGGGAAGGTCGGATCCGCTAACAGCATCAAAGGTGTTCATGGGGTCGGCTTGGGATTGAGCCGTTCACGGGCTTTCTGAATCCACTCCTCGGGCAGCAGTCCCACGTAATGACTCTCGTGCCGGGTGATCTGAGACTTGAGAGTTTGCCTTGGGACCGGGATTGGCCCCAGCCCCAGCAGAAGCCAAGAGTCCTTTTGCAAACTCTCCGAATTCCGGTCCCGACTCAGCGGCGTCCCTTTTGGCATCGCTAGAGAAGTCTCACGTTCCCACCTTGCTGAAGGCGTTTTTGAGGTGACGGGCGAGAAGCGCATGACGCCGAGGTGCTTCCCTCCCTCTTTTGGAGCCCGAACCATTCCGTAGTGCGGAAGCCCTTGGGCAAACGGTGCAAGAGGCCCGAAATAAACGCTGCCAAAGGCGGAGTGCAGTTCTGGCTCCGGCGACCGCAAGGTGCCCGCCATCAGCGCTTGCTGAATTTCTTGGGCGAATGCTGCGGAAATTTTGCCTACTGGGGACATCTATGTAGAGGTGCAGACCGTTCAAGCGGTCTGCCAGCTTCGTCAATTCCAACTCACTCTACTTTGCCGGATCTTCTGCTGCCATTCTATTTTGACAAGCGTCTGGCGGAAAAGGTCCTGCCAGCCTTGCGAGCACTCGGGGTTGAGATGACCGCCGGGGTTGACGAACTTATCATAAAACCTTCGCGTCTCGCGGTCTGGCCAGTGCGAATTCGGCGACCCAGAGAGGGAGTCATGCTTATGCCCGTTCGCCGGGGAAAGAACTGTCATGCCGGGGAAGTTGTCGTTCGCTTCTCCGGCGGGGAGGCACCTGAGTCTTTGCAAGGCATTGTGCGGATTGACCGCGTTTACGGCATGTCTGCCCAGGCATCGCCGGCCGAAGCGGGGGCGCCGGGAAAGACTACTTGGGAGGACCACCCGATGCTGGCGGTTTCAACGGACTTCATCACGATCCTCGCGGATATTCTGCCTGGGAAGGACGTCTTCGTGGGGGTGGAAGTCTGGGCCAACTCATTGCTACCCTTGCCGTTGTTGGCCCAACGCCCACCTGCCGGAACGAAGAAAGAAGGTGATGCTCAATCATGGACCCTCCGCCGGCTGGCAGAGGGGGATGTGAAACTGGGAGTGGTCTGCACTGGATGTTGCGGCTCTGGAGAGGTGGTGTGCAGGAAGTGCGAGGGGCACGGGACATGGCAGCCCGAGGGTGTGTGCAAGAAGTGTGGAAGTTCCCGCACCGTTGCTTGCTCGAAATGTGGCAGCTGCGGGCACGTTTGCTGCCGGCGCTGTAACGGAAGCGGTGATTTCATTGGGAGAAAGGGGGATCGCATGGGAGATTGCAGGACTTGTTCCGGTAGTGGACGACTAGATTGCAATGTCTGCGAGGGAGCTGGCCGACAAACATGCTATGTATGCAAGGGAAGCGGCAAGCCTCCGATCCTAACCTGCAATGCCTGCGAAGGTTCTGGATCAAAGAGCTGTCGTGAATGTTTGGGAGAAGGTGTTGTTCATGTGGGATTCAATTCAGCCACCGGGTGCTATTTTTGGCGCGATGATGACATCCCCCATGAAAAGGTGGCTGCCTGGGACGGTGTCGCTGGTGCTGACTATGCGCTTTCTCAGAATGCCAGGAAACTGCTCCATGTCCTGCTGCGCAAAGCGGATGAAGATTCGGCGGCGCGTGCCGCAGTCGTGGCAGTTCAACACGAAATCGCAGGGCTCGGTGTATGTCTAGAGATGGCGATGGAGGCGGGCGGTGTAGCGCGTGAATTGCTGGACTTCCGTGCGGTTCAACTCGGTGCGCCAGAGGCCACGACCGCACGAATGCGGAAACGGGTGATCTTGAGGTTTCCCATCATCAAGCCGCCCGCTTGGGCGCGGGGAGGCACGGAGCCGTTCGCTGTGTCCACCCCCCTCCGGCTGGCCTATGATGAACGCGGCAGCGAAGTGCAGATCAGGCGCCAGTCTCCAGATCCGTTCGGGAAACCTGTGGATCCGCTCTTTGCCGGCCTCGACTGCTCCGCGAGATCGCCCTGCTTTTTGATCAGTTTTCCCGCTGATATCGTGGTGGCCGACGTGCCGGAATGCGTGTGGGTGTCCCCCTATCTGATCCCTCCCCCTGAACTGGCCCAGTTGAAGGAGCTGGCTCGCTGGTGCATACCTGATGAAGCGCCTGATCTGATCTCAGCCTTCACGAAAAATGCACCCGGCAGACCGGTGACTGCGCTGGATGTCGTCGCATCTGATCCGGCCCTTAGCGGAAACCCGAGGCAGCAGGCCGCCTTGAACTGGATGATGTCGGACGCGCCGCTGGTTTTGGTGAAGGGACCGCCAGGGACGGGCAAGACCACGGTGATCACCGAGGCCGTGCGGCAGGCGATCCCGAGGAAGCAGAAAGTCTTGATCTGCAGTGAGACACATCAGGCCGTTGCGAATGTTCTTGAGCGGCTTCATCGCGATGGCTCACTCCGCATGGTGCGCCATGCCCGCCCTGACAATCCACGCCTCACCGACTTGGAGAGAGCTTACCTCGAAGGCGGCACAAAGCAGGGCTTTCTGGCCCGGGTGCGTGAGCGGGCTGCCGCACAAGTGCAGGCCTGTCACGATCTCCGAGGCAGGCTCGCTCCCCTGCCCAAAATGCTGGAATCCGCCCATGCTGGAGCTGTCATCCTGGCGGCGAGGCGTCACGAGATTGAATGCCTCACGCAAGAGGCACAGGAGGAGTTCGAACGGACGAGGGAGACAGCTGAGCGCCAGCGAGCGGATCAGACAACGACCTTGGAATCGAACAGAGACAGCGAGCTCGCACGTATCGAGGTTGAAGCCGCCGCCGACGGTCGTGCACTGCTCAAAGCCCAGGCAGACTGGCGCGCTGCGGCAGAAAGAGGTGATGATGCGGCGGGTGCCTACCTGAAGAAGACCGGCGCTGCGCCTGAACACAGCGGGGCCGAACCGGGCAGATGGTTTGACCTTTCGTCCCTGGTGCCAAACATGTTCGCAACAGCTGCGTTGTTGCAGCAGCGCTTCTCGCGCGCCATCGCGGACGAGCAGGCGGCGAGGCGGCAGATTGCGCAATATGAGTGCTCCTTCGCGGAACATGAGAGGAACCTTCAAGAGTGCCGCTGCCATGCATCCACCGCCATTCAAGAAGTGCAGTCAGCGAGCAACATGGTCCTTGAAGCAGCGCAACAATCGTTGCGCGGGCGTTTGCAGGATCTGAAGCATGAGCGGGAGCTGGCAGAGTCTGAACATTTGCCGCCCCAGGAGCGTGCCGCCCAGGCATGGAATGCGGCTGGGGAATTTGCGCCCATCACATGGGACAACCCGCCGCCAGTGTGGAACGACCGGATCAGCGAACTGATCCACGCCATCAGGCGGAATGAAGAGAAGGCAGCTTTTTGCGAGCGTTGGCAACAGGCCGCCGAAACGTCTTCGCAAGAGCTCACCGGACTCTTTTGGAACACGACACAGGTCTTTCTGAGCACCTGTGTCGGCCTGGCATCATGGAGGGCATTCCACGAGTATTACGGCAAGGAGGGCGTGGACATGGTGATTGTAGACGAAGCGGCTCACGCGACTCTGGCCCAGACTTTGATTCCTCTGTCCCGAGCCAAGCGTGCCATTCTGATTGGCGACGAGATGCAGTTGCCTCCGGCCCCACCGATGGAGCTCGGACGGCAGTGCGAGAATTCATGCTCCGCACGGTGTCATGACGTGACACGCCTGCCCTCATCGAGTCAGTCGTTCAAACCGTCGATGTCCTCGTGCTGGCTAGAACGCAGCGCCTTTGAATGGCTGACCGAAACACGACCTTCGGTTCCTAGGGTGGTGCTGAATCGCCAATTCAGGATGCACCCTGACATTGCTGATTTCATCGGGCATGTCTTTTACCAAGACGATGGTGGCCTTGAGAACGGCGTAACGGCAGAGGCTCGCCATTTGGCCTTCGGTGAGTTCACGAAGGCTGTTTGCCTAGTTTCGACCTCGGCCTATCAAGATCGGCACGAGGAGACGCCCAATGACGACTCGACAAGTATTCAAAACCCACTCGAAGTGGACTTAACGCGGCGTATTCTCAAGCAGGCCAGACAGAGTCTTGGTGAGGCTGTCACTTTCGGCGTAGTCACGCCTTACGCTGCACAGAAAGTCCTGATGGAGCAGAAACTCAGTGAGTTCTTCGCTTCGGGCAGCCATGTCACTTTGGAAAAAAATGACATTGCTTCAGTGGACAGTTTTCAAGGCTCAGAGCGGGATGTCATGATTGCATCATTTGTTCGGAGTCCGACGCAATGTAAAAGGTGCAGAGGAAAAGGAATCTCACACGGCCAACGCTGTGGGCCATGCAGAGGCCGGGGCTGGGAAGGGCCAGGGCTCCGTTGGGTGCATGATCTACGTCGTCTGAATGTTGCCTTCTCAAGGGCGAAGCGAATGCTGATTTTGGTGGGAGACATCGAGTCGCTTACAGACCATCGTTATGGCACGGACGAGGGTGCTGAAGTGCTAAGTCGCTTCCGCAAACATGTCTCTGATCGAGGTCGGGTGCTTCACGTTTGGGAGGATGAACACAATGGCTAGAAAACAAAGACCGCTTAACCTTTTCAAAGTCATCGAGGAGGCCTTGGCTGAAACCGCCGAAGCACCTACACTCAGAAGACTTATCCCCATGGCGTGGCCTATTATCGAGGTCGAGCACCACCTGAAGGTTTGTCTTGAGGAGGAGATGGGCGTCATTGAACGCCACTTGCTGGAAGCGCTTGCGAGGTTCGGCCCTTTGACAAGTCAGGAATTGTCGTCACTCCTGGGTTTGGAAATGTTTGTCGTGGATGCCGTCATCCATGATTTGGAACGTTTTCCGCGTGTGATCACCCAAAAAGCTACAGGGTATGCTGTCCCAAGCGATACGTTGGACAGGCTTTCGCGAGGAAAGTGGACTAGGGAAGTCGTGCAACCCTATGCATTCCTCGTAAATGGGCCAACCGGCGGGCTTGTGCCACTTGTGCTCGGGAAAGCTCCGCGATGGCACTGGGTCGAGGTGAATCTGGCAGAGGCGGGAGGAGCGGTTGAGGATTATACGGGGAAACTTCAAAGGAATGCTTGCTGGGTGGCTCCTCTTCATTCGACCGGACAAACCTACCTCGTCCGTGCTTTAGAAGATACCGACCCCAAGTGCAAGGCGGATTGGGGAATTCCTGAAGGGGCCATTGAAGTGATTGAAGGGTCTGGCAAATGCCTGCGCCAGCGCTGGCTTCTTGCCCTGGCGGAGGTTAGGGATGACGGTGCGATTTCGGTTAGACCCGCTTGTCGCCCCGACCTTGAATTGTTGTCGGTGGACGTTGCCCATGCGGAAAAATTCGCGGAGCAGATCAGACGAGGAAAACACTCTGCCTATGGATTGTTTCAGCCGGATGCGAGTGGGCTTGTCGCCCAGGACATCCCGCCAGCGTGGAAACCTCACCTCGAATATGAAGGCAAAAACGGCACACTGTTAGTTTCACTACCTCATCCAGCCAAAGTGCCGCTATGGTTTGGCAAACGGGATGCCGAAGAGTCGGATGATGATTGGCAGGAGGAAGGAGAAGCGTCGCGAGTGCCATCCGAAGAATTCCCCGCGCAACTCAGGGATATGCTCTCGTTTCCGCACTGGTGGCACCCGTTTAGTTTCGCTGTCAGGCACATTGAGCCACGAGACGACAAGACTGCTGAAGTGTTGCTGTTGCTCGCTGGCCTGCGGAGACTTACGCATCTGGCATCCAACGGAGTCGATTCAACTTTCGACCTTCCGACGTGGTGGTCTGAAAGCCAAAACCGTATTTCCGAGGCTTGGAAAAGTGACTCTGGAAAGGCGAGAGTACGCTTCGACGCGATGCTGGCAGCCGCACGCCGGAGCCCCGATGGGGATGTGGTGGATTTCATCAGCGAATTCTCGTGAGGCCATGAATTGGATTAGCACCACCCAAGATTTCAATTCGCTCACCAGCGGGATTCGCGCAGATGGATGTTTTCGGGCCACCACCCCACATGGAGGTCTCACACAAGAGATCGAATCAATCCTGGAGCTGGCGGCAGACGGAGATTCGCTCCGAATTATTTCCCCAATAATTGATGACCCTGGTGTGGTCGATTTGCTTTGCGATGCGCGGAAGCGCGGAGTGGTGGTCAGAATTCTCGCTCCACTGACTGACAATCGAGGGAAGATGGTGACGAAGGGTTGGGATGCATCTCTGAATGTCAAAGAAATCCACCATGAAGTCATCCGAACCCTCGCAAAAGTCGGCGTCCTACTCCGCTCGCCCAGAACCACGCCTCACACAAAGTTAGTTCATCTCGATAGAAGAAAGGCAGTGTTCGGTTCCGCGAATCTCACAAAAAATTCATTGAGGGGCCGTGCCTTGGAAGCCGCCATTGTTATCGACGACCAGGCTTCGCTAGCCGGAACAAAAGACGCCTTTGATCGCATTTGGAGATCGAGCCCCTACTCGATGAAGGCTTTAGCCGGAGCAGTGACGCTTGATGAAAAATTGCAAAAATCCCACGCCACAGAATCGCAAGAATCATCGCACTGGTGCCTCGGGGATGCCAAGTTGTTCCTCTCCGCTCCTGCAATTGGCGTCATCAGCGAAAAGCTGACAGAGCTGATCAACGGAGCGAAATTCGAGATTTTTCTGATCACCATGTCGCTCTATGAAACTGACACTATTCCGGGATTCGGTGATGCTTTACTGGCGGCACTTCAACGCGGCGTTCATGTTCGCGCAGTTGTCCGACCCGAGCATTTCAAGACAGATAATTACCCGGATCGTGCGACCGTTGAGTTGATCAAGCACGGCATGGAATTACGGGGAATCACCGGACTGCACGCAAAGGGAATTCTCATCGACAAGCAGTTCTGCGGCATTCTATCGGCTAACTTCAACCCATACTCACTCAACGGCCAACGCACGGAAGCCAACTGGGAGACTGCGATAGTGGGTTCCGCTCTAGCACCTGCGCTTAAAGACTTTGCGGCTTTCGTCGAGAAACTAGCCTGCAACCCAACACATGAATTTGTCCATTGAACAAAGTGGGCCGTCATGTTGCGCTATCGGTAGTTGAAATAAATCAGGTCGAGAACAGGATCAATTTTGTCACGGTCCGGTTCACTTGAAAGAACATCACTGAGCTGATCAACCTTTGTGCCAGCGGCTGGCAGCACTTCGACAAGAGGCTGTTTCGGAACCAAGCATTTCCATCCTCCATCCATGATGCCGAGCGCTGCTTCGCGAAAGTCGGGCTCTTCGGTGTCCAGCCAAGCCACAGTGGCAATGACGGCGGCTACCACGCGGCATTCTTGTCATGAAAACGCAAGCCCACTTTGATTCGACTCGTCGACCAGGCACCATCAAGGAGGAATCCTCTGGCCAGACCGAGCGATGGCAAAATAGATCATCCGAATGCCCGTCTATCCGGACAAACGCAAAACTCGACCCCGATACTATGACGATGGTGCCAGCGAAGAGATGGTTCTTGAGCGTTTCTTCGAGCTGTGATCGGAACTCTGGGTCGCAGAGAGCCGAAGCCGATGGAATGGCCCCTGTCAATTCTTCAGTAGTGATGGTGGTTTTATCAGAGGGCTGCGCAGCATCTTGATTCATAGTGTCTGGATTGAGGTAGAGGAAAACGATCATCAACAAGCTTCAAAAAAATGCAGTGATGTCCGGAAAAATGAACAAGTGCGGCCTTCACAATAGGAAAGGACCAACACCGAGCCACCGAAAACCAGCCCCCGACATCATGAGCCGCCGCATTCGCCACATACACGCCCGCCCGAACGAGTGGGTCCGCGTCCACCGCAGTAACAATTCCGGCAGCGGTAGCAATGGCTGGGGCTGCCTGATTCTGATTATTCTACTTATCTTGATCCTGAGTTGATGCAGGTGGCCCAATCTCAAAACCACTCTCACACACTATGTTCGCACTGATCAGACAATTCTTCGCGGCTTCTGCGCCACAGGCAGTCGCTGCATCTAAACCAAGCAAACCGGTATTGCAGTCCCCAACGCCTTCGTTCACGCAGAGCACACCAATCAAGACGGCTGCCTCACCCAAGGCCAAACGGAGAGTCCTGCAAGGCGTATGTGATGTGTATGGAATGGAGAAGCGACTGGGGAAAGAACTCGCCCGTGGTGGTGAAGGAGTCGTGTACCAACTGGAGGAGCGGGTGGATGTGCTGGTGAAGGTGTACCACGCTCGCGTCCTGCAGGATGCCAGGTCTGCGGCACGACTGGAACAGAAGATCGCCGCAATGACTGCTAACCAGCGTTTGCGCGGATTGGATCGTGCTGCATGGCCGCTGCGACAATTGTATGATCCGAACTCGGGCCGATGGTGCGGCTATGCAATGCGGCGCCAAGCTGGCATCAGCCTTCAAGGACTGCTCGGTGCCCCACAGAATATGCGAGAGTTCGCCCCGAATTGGAACCGCCTGCACCTTGTGCGCCTGTGCCTAGACTTTCTCGAAACGATCGAGATCCTCTCCGCAGAGCGGACGCTGCCGGTGGACTTCAATCCCTGCAACTTCCTCGTCGATGTGACGACTGCACGCTGCGCCTTCATCGACTGCGACGGGTATCAGTTTCTAGATGCCGCAGGAAACCTGCACTTGTGCGAGGCGGTGCGGCCGGATCTTGCTGCACCGGAACTGCTGGAGCGCAGCCGCTGGAGCGAGGCATCGGTGAAGCCGGCAAGCCTGCGGTTTTCTGTGGGCATGGTGCTGTTCTTCATCCTCAACCTCGGCAACAATCCCTATCGCCATCGCAACGGCAATGACCCCGTGGACAACCTCCGTGTCGGCATCTGCGGCCTCGGCAAGGACGCGGACTGCCCCATGCCGCCCGGCCCCTGGTATGTGATCTGGAGCCACATGAGCTTCGATTTGAAGAACCTTTTTATCCGCTGCTTTCGCGATGGGCATGCCGATGCAGCCGCCCGGCCGGCCATCGCCGAGTGGCGCGAAGCCCTGGAACGCTACGAATACCGCCTGCGCTCCGGCAAGGCAGATGCCGCGCTGATCCCCGCCCGCGCCAAGCTACCTGCCACCAACACCAATTAAGTTTCGGAATTCTTCACACCTCAGTCCTTCCACTTAATCAAATCCAAGCCCCCCATGAACTCCTCCCGCAACCCTTCCTCCTCTTTCTCTCCAGTCATCGATCTCGAAACCGATTTCCCCACCGTCAGCCGCAGCCTGCAACTGGTGAAGCTGGACTTCGCCGCGAATCCGCAGCCGCGCTGCCCGGTGGTGCTGCTGCTGGACTGCTCCTCCAGCATGGCCGGGGAACCCATTCGCGAATTGCAGGAGGGCGTGGGTCAGTTTTATCAGGAAGTGGGCTCGGATGCCATCGCGCGCCTCTCGGTGGAACCCTGCCTCATCCCCTTCGGGTCGAGCGTCGAGGTCTTGCGCGGATTCGAGCCGGCGGTTGATGCCCTCAAGAGTCCGAGCCCGCGTCTGGATGCCGGCGGCAACACGCCCATGGGTGCCGCGATCACGCTGGGCCTCAACGAGATCTCCGCCCGACGCCGCTTCTACAAGGCGCAGGGGCTGGCGGCCTACAAACCGTGGATGATCCTGTTCACCGATGGCCAGCCCAATGACGAATGGCACGGTCCCGCCGCACGCGCACGGGAGAAAGCGGCACGCGGCGGCCTGCAGTTCATGGGGATCGGCATCGGCCAAGGCGTGGACATGCATACGCTGGCCTCCATCCTGCCGCCCGACTGCCCACCGCATCTGCTTCAGGGACTGCATTTCAAGGAATTCTTCCGCTGGCTTGCCGACAGCCTCAAGGTCGTCACCAGCGGATCCACCACCCAGCAAAGGGCAACCCCTCACGTGGACGAGTATGACTGGGCGATGTGAATCCATGACGACAGACACGGCCCACGGATGGACCTCCCTCTCCGCCGCCGTGCCCGGGGGAGGTCATCTGGAACGCGGCGTGCCCTGCCAGGACCGCGCCGCCGCGTGGGCTGCGCCGCGCCCATGTGGGATCGTTCTCGACGGACGCGGCAGCGCCCGGCGCAGCCATGACGGTGCCGAAGCCGCCATCACGGCCCTGCGCCAGCGGCTGCTCGAACTGGAAACGGAACTCGCGCAATGTCTGGACCGCGATGATCCGGCACTCGCACGGGTCGCATGGAAGGGCGTCGCTTCGCAACTGTACTGCACCGCGGCACGTGAACAGCGTCGTCTTTCGGAAGCCTCCGGACTGCCTGCAGGAGAGTTCGAGTTCACGCTCTCACTCACCGTTTCCGGACGCATAAGCACGGGATGGATGTGCGTGGGGGACAGTCCCATCGTCGTGCAGCGTGCAGGCGTGCTGGCGATGCCTTTCTGCCAGACGGGCGGATCGTTCGCCAATCAAACGCATTTCGTGCAGGCACGTCCAGACGGCCCGCTGAATCTGCACGGCGGGATATTTTCATCCACTGGCCTCGAAGCCGTGCTGCTGATGAGCGACGGCACGGCGGCCAAGTTCATCGACCAGACGGCGCAGGTTCCGGCGGAGGCCAACCGTCAGCTTGCCGATCTTCTTGCTACGGGTGATCTCAATAACGGGAATCTCACCAGCATGCTCGAAGCCGAGCATTGGAGCCAGACGACGCGTGATGACCGTTCTCTGGCCATTCTGGTGCCGCTGCTACAGAACACTTCGATGCCAATGCCGCCGTCTGATTCTGAGGACACGGAGAGTGCATGTGAAAATGATCTCGCCCTGCGCGAGGAGTATTTCGACTTCGAGATTCTAGCGCTGTTTCTCTTGCCGCTGGCAATCGTGCTCCTCGCGGTCGTCGGCTGGGACAGCACCTCTGTCGAGTGCTCGTCGCACTGTAAACTGGCAACTCTACCAGCCACCGTGCGCCTGCCTGCCAACTCTCTCGATGATGATGAGGAAGCCTAACGCGCAGCGTGACCTGCTAGGGAAATCGTCAGAAAGAGGGTGGCAGCACGTCGCCGCTCTTGCTGTTCAAAAACATCAACGGGAAAATCCGAGGGCCTTCAGAAGCCTGTCAAAGGATGCCCATTCTCATGGACTTACAGACTGCATTTGAGCCCTGACTCATTCACGACGGAGCACTCCCCGCACAAAACCCAATCCTCCTCCGGCTCTTACCCTTCTCTCCCGCGTGTTCCGCCTTGGCCTTCTTCGCCTTCGCAATCTCCCGCTCCAGCATCTCCTGTGTGACCCTCCACCGCTCCGGGTTCGGGTCCGTGCTACCGGCATAGATCGCATTCAGGCAGATGTTCAGGATGTCCCCGCCACTGAGGCCCCGCGATAGCTCCGTGAGAACCGCGTAATCGGCCTGTACCCGCTCAGGGTTTGGTAGATGAAGGGCGAACAGCTCCCCGCGCATGGAGGCGTCTGGAACGCGGAATTTGATATGACGCTGGATACGGCGAAGCAGCGCTGGGTCGTAGTTCTCAAACAGGTTCGTCGTCACGATCACCACGCCGTCGAAGCGGTCCAACTCCTGCATCAGGCAGTTGCGGTTCTGGTTGATGGAGGTTGCGCAGGACTCACCGGTTGATACACGCTTGGAAAGCAGGCTGTCGGCTTCGTCGAAGAACAGCACCGCGTTGTGATCGCGGGCAGCGTCAAACGCGGCTTTGATGTGCTTGGCAGTGTCGCCGAGGTATTTCGAGATCACCGCTGAGTAGTCCACCTGATAGAGCGGGTTCCCAAGCCGATGGGCAATGCCCAAGGCTGCGCGCGTCTTACCGGTGCCGGGTGGGCCGTAGAAGTTGAGAATGCAGCGGCCCTGCTGAGGCTGGATGCTGCTCAGGTTCCAGATGCGGTCCAGGTCAGAGCGGGTTTCCAGTGCTCGCAGACCGGCAAGGATGTCCGTCTTCACCTCCGGGTGCAGGATCAGCTTGTCGAGGCAGTGACGGGGCTCTGGCTGGATGATGATACCAAGATCGGGCGCAGCTTCCTCAGCATCACGTCGTCGTCGGCGCGGGTTACGGTGATCATCTGTCGTGGCTGCATCGGGTGGAAGTTCGACTTCGGCAGGGTGGTCGCTCAAGGGGTGTGTGGGCATGGTCGTGGTATCAGGTTTAGGTTCGGTTTTAGGGGTCCGCAGGTGGCGGATGATTCATGTGAGGATCAGCAGGCCGGTCAGCGCCATCCAGGCAAAGAGGTCGTCGGAAGGCATGGGAGGTCAGGCCTGCGTGGTCAGTCGCACGGTGAGCATCAGGCCATGCAAGGCGGGGGTGAAGCGGTTGGCCGGAAGCACCTCGCCATGACTGACGGTCACAGACTCGACGTGGTAGCCTTCGGCGGTGAAGTAGCCGCGTGCGCCGGCGATGGCGTCTGCATCACTGGCAAACCAGTCAGCAAACGTGGCATTGTCACCGACCTGTGACCCGTTGATGAACAGCAGGGTGTGATACTTGTTGAGGGGCGTGCTCATGCCCTCCTGCCTCGTCACCATGCCTTCGTATGTCGCACCGTTTTGATCACCATTTTCCAATCATCACTGGATGAAAAAAGGCTTTGCCACGGACGCAAAAGCGCAATGCTCTTCCACCATGTTCCGGATCATCCCACACTGGGTCAAGACAGGCCAGGCCGACAAGTTTCGGGAGTTCAGTGTCGGCGAGCTGCCCCGATGCACGCAAAGGCTCGCCTACCAGCAGATGCTCTGGCCTGGGCAGGACAACTTGTTTGGCACCTTTTGTTTTGAAACGGTGCATCTGTCTCGTGCGGTTTACGAACATTTGAAGATCAACGCCGTCGATGGCCGAGTGACGACTTTGGATCATGACTTGTTCGACTGGCTTCGTGGCAGAGATCGGGATGCCGAGGCGACAACCATGCTGCCTCCGGCCTGGAGAGGAATTGAGATTATTATCCTGAAGGGAGTCATCGAACCCGGACACTTTGAGGTGTGGTACCACGCCTGCCGCCACCTCTATTCGCCGGGTGAGCTGGTGGTGCCACCTGGACGCGAGGTCATAGGATCGATCCATGACCGCCTCGCATGTCCAGCGGGTCATCTTCTTAGCTGTATCGAGGTGATGCACCTTTGTTAGGCGCACTCCAACCTGTCTGCCCCAGCAATCATTCCTGCTTGCAAAATCCCTGCGCCTTGAGATTACGATCCCACTGGCTGGCGAAGTCTGTCAGGTCACGTAACTGCGCCGCATCCTTCACATTCACAAAGCCCTGCGGTGTCACTGTGGCCACGACCTGCCAAGCCCCCAGGTAGCTGTTCTCGAACGTGAGTGGTGTCCATGTCGTGCCCTCGGCTGAAGGCACCACCAGGAAAGTGATCTCGGGATCACGCATGGCATCGCCATTCTGCTCCCCATAGTGCGCCACGCTCACCTCATACGCGAGGTTCGGATACGGCCCGCCGATCACCTCGATCACCAGCCGCATGAACGGCGGGTTCTCAAGGCGCAGGTAATCCGTTTTCACGGCTTCAAAGCCGCCGTGTCGTTCAATCATTCTCTGGATGTTGTTCATGGTGCGTTGCGTAGGTTTGTTCGGGGGTTAGGGTTGCTGGTCGAGATAGGATTCGAGATCGGCGAGGGCGGCCCGCACACAGCCACCACTGCCCACGGCGATCTGCGTGGCGGTGACAGATGGCACAGCCCAATGAGCGCTCAGGAACGCCGCCAGCTCCTCCGTGGTCGGTGGCAGCAGCTTGATGGCCTGGAACCGCGTCTGGAACCGCTCGGTGAGCAGATCGAGCTGCAGGTTGCTCGTGCCGAGGAACGCCCGGCCCGGTGGCAATCGGTCCAGGTAGGTGAGCAACAAGTCCTGCGCTTCACGGGAACATCGATCCAGCTCATTAACGATCTTGACCGACCATGAACTGAACAGGCTGCCATAAGGAAGCTGGCGCATCCAATCGCGCACGAGATCCACCGTCACCTCACGCCCGTTGTAGTCCTCAATGGACAGAGGCGTGCCAGCGAGTTGCAAGGCCACCAATTCCACCACGCTCGTCTTGCCCACACCGGGTGGACCGTAGAGCAGGAGCTTCATGGTGGCCGAAGGATCACTGGAGAGCCGCTTCGCCTTGCTCCCCTGCGCCATCGCCACACGCTTGGCCTGGCCGATCAAATCCTCCGCTATGCGCGGTCGCCAGTTCATCGGGGAGAACGGAGCTTGTTTGAGAACACGTTCACGCGCCTTGGATGCCATGATGGACCTCCTTTCCATGAGTCGTGGAAAGCGTCGTAATCGCGGAGGCCACCGACCGTGCGCCCTTCTTGTAGAGCGTGACGGCGAGCAACTGCCCGTCGATCCACACGGCCCAGTAGCGCGTGCCATACTTGGTGATGGTGAGCCGATCACTCATGGGTCCAGCCCTCCCGACGGATGCGTGCTTTCACGGAGTTAATCGAAAGCTTAAACTGCGCGGCGGTCTGCTTGATGGAACCCGTGCGGCGGTAAACCCGCTTCACCGCCTTCCAATCCACCACAGTGCCATCGGTGGTCACGCTAGTGCGCTTGCGCCCGGGCTTGGGCGTGACAGCGGCAGGTTGTCCAATGATCTGTTCAGCCACCGCTCCACCGGCAAAGGCATCGAACCGCTGCGGCGCGGGTGGTGGCGCAGCCTCTGCCGCCTGCACGGTGCGCAAGCTGGCGAGTTGTTCTCTGACTGCTTCGCTGGCGATGGGTCGGAGCATCTGCTCCACCGTGGCCGGTGCTTGCCCACCGTTGAGACGTTGCAGGGCTTCGACGAGTCGCGCATCCACGATGCTCTGAATGAGGTCCACGGGGATTTCCGTGATGGCATACACCACCCCGGTCAGTGAGTTGAGCCCCATCAGGGCTTTCATCTGTTCACGCGCTTCGCGCGGGGAGTCGGCCTCCACACGGTCATCGAACAACACTTGGCCAGCTCGGCTGGCGATCAGTTTGAAGAGTTTCATATCGGGTTATCAGGTTTGAGTTTGGGTTAGCAGGCAAAAAGGCAGGACTGGCCCAGGGGGCGGTGATCGGTGGTCTTGGCGTGGTGACGCCGGGACTGGGCGGCGCGCAGGCGCGGGACGAAGTGCGTGTTGCTCACCTGCATCCCCCGCCACTCCTCCCAAGCTCCGTAGAGCCGCGTCTCCTGCGCATTCATCCACACCCAGCGCCCTGGCAGCTTGTGCAGCGCCTCAGGGCCGGTGGTGTGGACCACGAGAGCCGCCGCTCGGGTGTCGCTCATCGGAGAGGCCGGCAGCGGCTCCTTGCGATGCTGCTCCAGCCGCATCAGGGCATCCACATACCCGCTCCAAGTGCCGTTGTGGAACAGCACGCTCCCGGCCATGCCCGAGAGGCTCACGCTGGCCTTCGGAGTGATGGGGAATGGATGACACAGCCGTCCATCCACCCCGCCCACACTGGCCCAGCGGAAGTGGATGACCACTTCGCCCTCCAGCTTCTTGAGCAAGGTCACGAGTTCGCCAGTGCTGAGGTTCTTCTGCCAGCGCACGCGGCCACCTTCCCGCCATGCCACGCCCGCGCCGTGCGGGTTGGCTTCATGACAGGCATACACCACCTCGGGCTTCGGGCGCACAGTTTCAGGACAAATCAGGATCACACACATATCAGGTTCGTTTCTTGGGTTCGTTGTTCTTGGGTTTGGCCCGGCTATCCGCAGACTGCGTATAACTTGGGCAAAGGCTTAGAGGTTCGCGTCGGGGTAGCGGCTATCGAACTGCTGGCAGAGCCGCTGCGCGCTCTTGCGGTAGTGGCGGAACTCCGAGTGCAGCTTGCCGAAGAGGCCGAGGGCGACAGGACGCGCACTGCCGGTCCACCCGAGGTAGTCCCAGAGGAATCTCAGGCCATCAGAAGCCGTGGCAGTGCGCTTGGCTTGGATCTTGTTCTTGCCGAACCCGCCGAGGCATTGGACCTCGTGGGCGCGGCGACACAGGCCAAGCACACTGGCGAGGTGATGCAGTATCTTTTCGATGTTCAGCGTGCCGGCAAAGACGCGGAACTCCACCACCCCGACGAAGCGTCCGTTGCGATCACGCTTGAACGCTTTTCTAAAGTTCACCATGCCGCGCCCGCACTGCTCGGCGCACTCGGCTTTGACCCGCTCTTCCTCGCAGGTGACAAGCTTGCGCATGTGGTCGGCAGTCTGCTCATAGAGCGGGTGGCTGTAGTGGTTGAGATGGCGGTCCGTCCCGGTCTGGCCGTAAAGGCTGCGAGCGTGCCAGCGGGCAATGTGGGCGAGTTTGCGGATGAACTCGCTCACCGCTTTCGTGTCGGAAGTGCCGATGATGGACTCAATGCCCACGGTGATGTGGCAGCCGCAGGAGCGATCCACCGTAGCACCGAGGGCGTTGAGCCATTCAACGAAGGCGATCAAATGATCCACGCCATGCTCGCCATGGAGGATGGGTGAGACAAATTCGCAGGGCATCTGCCCGGCGTCGCAGCGGATGGAGCCATCGCGCTCGGCTTTCCAAGTGTCAGCATGGAAGGCTGGAGCATTGCTGCGAGCACCGGCCAGGGTGATGCCAGTGGTGACCGGATACCCGGCGTGGTAACTGCCCACTGACACCTGACTGGTGACAGGAAGGCGGGTTTCCAGTTCGATGCCCCACTGGATGAGGGCGGCTTTGGGATCGGCAGGTTTCATGTGGAGGAATGGATGCGGGTGGCTGGCCCCATGCAGGGCACCCCTTGGCCTCGTCACCGTGGTCGCGTGTGTCGCACCGTTTTGATCACCATTTTAAAGACCGCTTATGAGAGGTCCCACTGCTCACGGAACCCGATGAACTTCGGGAACCTGGGCGCTTCCTTCGCGCCGCTGGGTTGGTGCTTGAACTTCACCATGCGGCCCAACAAAGAGGAACGCTGCTGCCAGAGGGATACTCGATCCACTCCGCCGACGACATGGTTGTAACCCAGCCGGAACTCGATGCCCGTCTCCACAAGCTTGACGATAAAGCCGCCGAGTTCGCCGCGCCCGACCATGCCGGACTGCGCCATGCTGCGCTTGGTGCGGCCAAACGCATCCTTCTCAGCCGCGTTGTGATTGCTCATGCCTTCATAGGTGTCGAGCACCACGGCCTCCGCGTCCTCGAAGCGCTTGATCTTTAGCAGATAGCCCTCGCGCTCCGTGGAGCGGCCACACTTGTAGGGTGAGCCCGGCGTGCGGATCATGACACCTTCATAACCCTCACTCACGCAGCGCTCTTCATAGGCCATGAGGTCATCGAGTGAATGGATCTCCTCAGGCAGCACTTTATCAACGCGCAGGTAATCAGGCAGCCGCGCCAGTTCCTTCATCCGACAGGCATAAGGTACGTCGATGCCATCGCTCACATAGTCGAAGACAGCGAAGGTGAAGTCAGGCTCACCACTCTCGCGGCCCACATGCCCGGCGGTTTCGTTGAAGGTGGTGCCTTTGACGATCAACTCGCCGTCCAACCCATCAGGCAGGTTGGCTTCGATCCACTCACGGATGAAACGATTGGACACCGGCTTGAAGCTGCGTGTCAGGGCGCGGCCATTGATCTTGAGACAGCGGATACCGTCGAGCTTGGGCGTGGCCAGCAGGGGGAAGGAGAGGGCATGGAGACGCTCGCACTTGTCGGCGAGCATGGGCTTGGTGATGGGTGATGAGGCGGTAGTGTTCATGGACATGGAGGAGTGGCTTGTTGACCAGCGCTGGGCTGGGTTCCCTCCGGCCTCGTCACCATGACCGCGTGTGTCGCACCGATTTGATCACCATGTGGCGGAGACGCAGAACACCGTTGTCCATCCATGATTGGCACCATTTGAACGACACTCAGTTCCAACCAACAACACCCCGCATCAGCAGGACCTTGTGAAGGCGCGTAGGAAGCGTTTTACGATGGGGACCGCTCCGCAAGGTATGGCTGTATGGCCCAGCCTCACATGCACTTGTTGAGATTATCAGCCTGCCTTGATGCGACCTTCGCGAAAACTCACTCGTCGATAAGATGATCAAACAGGCCGGGCTGCAACGGCTCCAGTGCCGCCTGCTCCGCTTTGAAGAAGTCCGCTTTGGTCTTGCCGCGCTTCTTGCCCTCCCGCGTGTGGCAATCATACGCATATTCAGGGATGGCGACATACTCACCACTGCTGCGCAACTCCAGCGCAAGCGTGTCAGGATCAAGCCCCGCCGTCTGGTCATAGACGAAATTTTGCAGATGATCGGGATCGCGGCTCTTCTTCGACAGGCACAGCAGGATGACTGCCTTGCTGATGAAGATGCGGCCCTTGGCCTGCTTCGGCGGGATGCCGTCGTTGATGACGAGGTAGCTGTCATGCAGCGCCTTAACCTCCTGAGTCAGGATACCCCAGCAATCTTCTGCGCTGATGGTGAGCAGGCGCTTCCACACATACTTGCCAAAGCCGCTGCTCCACAGTTCTAGCGCCCAGTAACCCGCCAACGCCGCGTCACCACGGCGGATGGCTTTCTGCATGGCAGAAGATACCTCGCTGAAGTTATAATGACGAATCGTGCGCAGTTGCATGGGGTTGGCGGGAAAGAGATCTGGGAGGTCCATGGAGGAAGCCCTCGTCACCGTGGCTTCGGGGTTCCATCCGTTTGCATCACCAAATGATGCCGTGGGGTTTGGTTAGGTCGCAGGGTTTGGGAGGTGCCTTGGGGTGCGTCGTCACAGGGCAATGCTTTGGCGGCGTGGGGCGCTCATCGAGACGCGCTCCTGACTCTTGTAGTCACCGAAGTCGATGTGGGCCTTCCACTTGCGTTTGAGGTGCCGCTTCTCAGTGGCGATGCGCTCCGCACTGCGGAACAGCGAGTTGCCGCCCAGGTTCTTGTCGCGCTCCTGCACGAAGCAGAACCGCGCTTCATTCCACACCAGGCGATTGTCGAGAAGCTCCTGGAGCGAGGCGTCGATGTCGCACTTGCACTTGAGTAGTTCATCCCAAACCGGCACTCCACCTTCAGCATCGCGCACCACACCCACCGCTCCTCCAACCCAATGGTTCACGCCAAAGGGATCATTGCGTTGCAGCAGGCGCGGATCACTGCGTTGATGCCAGCCAAACAAACGTGCTCCGGCTCCACGCGCGTTGTAGGCCGAGTTGCTGAGCATTTGCAGCGTTTCCTCCACGGACAGCTTGCGGCAGCGGAGCGATACCATGCAGACGCACGCACTGATGTCGTCATCGAGCATGATGATCGCATCCTCCTTGAAGT